>JBAYZI010000151.1:0-6362 GCA_041672585.1 Cloacimonadales bacterium (SeqCode) | reverse complement strand
TTCATCTAAAAAGATAGTCCCTTTATTAGCACTGTGGAAGAATCCTTCCTTGGTGTGGTCTGCTCCGGTGAAAGAACCTTTGAGATGACCAAATAGTTCGCTCTCTAATAATGATTCAGGAATGGCACCGCAGTTGATTGGCACAAAAGGTGCTGAAGCACGATAGCCACTATAATGAATGGCGCGGGCAACCAACTCTTTACCGGTTCCGCTTTCACCATTAATAATGATAGTAGAGTTGATTGAACAGGTTTTTTCAATAATTCTAAAAATGCTTTGCATCGGTTTAGATGAACCAATAATCCCGAATCGTGTACCCAGTTTAGAAGGAATGGGATTCTCTAAAGTCTGTCTGTCCTTTACTTTACTCAATACTTCTTCTACGCTTTTAAGCAATTCCTCAGAAGTGAAAGGCTTGGCTAAATAGTTTTCTGCTCCTGCTTTCACAGCTTGCACTGCAGAGCTAATGGTAGGGAAGTCAGTGATAATCATGGTTTCTGTTTTAGCGTGATGCTCATTCACATATTTAATCACATCAAGACCATTGATTTCCGGGATTTGCAGTCCTGTGATTAAGAGATCTATATGAATCTCGGCTAAGATTTCACGAGCTAAGCCAAATGTAGTAGTAGTATAGACTTGATAACCTTTTCTGACCAAGTTCCGTTTAATAATCTCAATCGTCTTTTGGTTATCATCAAAAATGAGAATACTGGCATTATTCATCAGCTACCTCTTTATGAATTGGGAACACTAATGTAAAGATGGTTCCTGCTTTAACAGAACTCTGGAAAGAGATAACACCGCCGTTAGCTTCGATTAAATTCTTAGCTACCGAAAGACCGATACCAGTTCCTATATTCTCATGTTTAGTAGAGAAAAGAGGGATAAATATCTTACTTTTCAGCTCTGCCGGAATTCCTTCACCATTATCAGAAATCGTCATTATGACACTATTCTCGTGGGTTTCTGTGGTAATTTCAATTACTCCCTTATCATGCTTGATAGCTTGCTCTGAATTTAATAGAATATTGACTAAGATTTGGTGAAATTGAGAAGAGTCGATTAAGATATAAGGAATGCTTGAATGCAGATGAAGTTTTATTTCTATATCTTTACGGTTCGACCTAGCACGCAATAGCGAAAGTGCGGTTTTGATACTATCATTAATATCAACTTTCTCCAATTTGGAAGCAACTTCTCCGGAGAAATGCATTAACTTCTTAACTGTATCGCGGACAGATAAAGAAGCATTGATAATCTTTTTAAGATCTACTTTAGCTTCAGCATCTAAGCTGTCATTAATAGATAAGAGTTCTGAAAAGCCAAGAATATCATTAAGCGGTTCATTAAGTTGGTTGGAAATTCCTGAGACAAGTTGCCCTAGCGTGGCTAATCTGTCAGTATGCCTTAACTGCTTAAGAAACTGTGAGTTATCGCGACTATTTAGATATTCACTAAGAATAATGCTTAACTCAGTAGCAATATCAATAATTAGCTGTTTTTCTACTTGCAAAAAGGGATATTCAGCTTGATTAAGAATAGACTCCGGATAGACGATTTCTAAGAATCCCACCGGATTTTGGTCCTTGTATAAATCTGTCTGCATAGAGAGAATACTGGAAGAGAAACGTTTTGTGGTTACCTCATGGTTTTGATAGACAATTCGTGCTTGGGCATACTGATTAAAAGTCCAAGTAGAAGCTATAACTCCCACAATGGAATGGAGATAGCTCTCTACGGTAACATTTGGTGCTAAAGCGAGAGCTTTTAACTTAAAAAGACAGATTACTTTCTTAGCTTTTTGAGTCTGAATAAATTGAGAAAAAAGGGAATCTAACATGAAAAAGATGAAGTTACTCAGCTTTTTTAAGCTCTGGGTATCCTCTATGGAATCATATAAAATATTTAAATCGTTCTCTTTTTGAAAGGTCTTTGAGAGTAGTCGTAGCCTGGGATTAAGATTAATAATCTCCTTAATCGAGATGTTTTTCAGAGATGCATAACTCTTGTCATTATCAATATTATCAATGCGTAAAAACCAATTACGGTTGATATATTCACTTTTAATGAAGTAGTTCTGTATCCTAAAGATAAAGACGCTATTCTTGATTAAGAGATACTCTTCCAAAATATTGTGAATATATCTTAAGTAACTACGGTAACTTTTCTTGACTTCTCTGTGATCGGTCAAGGCTGATAATATCATTTCAATGTTTTTTTCCATATAAATAACATAATAAAAGAGAGAGAATTAGTCAAGATATCTTTGAAATTTCGTAGGGGAGAGGGCAATTAGCAATTAGAAATTAAAAAGAAAGCAAGAATATATCCACGGATTTCACGGATTTCACGAACAAGAAAAAGACCCTAACACAGAGTTACACAGAGGTTAAGAGGAGTCTCACAGAGTTTTAAGAGGAAGAAGAAAGAAGATGAAACCACCGAGAAACACCGGTATGTAGAGACGCAACATTTTGCGTCTTGTTCATCAACGAGGGGATGCCGGTATTTTCACGGGGTGTGGTCTTAAACTTCTACCTATTTACCCCCCGGCTTCTTCAATAAAAGAATCCTTTTCTTTTTAACCCCTATCTTTGAATTAACATTAGACATCCTAATCCAGTCCGGATTAATGGTAAATAATATATCAATATCAGAGTAGAACCACCAGCGTTTAATAGCTCTCACCATCTCTTTCCTGATTCTATCTAAAGTCTTAATCGGCATTTCATGATCAAGATAAACATGGGAGATTAAATAAAGACTTCTTCCGCGTTTCTCAGAGTAATTCTCAAACTTCACAAAGCCATACTTCTCCTGAAAACCATCCATTATCGTTCTTAACTCTTCCTGAACTTCTAAAGAGGGAGCAGCTGAAACTAAATCTCTAAAATTATCTAAAAACATATTAAGTAACGAAGGAAGCATGAAAAGGACTAAACTAAGGGTAATAAAGGGATCGATATAAGGTAGATAACTGTGTGCTCCCAAATGTTTTAAAACAAGCATAAAGAGGAAGGCAAGCAGAACAGCAGCACTGAGAATTGTATCTAAAAACCAACCGTATGCTTCAGCTTTTAAAACCGGTGAAGTATTACGGCGAGCTGCATTCCGGAGCATTATCCAAATTAAGAAACAAGCTACTGTGCTGATTACGGCATAGATTAGAGCAAAATAAGTACCTATTGGATATCCGCCTGAAAAAAGAGCAGAAATAGCATCGTAACCTAAAACCACGTACATACCAAACAAGAATATAGACCTAATAATGATTAACATAGGCTCAAAAGCACCATAACCAAATTGATAATTAACTGTCTGACCTTTCGTTATTAGCCTAACCACGCGTGCTGAAGCCAAGGTAAAGAAACTAAGCACAAAGGAGTATAGCCCATCAAACATGATTGATCTGGAGCTGGTAAGAATAGCAAAAAAGATGCCTACTAAACCAAAACTAAAGTTAAATACTGTAGAATATTTGATTATCTTCATCTCTTTCGATGTTCTATTAGCTGCACTGTGATTTATCGTTTCCATCTGTTACCTTATTCCTTCTCTACTTCTTCCTAATAATCTCTTAAGGAGGAGTTATTACACAAATGTTATACTTGATGAACTTGTCAATTAGGAAATGAAGAAGAATGAGTTGTTAAATTAAAATAGGATAATAATGGTTAAATTAAAGTTATAACTTACTACATAAACAGTTGATACAATGTAGGCTATAATCAATTCACATAATTAGTTGAATTATAAACTTGTTTAATATCTATAATCGCTTATAATTTAGGAAAGCAGTTATTTATTTAGAACAACTAAATAAAGGAGTATTTTATGGAAGAAAAAGCAGTAGGTTGTGCAAGACCTATAACTAAAATTGAAAAACAACCTCAGAAGCAAAATGAGGAAATAGAAGTTAAGGAGAGTAGAATGGAAATAGTAAGAGTGGGACATAAAGCCCCTGATTTTGAAGCACCTGCGTATTATAAAGGCGGATTCACTTCCGTTAAACTATCAGATTATTTAGGCAAATGGGTAGTGCTATGCTTCTATCCAGGCGATTTCACCTTCGTCTGAGCAACCGAAGTTTCAGCGGTCGCTGCAAATTATGATAAGCTTCAAGCTTTGGATACAGAAGTAATTTCGATGAGTGTAGATAGTCAATTCGTACACAAAGTATGGAATGACCAAGAATTAAAGAAAATGGCAGAAATAGATGTGCCTTTCCACATGGCATCTGATGGTGCAGGACATGTAGGAAAGATGTACGGCGTTTATGATGAAGCTGCCGGTGTTGAATTCAGAGGTCGCTTTATTATTGACCCTGATGGAGTTGTCCAAGCTATGGAAGTATTAACTCCTCCTGTTGGAAGAAAATTAGAAGAGACTATTCGTCAAATTCAAGCTTTCCAACATGTACGCAAAACTAAAGGCGCAGAAGTGTGTCCTGCAGGCTGGGAACCAGGCAAGAAAGTGCTTAAACCGGGACCTGCCTTAGTTGGTAATGTTTGGAAAGAGTGGAGTCCTTTAAAGGATCACTAAACTAAATAACTTTGCTTTGTAAGAATAAAGGTGGTGCTTAAAAGGTGCCACCTTTTTTAATTAATAATTAATAATTGAAGATAAAGAAATATTTAGCCACAGATTTTCACGGATTAAAACGAATTTCACGAATTAGCAGACTGCAACCTCTTCTACTGGGAACGCACTCATCCTTGAGTGCATCATTGCGGTAAGCAATGAGAATCTTAAATCCAGGATGGATACATCTTCCGAAGCTTTAGCGAAGGGAGATGATAATATAATAGGTTGTGTTCTCAGACACTCCAAAAGAATTTATTTTCTATAACTCCCCAAGGGGATTTAAGAGGTTTCGCAACAAATAGCAATCGATTAAACAATTAAATAATTCAACGATTCAACAGAAAAAACATCATAAAAGGTCTCTATTCTTCTCATCTTTCATGTGCTTTTGCAAATTATTTCCCACCCCTCACTTACTATAGGGACAGCTTTCTCTAATTTTGTCCCGGTTCTTAAATCTTTCTTTGATTATTTTCACTATTAGATATATATCTAATAGCCGAGGATAAAACTATCGTACATGTTATGCCCACCTAACAATAAAATTATAGGTAATCAAAAAAATATTACTACTTTTTGTACCTTTGAATGTCAAGAGATCTTAGCGGGTAGCTCGATGAGTTCTCGCATACTATACGAAGTAGGAGAGAGATAGGAGCTATGAACCATTGAAAAAAAGGATATTTAACTACCATATATAAAGGCACTGAGAATGATAAAGCACTTCTATACGAATTTAGGGATTGTTGATTTGTTTATTTGTTTAATTGAAAGACATTGGTTTATCAGCTTCTTAAATCCCATTAGGGATCAGTAGTTTACCCCGGTGGTTGAATCCTTGTATTTCAAGGATTAACCCGGGTATGAATACCCAACCAAACGACTATCCCTGTAAGGGATCAGTAGTGTTTCGTTTATGATTATAAGAGTTGGAAAGTTTTATTGGTCGGGGTGAGAGGATTCGAACCTCCGACACCTGGTTCCCAAAACCAGTGCGCTAACCGGACTGCGCTACACCCCGTCCTAATAAAAGTATGTACTTGGCAAGTACTTAGTAAAGTAAAGCCAACATGAAGTTGGCTCAAGTAAGATGATGGTGGGCGCAGAGGGACTTGAACCCCCGACCACTTGCTTGTAAGGCAAGCGCTCTCCCAACTGAGCTATGCGCCCGATGTATATTAAATATAATATTTCGGATTAAAAATGATGGTGGGCGCAGAGGGACTTGAACCCCCGACCACTTGCTTGTAAGGCAAGCGCTCTCCCAACTGAGCTATGCGCCCATCAATATTTAACATATTAGAGATGGTCGGGGTGAGAGGATTCGAACCTCCGACACCTGGTTCCCAAAACCAGTGCGCTAACCGGACTGCGCTACACCCCGTCTCCGTTATGTGAAATCATATTTATTGATTACGATTTTTCTGTCAAGATACTTTTTATAACTTTCTTTAATATAAATTAAGGTATAACTTATATCTTACTATTAACAAAACAGATACGGTTCTAATAAGTTTGCAAAAAACTCAAAAGTTCCTCTGCTTCTTGCTCAAAATCTTTAGCAATTTTGATATTCATTAGAGCATTTGCCTTATCTATTGTTGTGTAATTAAACACACCTTCCCATGCTTCTAAGATACAGCAAAAGAGCAATTGATCTTTTGTATTCATCTTGACTATCAGATTTATGGTCTTATCAGGCAAAGAAGAGTGTTCAACTATTTTGAAATCCATCTATTTAGGCTCTTTAAGCAGTGCGAGATTAAGTACTTCTG
>JBAYZI010000150.1:0-6421 GCA_041672585.1 Cloacimonadales bacterium (SeqCode) | reverse complement strand
GGGGGAGTCGTATTACCGAATGGGAAATTACAGGAACGCCGAAGCGGATTTCAAGGCTTTTGTCGACAATGCCCGGCCGACGGACAAGAATTATGCGTTGGGGTGGTATAGTCTGGGGTATGCGCAGTTTAACCAAAACCGGTATGCCGAGGCGATGCGGTCGTTTCAACAGTATCTTTCGGCGGAAACGAACAAAAACCGTCCCGAGTATGCCGATGCGCTGAACCGATTGGGGGATATTTATTATTACAACCGCAATTTTGCCGAGGCCGAGCGCCGGTATGCGCAGGCGGCGGAGGTGAATCCGCAAACGGCAGACTATGCGGCGTTTCAGAAGGCTTTTGTGATGGGGTTGCAGCGGAATTACGAGGGCAAGATCAGGGAGCTGGACGAGCTGATGCGCCGCTATCCCAACTCGATATATTACGACGATGCGTTGTATGAAAAGAGCCGCGCGCTGACGATGCTCGGCCGTGAGACGGAGGCGATAAAGGCGTTGGAGGAGCTGATAGCGAAGTTTCCCGACAGTCCGCTTACGAGTCAGGCGGGTATCCAGCTGGGGCAGTTGTATTACAATACGGGCAATTATCCGAAGAGCGTGGCGGCATACAAGCGGGTGATCGAGAAGTTTCCGGGTTCGGAGGATGCGCGCAATGCGCTGATTTCGCTGGAAACGGTGTATCGCGACATGAACGATATCGAGTCGTATATCAACTATGCCAATTCGCTGCCGGGAGGGTTGCGGATTGCGCCGTCGCGACAGGATTCGCTGACGTTTTTGGCGGCCGAAAGGGTGTACATGAAGGGCTCGAGAGACGAGGCCCGACAGGCGCTGATTCGCTACTTGCAGAGTTATCCCGACGGGGCGTTCGGCAGCGATGCGAATTATTATCTGGGCGTGATAGCGGACGAGAAAGGAAACAAAGACGAAGCGCTGGGGTATTTTCGCAAGGTGATCGATGCCGGGAATACCGAATTTATGGAGAATGCGTTGCTGTATGCGGCGCAGGCAGAGTATGAGAAGGGCAATTACCGACAGGCGCTGGCGGATTATGCGAAGCTGGCCAACACGAGCCGCAATGCGGCCAACCGGCAGGAGGGGCTGATGGGGGTGCTCCGCACGCAGATGAAGCTGGAGAATTACAACGAGGCGGTGCGTACGGCTACCGATTTGTTGGCAAGTGCCGCCCTGTCGCCGGAGATGGCGACGGAGGCGCGCTACCTGCGGGGAAAGGCGTATCTGCAGCTGAAGGATCCGGATAAGGCGATGGCCGATTTTCAGGCGATTGCCAACGACACGCGCAGCGTGTATGGGGCGGAGGCGCAGTTTATACTGGCGGATACGTATTACCGATGGAAATCGTACGACAGGGCGGAGGCGCAGGTGAAGGATTTCATGCAGAAAGGGACGCCCCATCAGTATTGGATGGCGCGGGCAATTATCGTGCTGGCAGATACGTATGCGGCACGGGGCGATGCTTTTCAAGCGAAGCAGTATTTGCAGAGCTTGAAGGCGAACTACAAAGGCAACGAGGCCGATATTCGGCAGATGATTGACGAACGGTTGCGTAAACTGAATTGAAAATGAAGAAGATCAAGCTGAAGATGAAAAGATATGTATTCCCTTTGGCGGCGGGGTTGATGGTTGCCGCAGGTGTTTTGGCGCAGCAACAGGATTCGTTGCTGAGAAGGCAGATGGAGCTGGAACGACAGTTTAACCCGACGCTGAAAGATGCGGCGAAAATCAGTTCGCTGCCGGCGTTGCCCGAACCGGTGTCGAGAAAACCGAGCATGGAGTATGCTTCGTGGGCGGGACGAACGAATCCGCCGTTTGAGATTGCGATTCCGCGCCCGGCAAGTATCATGACGGCGATTCCGTTCAGTACGGAAAGGGGGCATTTCTTCATGAATGCAGGAAATTACGCCAACGTGGACGGGGCGCTGGGTTACCGGTTGGTGGATACGGAGAACGATAAGCTGAATGTGAGGGTGCTGCACCACTCGACCAACGGCGACGTGAAGTATGCGCAGAAGTCGGACCCGGCAACGACAACGGCTTATTTCATGGATACGAAAGGCGGAGCGGAGTATAGCCATCTCTTCGATGCTTACCGACTGAATTTGCAGGCGTCGTACCTGCATTCGAAGTTCAATTATTACGGCAATACCTTTGGCAAGGATCGCCTTTTCGACGACGAAAAACAGCGATTGGAGGTGTTTCAACTGAGTGCGGGAATGGATGCTTTCGAATGGGAAGAAGATAAGTATAGGGGGTATGTCGATTTTATGCATTTTTCTTCGAAATTCGGTTGCGAGCCGGGCGAGAAAGGTACGGCAGGCAGCCAACTGGAAGCGATGGCGGGAATGACGAGGCCTTTCGACGGAGGCAGCCAATGGGGTGTGGACGGTAAGGTGAAGGGGGTGTTTTACAACCGACCGTCGGGTATAAAAAATTACCTGTTGGTGGATGCGGCTCCGTTTGTTTTGTTCGACGGACTGAACTGGGAGACGCGGCTGGGTGCGGATGTACAGCTGCAGTTTGGCGATAACGATATGGTGCGGGTGGCACCCAATGTGGAGTTTACGTTGATGATGACCGACAAATCGTCGTTCTATGCGAACGTGAAGGGGGGTATTGACGATAATACGTACCTGAACGTGATGCGGGAGTCGCGCTACTACAAACCGGGTGTCGCGGTGAAGCCGTCGTTTACCTACGTGGACGTGGAAGCGGGCATAAAGATGGGCGAATTGGAAGGGTTTAGGCTGGATGTTTTCGGCGGTTTCCGAAAAACGGACGATGCACATTTTCCGGTGATGGATCAAGTGCTGCAGAGTGTCCCCGAGAACGAGATTGAGACCGACTCCGAAACAGCATTGCCGGAATGGGTCGTAAAAGAGCCGCTGGTGCCGGCATACGGCGATCTTTCCCACTCGCACATTGGCGGATTGATCCGATGGAATATTTGGGCGCCGCTGGATATTTCGTTTCGGTTGAAGAAGAATTTCTATTCGGTGAAGGAGGCTCGCCTGGGAGATATGGAGATTGAGGATGCCGAGGCGTGGAACATGCCGGATGTGGAAACGGATGTGAGGGTGGTGATACAGACTTCGAACGAGATGAAATTTACGGTGGATTATTACCTGGCTTCGGGGAGGTGGTCGTTTTTCAACGGCGAGAACGTGAAGATGAAGAATATCAACGATTTGAATGCGGGCATGATTTACAACATTACGCCGGCGATCTCGCTCAACGTGCGGGTGCACAACATTTTATCGAAGAAGTACGATATTTGGTACGGTTATCCCGCCCAAACCATCAATATTCTGGGAGGATTTGCTTTCCAATTTTAGTGCATTAACTCTTTTAGTGCATCAATTCTTTCAGTGCATTACTCTTTCAGTGCATCAATTCTTTCAGTGCATCAATTCTTTCAGTGCATTACCCTTTCAGTGCATTACCCTTTCAGTGCATTACCCTTTCAGTGCATTACCCTTTCAGTGCATTACCCTTTCAGTGCATTACCCTTTCAGTGCATTACCCTTTCAGTGCATTAACCCTTTCAGTGCATTACCCTTTTAGTGCATTACTCACCAATTTCAAATATTTGCAGCCGCAGCTCAAACAAACCGCAGCTCAAACAAACACATAATCGCTAAAAAAACTGCAGCCGCATGACAACTAAGTCGTGCGGCTGCAAATATTTAAAGGGGTTTATTATTCGACAACGGGAGCGCCGACAAGTTCGGGGTCGACCAGGATGCGCCCGCAGTATTCGCACACGATGATCTTTTTGCCCATCTTGATATCCAACTGACGCTGAGGCGGAATTTTGTTGAAACAACCGCCGCAAGCACCACGCTGTATGGTGACGATGGCCAGTCCGTTGCGGGCATTTTTGCGGATACGGCGGAAAGCAGCCAGTAGACGAGGGTCTATTTTTGCTTCGGTTCTTTTTACTTTTTCGCGAAGTTTCTCTTCCTGTGCTTTGGTCTCCGAAATAATTTCGTTAAGCTCTTTGCGCTTCTGTTCCAGATCGAGCATTTTTTCTTTTAGCAGTTCATTGGCCGCCTCGATTTGCTCTTTAATGGCTTTGGCTTCCTCCTGATACTCGCGAATATGCTTTTCGGCCAACTCGATCTCGAGTGTCTCAAACTCGATTTCCTTTGACAAATGGTCGTATTCTTTGCTGTTGCGCACATTTTCGAGCTGAGTATTGTACTTTTCAAGCTTTGCTTTACCGGTTTCGATCTTTACCTTTTCGGCTTTTATCGCTTTGTTGATTTCATCGAGATCGGCTTCGAATTTGGCAATTCGGGTATTCAGACCCGCAACTTCGTCGTCGAGGTCGGCTACTTCCAACGGTAGTTCGCCCCGAAGGGTTTTGATGCGGTCGATCTCGGAGAGATACGTTTGAAGCTTGTAAAGGGTCTTCAACTTTTCTTCCGGCGATACATCTTTTGCATTTTTTTTCTTGGTTGCCATAGTGGTATGTTTTTATTGTAAATGTTGTTTTTATTGTGAATGTGACTAAAAATATCGCATTTCATGCGTGTGTAACCGACAAAAAAATGCAGTAATTAAACGATTGCTTCATCGTTTCATTACCACATTTCATTTGTAACGACGGGAACAAGTCGGACCGTCAACGAGTTACAAATATTTTACGGGGTTCGAATCGAACGCCGATTTATGGACTACAAAGGTAGGATATTTTTTTGAAATGGCATCGTAAAAGATGTCTTTTGTGCAAATTTCCGACTCGTAATGCCCTACCACAGCGAGCAATATACGTCCTTCGGCATCGTAAAAGTCGTTATACTTTGCTTCACCGGTAACAAAGGCATCGGCTCCGTAGGCCACGGCCTGAGGGATGAGGAAAGCGCCGCTACCGCCACAGAGGGCCACATCGCGGATTTCGCGGTTTTGCATCTTGGTGTGACGGATGGTGGGAAGGTTGAAAATATCTTTCAGCTGATAGAGAAACTCTTGTTCGGACATCGGCTCGGGAAGGACGCCTGCTACGCCGCTGCCGGCTTGAGCCCATGCATTTTCCAAAGGATAAAAGTCGTAGGCGGGTTCTTCGTAGGGGTGCACGGCAATTAAGGCACGAAGCACGTCGTCCTGACGATGGCGGGGAAGCACGGTTTCGATGCGTATTTCTTTTTCGAAATGCAGCTCGCCCACTCTACCTACAAACGGGTTGGCCCCGTCGCGGGCCCTGAACGTGCCTTCGCCAATGAGGTTGTAGCTGCACGAATCGTAGTTGCCGATATTGCCGGCACCGGCGTTGAAAAGTGCGCTGCGAAGCGAGTCGGCGTGGGATTCGGGTACGAAGGTGACGAGCTTGAGCAAAGCGCTTTTCTTCGGGCTTAGGATGTGCACTTGTTGCAATCCCAGCATATCGGCCAGTTTGTAATTTACGCCGCCCTGTACGTTATCGAGATTGGTGTGTGCCGCATATACGGCGATATCGTTTTTGACGGCGTTGATGAGGCATCGTTCGATGTAGGTTTGACCGGTGAGCGACTTTAACGGCCGAAAAAGCAGGGGGTGATGGGAAATGACGAGGTTGCATCCCAACGAAACGGCCTCGTCGATAACGTTTTCCGTTACATCGATGCACAGAAGTGCGCCCGTTGCTTCGCGAGTGGCATCGCCCGCTTGCAGGCCGGCGTTATCGAAATCTTCCTGCAAGGCAGGAGGAGCAAGTTGTTCGATTACCTGAAGAATGTCTTTTATGCGCATAATTTTCGGTTTTTTGGGGGTTGGTATTGCAAATGTACACGATAATTTTTAAAAATGAAAAAAGCGCCACGAAGGGATTCGTAGCGCTGCTCACTGCTTTTCTCGGCGTTTAGCTTCAACTCCTGTCCGGAAGTTTCATCAACTTTTTGTATCTTCATCGGCCTCAGTCTCGGCTTGAGCTTGGGGCCCTTCTTTTTTGTCGTCTTCTTTCTTTTCAGACGAAGCATTTTCAGCCTGTTCAGATGGACCGGTTTCGGTCTGTTCAGACGAGCCGCCCTCGGCCTGAGGAGCTTCTTTGGTCGAAGTTTCTGTGGCAGTTTTCGCTTCAGGAGCTTCGCTTTTGGCTTCCTCGGTACCCGTGCCTGTGGTTTTGGCTTTTACTTTTTTTGCGCTTTCACCGGAAACTTTACCTTTTGCTTTCGCTGCTTTTCCTTCTGCTTTTCCCTCTACGTCGGAAACGGGAGTATCGGAAGAAAGGGCCTCGGCACCGGTAGCTTTGGCTGCAGATTTTTTACGCGAACGGCGCGTTCTTGTTCTCTTGGGTCTGCTTTCTTGAAGCATGTTTTCGTTGAAATCTACCAGTTCGATAAAGCACATGGGGGCATTGTCGCCCAAGCGATATCCCGTTTTGATGATGCGGGTGTAACCTCCGGGACGATCTCCCACTTTTTG
>JBAYZI010000149.1:0-6427 GCA_041672585.1 Cloacimonadales bacterium (SeqCode) | reverse complement strand
TTGCTGTCAATGAAGAATTAAGATTTAGCCACTAATGAACACAAATGAACACGAATGAATAAGAAAGAATATATTTTACCAGTGGTCTTCATGAAGTATATTACGCCCTCCCAGGCAAAGACACAAAGCCACAAATAAGAAAAACTAAGAAGAATCCCTAACACAGAGTGAAGAAGAGTTTAAAGAAGAGTTTCACAGAGTTTAAAGTAAAGAAGAAAATAGCTTATTAGTAATCAGTGTTAATCTGCGTAATCTGCGGATAAAGTTCTTTCTCCCCTCATCCCCTCTCTCAATCTCTCCCTCATTTTATCTCTTCATTCGTGCTTATTTGTGTTCATTCGTGGCTAAAAACTCTTCTATATTGTTTAATCCTTGACAGTTTATTTACCCATTTTAAATTTAGACTATAATAGAAACAAATATGCCGAAAGGCGTATTATAAGTAGAAAAGAATACCACACCAATCTACAAAGATCTTTTATGCGAGATAGTTAAGTTTTTTAGAAAGCTATAGTTAAGAAATATTTTATTATAGTAAAAGGGGACTGTTGCGCGTACAAAAAACTGCTCTCTTACACAACGATAAATGTTGAATATCTTATTTGTTTTGAACTTATAAAGAATTGAATTCAACAATAAACCAGAATAAATTTTGGAGGATATGTGAAAAGATATCTGAATATTTTACTTATGATAGTACTGATGTTAAGCATGGGCTCCCTCTTTGCTGACACATATACTGAAGACTTTGATACTGACAGTTATTGGTCAGGTGGATCCATGACAGGCTATAACGCAAAAACATATACAAATGCTTCTGCTCCTGGTGGACTTACTTTTTCTAGTAATTCTGCTTTTAGGGGAGTAGCACCACAAGATGTGCTTCATTCAGGAGTACATGCTTGGAGAATAGCTGAAACTTCGCGTGATCCGGTAGGCGAAAAACATTTATTGGCAGAGATGGATTTAACGCTTAATGGCTTTAGTGTCTATATGGCTCGCTGGGATAATAGCCCTAAACCTAATGTAGATATTGAATATAGTACAGATGGTGGTACTACTTTTACTTTAATTGAAGCTATCACCGGAGATATTTTCTCTGGGGATAAGGTTTATCTTCAATACACCCACACTTTCGCAACACCTATCGAACCTAATGCCGGTTCTACAATTCAAATCAGATTTAACACTACTGCCGGTGAGAGAATGTTATATGATGATTTCACTATAGATTATGGTGAAGGCGGACCTACTCCTATCGAATTAGCTGCTGATTTCTCTGCAGATTTAGTAACCGGCGTAGCCCCCTTAACAGTCAACTTTACCTCTACTGTAATGGGCGGAACCACACCTTACTATTACAGTTGGGATTTCGATAATAATGGCACAGAAGATTCTGATTTAGCCAATCCATCCCACACTTACACAGAACCAGGCACTTATTCCGTTTCACTTTATGTCTTAGATGAAGAAGTGAATGAAAGTGAAGAAGTGAAATTAGCTTATATCACTGTTTTAGAAGATAGTGGTGAAGCGACAGAACTAATGACTAACGGTGGTTTTGAATTATGGACTGATGCTACTCATCCTACTGGTTGGAGCGTTGTTCAAAATGTTAATCAAGAAGCAACAACAGTTCATGGTGGAAGTTATTCTGTTAAACACACTGCTGCCGGAACAAAAAAGTTTAGTCAAGATGTTACCGGTATTATTGGCGGTCAATCTTATACTATCTCTTATTGGTATTTAGATAATGATACCGTTGCTAGATCAAGAAGCTGGTCTTTTTGGCTAAATGGGACAACAACCATTGCTGATAATGAAGCAGAATTAAGACCTGCTACCTATTCAGAAGATAATGCTAGTTGGCAACATGTTACTCACACTTTAGTTGCTCCTGCCACTGCTAATGGCTTCAGATTTGAAGTTAGAACTTATGGTGCAAGCGGAGATAACTACTTTGATGACTTCTCCGTAATCGGCACAAGTGGTGGAGGTCCTACACCAGACCCACTCGTTGTGAATTTCACAGCTAATGTTACAGCAGGCGAAGCTCCTTTAACAGTGAATTTCACTAATTTAGTATCAGGTGGCGAAGCACCATACTTATATAGTTGGGATTTCAATGGTGATAACACAGAAGATTCAGCTGCTGCTAATCCTTCCTTCACTTACAATGCACCAGGTACATATCCTGTAAAACTATATGTACTTGATAGTGGCTTAAGAGAAGGCACCGAATACAAAGCCGGTTACATCACAGTAACAGCTCCCGGTGAACTTACTTACTATACCGGAATCACAGCTACTGAAGGTGCAGCTTTAAGAACTCAGCTTAAAAACTTAGTTTCTACTAATACAAGTACAAGTTATGATGGTGCTAGAGCAGTAATGTACAGTAATCTTGATAATATTAATGGTACAGTTACATGTGTTTATACAGGCAAATTAGAAAATCATGCTTATGGCAACACTTCTGCTCCTAGTGGAATGAATTGTGAACACACTTATCCTCAAAGCTGGATAGAAGATTATGATTCTCAAGGTGAAGTTGGTAGAGCTAAGGCAGATGTTAATCATCTTTTCCCAACTCTATCCGGTGTGAATAGCTCTCGTGGCAATCTCTCTTTTGATGATGTTGCTTCAACAGCTACAGCTCAAGCTTGGTCAGAAGCTCCGGGTTACACTTCTTATAGAGGAAGTAACTCAGATGGCGTTACTGTTTTCCAAGTTGCTGATCAACATAAAGGTAATGTAGCCCGTTCATTTTTCTATATGAACCTTCGTTACAATTTACCTCTTGATAAACCAACACCTAATTCAGGTGCTATTAATGTTGATATGCTTGCTACTTTGTTAGAATGGCATAATGACGATCCTGTTGATGCTAATGAAATCATTCGTAACAATAAAGTTCAAGATTATCAAACTAACAGAAATCCTTTTATTGATCATCCTGAATGGGTCTCCACTATTTATGGTGGCACTCCTGTCTATACTTGTGTTCAACCTACTATCAGTCCAGCCGGTGGCACATTTGCTACCGCTCAGATAGTTACTTTAGCCAGTGCTACAGATGGTGCTACTATCCATTACACAACAAATGGTACAACTCCAACTATAGCTTCTACTACCTATACAGATCCTTTCACCTTATATGATGATGCAACTGTGAAAGCTATTGCTACTAAAGTAGGCTTTGAAGATAGTGCAGTAACCTCTGCAAACTTCGTCATTGACATAGCTGGTGATGTTCCTGTCGGTATGATTATTTCTGAATATGCTGAAGCAGGTTCAGGCAACAGCAAATATGTCGAAATCTACAATGGCACAGGTGCTGATGTAGATTTAACTCCTTATAATGTAAGATCAGCTTCAAATGGTGGTCCTTGGAACAATACTTATGATATGACTGGTACTCTTGGTGCCGGTGATGTTTTTGTAATTGCTAATTCAGGTTCTGTTCAAGCAATTCTTGATCAAGCTAATGCTTTTAGTTCTATTACCTATTTTAACGGTGACGATGCTGTAAGCCTTTTCTACAATGATATTGAAATAGATGTTATTGGTGTTCAAGGCACAGACCCCGGAACTGGTTGGGATGTAGCCGGTGTTACTAATGGTACTGTAGATCATGTTTTAGTAAGAAAGAATTCTGTAACTCAAGGAAACACAGACTGGGCTACTTCTGCCGGTACTACACCGGAAGATTCAGAATGGATTGTTTACCCTGATGGTACTTACGATTACCTTGGTTATCACGGAGTCAATGTAGTTGCAGCTCCTGTGATTTTACCTCTTAGTGGTACCTACACAGATGAAGTAGAAATTACTATTACTTGTGCTACAACCGGTGCAACTATCTATTACACAGTAGATGGCACTGACCCAACAACAGCTTCTACTCCTTATGCTGCTCCTTTCACTCTTACAGCTGATGCTACTGTGAAAGCTTTTGCAGTTAAAGCAGACTATACAAATAGTGCTGTTATCTCTGCCGACTATGTTATTATCTCAGGTGGTAATATCCCCGTTGGCATGATTATCTCTGAATATATAGAAGGTAATGTAGGTAATAACAAAGCTATCGAAATCTACAACGGTACAGGTGCTGAAGTTGATTTAACTCCTTATAATGTTAGACTTGCTTCTAATGGTAATGCTTGGGGTGCTACTTGCAATCTTGAAGGTACTTTAGCTGCAGGCGATGTATTTGTCATTGCTCATGCAGAATCATATCCTGAAATCTTAGCTGTTACTGATCTTACTGATCCGGTTGCTAACTTCAATGGTGATGATGCTATTGGACTTTTCTATAATGAAGTCTTAATTGATGTAATTGGTATAGAACTTGAAAGACCAAGTACAGGTGGTTGGGATGTAGCCGGTATTGCAAAAGCTACTAAAGATCAAACCTTAGTCAGAAAGATGACTGTTTTATCAGGCACAACTAATTGGGCTCTTTCTGCCGGTACAAACGCAGATGATTCTCAATGGGTTGTCTATCCAGCCCAAACATTTAATATGCTTGGTTCTCACACTGCTCCGTTAGATGTAGTGAATGCTCCTGTGTTCACCCCTGTTGCCGGAGATTATACAGCTGAAGTATTAGTTACTATCGCTACAACAACTCCGGGTGCTGCTATCTATTATACATTAGATAATAGTACACCAACAAATGCTTCAACGCTTTACTCTGCTCCATTTACTTTAGCAGAAACTAAAACTGTCAAAGCAATTGCAATGAAAGACGGATTTGTAGCCAGTGCTATGACAACTGCCGAATACACTATTACTATTCCGGTAGTATATGAAGATGGCATTACAGTTTCTGAAACAGCTTTAGAATTTGTTACAGAGTTTGGTGTTGAATGTCCTGTTCAATCCTATATTCTCTACATGCAAGCTGTTGATATGGCAATTGTAGAAGTAACCGGTGATTTCGAAATTAAAAACCCTGAAAATGGCGTTTGGACAGGTGATTTCTTCTTTGAATTAAATGATGAAGAAGTTGTAGTTGAAGTTAGATTCAAGGGTACAAACCTCGGAACTGCTAACGGTCAAATCATTCATACAACAGATGATTATGAAGAAGTTATCATAGAGCTAACAGGTACTACTTTCCAAGTAGCTCCTACCTCAATCTATGATATTCAATACACTACTATACCTGGCGTAGATGGCACTTATCCTTCTCTTCTAAATGGACAAACTGTTCTTGTAGAAGGTGTGGTTACTTTTACCGGTTATAAAGGAAGCAATTTCTTTATCTCCTCACCTCAAGGCGGTGCTTGGAATAGTATTTATGTTTATAATTTTGACAACAGTCCTACTGTTGGTGATATGGTCTCTTTCAAAGCTGTTGTTGATGAATACTTCGGCTGGACAGAACTCAAGAACCTTTCACAATACGCTGTTATCTCACAAGGTAACCCTGTCCCTGCTCCAATAGTTCTTACCACAGCTCAACTTGCTTCCGATGAAGCTTATGAAAGCTCGTTAGTTACTATTCAAGGCGTTACAGTAACTGCTGCTCCTGATATTAAGAATCAATGGTATGTTACTGATGGCTCAGGTGCTGCTCAGGTAGATGATGAAATCTTTAGACTATTACCTGATCCTGTAATTGGTGATACTTTCGCTTCCATTACAGGTATTATGGATTATTCTTATGATGAATATTCTATCAACCCACGCTCAATTGACGACTTCGTAATGGGTGGTGGAACTGATCTTGATGCTCCGGTTATTACTTCTATTAGTAAAACCCCGGCTGGTATCGTGATTACTTGGAACCCTGTAACTGGTGCAAATAGCTATAATATCTATGGTTGTGATTCTCCTGATGGTGAATTTACTTACATCAACAGTGTCGGAACTACTAGCTATATTAATAATGGTACTGATCAGATGAAGTTCTTCAAGATTGAAGCTTCTACTGATGGTGGACCTGCTAAATAATAATTCGTAGGGGTATCCCCTTGTGGGTACCCTTTACATGCATATATAAGGGCGGATTAATTTCCGCCCTTTTTAATTGGGATTGCGGACACCTTTACTGGGATTGCCGACGCCTTTACTGGGATTGCGGACACTTTTACTGGGACTGCGGACACTTTTACTGGGACTGCGGACACTTTGTCCGTACTTTCTTAATTCCCCTCTTCACTTTCGAAGAAAGTTTCCGGAGAGGGGTGCCGAATTTCGGCGGGGTGTGGTCTTAATTCCTCTCTTCACTGGGATTGCGGACGCCTTTACTGGGATTGCGGACGCCCACGTCCGTATTCATTCATCTTCGGAGAAGAAGAATCTCTTCCTTGTTGAAAAGCAAGGTACTAAACTGGGATTGCAACGCCTTTACTGGGATTGCCGACGCCTTTACTGGGATTGCGGACGCCCACGTCCGTATTCATTCATCTTCGGAGAA
>JBAYZI010000148.1:0-6519 GCA_041672585.1 Cloacimonadales bacterium (SeqCode) | reverse complement strand
TTCAGGAAGTTCCCTAACTCTTAGTTCCGGAATCATTTTCCCTCCTCAACATTAGTATTAAATCTATAATCTTGAAAATCTCTACTTGCAATAACAGTAATTCTCATCTCAACTCCTTTGTTTAGGATACCTTGTTCGCCTCTGCATCTTCTTTATTAATTAATCATATTCATATATGACACTTATTAAAAGTCGATTAATCTGTCAAGTAATATTATTTTAGGGAGAAGTTTTACAGTTTAAAAAGTGCTTAGATACCAATGAATCGTAATCTCTTAAAATCCACTAACCACTGCTGTTAAGCAAGTTACGAGGTGGGGTGGCAGTTTTCTTGATGGGAATAAATATTCATAATAATAAAGTGAAGAGATAATGTATAATGATAATTAAAATTGTTATTTTCAAATTTTCCTTGAAAAAGAGGTGCTTGTCCTTGCATCTCCAACTCCTACTCCGTATAGTATTCGAGAACTCATCGAGCTACCCGCTAAAGACCCAAGAAGATGCTAAGAAATTGGCTGGCATACTTTTTTTATATTTAGGTGAAACATATTGTTAGTGCTGTATAACATATACGAGTATTTATAGACAGCCTATTAGATTAATCTAATAGGGGAAGTATTAAAAGATAAATTCAAGAACCGGGACAAAAGTTAATAAAGTTGGCACTATAGTAGGTAGAGGGTGTGATTAGAAGGTGTTTTTCTACTTCAGAAACCTCAGCAACAAATTAAAAATAGTTTTACTTGACACATCAAGTTAGCTTTGCAATATTCAATATTATTATCCTCAAGGAGAAAAAGGCAATGATTTTGGATAAAAAAGGTTGAATAATATGAAGCAAATAATAATAGATAATAAGCAAAATGGTATTTTGGGAGATGCTATAAAAGAAGTACTTGAGCCTGACTCTCAGGTTTCGGTAATAACTTCCTATTTTACTATATATGCCATTATTCAACTAATCGATGAATTAAAGAAAACATCGGGAATAAGGTTTTTGCTAAGTCACAATCCCTTTATTCAGGATATTAACAATATTAGTCCTAATATGTTTTTAGGAGATGATTCAGAAATACCATATAGAAATAAACTAACCCTTTCTAAAAGCTCTAAAATGTGTTATGATTTATTGAACAATAAAGCGGAAATCAAAGCGTCTAAACAAGCAGGTGTTATTGGGAATAAGATATTATATCTTGAAACAGTAAAAGGTGCCTACAGCGTAATGACTCCCAACTCTGACTTCAATACTACCGGCTTAGGATATACACCTTCCAATGCATTTGTGATGAACTCCTTTATTTCAGAACAGTCTGTTAATGTCCAGTTTAAACAATATTTTGAGCAGTTTTGGAATAACAGATCACTTGTAACAGATATTAAAGCAGATGTTTTAAAGATGCTTCAAAAAGGATTTAAGGACTATTCTCCAGAAGAACTTTATTATTTTACTTTATATCACATCTTTAATGATAATTTAGAAGAGTTAAACGAAGAAAAGATAGTAAAATCTAAAACAGGCTTTAAAGACTCTTTAGTTTGGAACAAACTCTATAACTTCCAGAGAGACGGCGTTCTTGGTGCTATTGATAAGATAGAAAGATATAACGGCTGTATAATTGCTGATAGTGTGGGATTGGGAAAAACTTTTGAAGCACTGGCTGTTATCAAGTATTATGAATTAAGAAATGACCGTGTATTGGTTCTTTGCCCTAAGAAATTAAGAGAGAACTGGACTATCTACACCCTTAATGATAACAGAAATATACTTTTGAAAGATAGATTTAACTATGATGTTTTAAATCATACAGACTTAACTAGGGATAGTGGATATTCGGGAGAAATCAATCTAGAGAATGTTAATTGGGGAAATTATGATTTAGTTGTTATAGACGAATCTCATAATTTTAGAAATGGTTATTCTAACTCATCTGAATTAAGATTAACCAGGTATAGTCGCCTAATGAATGACATTATCAAATCAGGTGTTAAAACTAAGGTGTTAATGCTTTCTGCTACTCCGGTTAATAACAGAATGAATGATCTGAAAAACCAAGTTGCCTTTATAACTGAGGGTGATGATTTTGTGTTTGAAGATAAAGGCATTTCCAATATTACAGCAGTGATGAGACAAGCTCAAACTCAATTCACTAAATGGCTGAAAGATTCTAAAAGCAACAAAAGTGCTAGGTCGCTTTTGGAAACTTTAGATGCTCGTTATTTTAAGTTGCTTGATTTATTAACTATTGCTAGATCAAGAAAGCATATTGAAAAATACTACGACCTCACAGAAATAGGTAAATTCCCAGAAAGATTGAAACCACTGAACATTAAATCTGAAATTGATTTAAAAAACTCTTTTCCTGAATTAAAACTAATCAACAGAGAAATTAGAAAATTAAATCTTTCGGCTTATTCTCCGCTTAAATATGTCCGTTCCAATAAGAAAGACGAATACAAAGAAAGATATGATCTCAAGCTTAAACAAGGTAGTGTATTTACTCAATTAGACCGTGAGCAGAGCTTAACTCATTTAATGCGGGTAAATATGTTTAAAAGAATGGAAAGCTCAATTAACTCTTTTTCTTCTACTTTAAGCAATCTATTGGATCGGGTTAATAATCTCCTAAATAAAATTGAAAAACATTACGAACTTATGGATTCAGACTTTTCTATTACTGATATCGATTTTGATGATCCACAAATTGAAGATTATCTTATTGGAAATAAAATAAAGGTGCTTATTCAAGATATGGATATTATTAAATGGAAACAGGCACTTCTTGAAGATAAAGACCGACTCCAGAAAATACTCTCAGAATCTTTACAAGTAGATAGTTCACGAGATGCTAAATTGAAAGATTTAAAAAATATTATTAAGCATAAGATTAATAACCCTATTAACGATAATAATAAAAAGGTAGTTATCTTTACTGCTTTTGCTGATACAGCCTTATATCTCTATCAAAATCTAGAAGAGTGGGCGTTTAAGGAGTTTAGAATACATTCTGCAGTGGTTAGTGGTTCTAAGGTTATCAAGACAAATCTGAAGGGAGTTAGAAACGAATTTAATGATATCCTAACCAACTTCTCGCCTATCTCTAAAGAAAGAGATTTGAAGAATAATAAAATAGAAAAAGAGATTGATCTGCTAATAGCAACTGATTGTATTTCTGAAGGACAGAACCTACAGGATTGTGATTATTTAGTTAATTATGATATCCATTGGAATCCGGTAAGAATTATTCAAAGATTTGGTAGGATTGACAGAATTGGTTCAAAGAACAACCAAATTCAACTTGTTAATTTCTGGGCAAACATGGAGCTTGATGAATACATTAATTTAGAAGCACGAGTGAGTGGACGGATGGTTTTACTTGATATTTCTGCCACCGGAGAAGAAAATATAATCCAATCAAAACCGGGAATGAATGATCTGGAATACAGAAGGAAACAACTTGAACAGCTCCAACACAGTGTTATTGATTTAGAAGATATTCAAGGTGGAATATCTATTACAGACTTAACCTATAATGATTTTAAAATAGATTTGATGGATCATCTGAAAAACAATAAGAAAGAGCTGGAAAACACCCCTACAGCAATTCACTCTCTTGCCCAAATTAATATTGATGGTATCCCTGAGGGAGTTATTTTTTGCCTTAAACAAATCAAGGCATCATCAGATCACAATAAATCATATAATGCACTCGACCCATACTATTTGATTTATATTGATTATAATGGTGATATTGTTTTCTCATTATCGCAAAACAAACAAATCTTGGATTATTATCAAAAGTTATGTGCAGGTAACTCTGAGGTTTTTCCGGAATTAATTAATCGTTTCAAAAAAGAAACTAACAATGGGGCTAATATGTCCAACTTTACTGAAATGTTAGAGTCAGCAGTTGAAAATATAGTAGGTGTAAAAAGAGAAAAGGGAACAGCAAGCCTTTTTAGTAGTGGAGGAACTTCCCTTATGAGCAATACAATAGATTCTTTAAATGATTTTGAAGTAATTTCATTCTTAATAATAAACAAATAGGAGATACTTATGAAATTGGATATGGATTTGGTAAGAACTTTACTTCTTGAAATTGAAAAAAATGTTGATTTAGTAATACCCAGAGCTGATGAAATAAAGATAGCTGGTCTTGACGAAAGCACTAAGGACTATCATTTATTTAAGATGAGTGAAGGTGGGTTACTTTCTCTTAGAAAAATGGATTTAAATGGTGGGGGTTATTTTCTATATGAGATTCAATTAACATGGGATGGACATCAATTTATTGACCAAGTCAGAAAAGATGATTTTTGGAATAAGTTAAAAGCAAAAGCTATCTCTTCTGGTGCCGGTCTTACATTGTTAGGATTAAAAGCAGCTATTCCAATCTTGATTACAGAATTAATAAAACAGGCTTAATAATTATGATAGCAGAAATTTGAAATTAATTAGTTATTAATTATGAATAATAATTTATCAATCATGAACTACCTAAACATCCCGGAAAGATGTTTGATAAGTCAGAAGATAACCAAAAAAGTGTTGCTTGAAAATGCAGAACTAAAGGCATCATTCAAAAAGGTTGTGCGTGATGATATTCAAGAAATGTTCATTGTAGCCTCTATAACTCCTGAAACTGCTAACATCAACACATTTATTGATGAAACCTATTGTTTCGATGAAATACACCTACTACACACAACACTGAAAAAGAGAGAAGCTTATCCAAAGGCTGCAGAAATTTTGCAATCATCAATACCATATTCTTTAATTATACTATTTCAGTATGAAGAAGAATTTTGTTTCAGTGTGGCAGATAAAAGGATTAACCAAGTAGAAAATGATAAGAGAGTAATTAATAACTATATCTTTTCTGAGTGGCTGACAGAAACAGATTCTAACTTTTTGAAATTCTTGGAAACTATATCTTTTACTAAACTTTCTCATCTTGATTTGAAAGCTTTCTATGGTGATGTTGTTAACAAACTCTATAATCTAAATACTTCTCAGATAACAGGTCAATTTGATGTAAAATCAAAACAAGATACCGCTGAAGATGTCATTATCCTTAGGAAAATCAAAGAGCTTAATGCACAGTTAATATCATTAAAAAGTAACTATAAAAAAGAGATTAATTATAATGAGAAAGTAAACCTGAATATAAAAATTAAAAAACTGGAACAACAAAGCAATGAATTTAACCATAAATTGTTGAACAGAAAGATAACTAAATAAATGGATATAAATATGGAAACAAAACTAGCAGTATTTAAAGGTAAAGAAATTAGGAAAACCATTCATGAAAATGAATGGTGGTTTTCTATAGTGGATATTATTGAGGTTTTAACAGGTACAAATAGAGCAAGAAGGTATTGGAGTGATTTAAAGAAAAAATTATCTGATGAAGGCTTCCTTGAAGTGTCCGAAAAAATCGGACAGTTGAAATTGCTAGCTCCTGATGGAAAAATGAGACAAACAGATTGCGCCAACACAGAAACCATGTTTCGTATTATTCAATCAGTTTCATCACCAAATGAAGAAACTTTTAAACGTTGGTTTGCTAAAGTAGGTTATGAAAGAATACAAGAAATTGAAGATCCGGAACTTGCCACCAAACGAACAAGAGCATTATACAAGGCAAAGGGTTATTCCGAAGATTGGATTGAAAAGAGGATGCGCGGGATTAGCGTCCGTGAACAATTGACAAGCGAATGGGATAATAGAGGTTTGCAAGAACAAAGAGAATATTCTATCTTAACAGCTGAGATTTCCAAAGCGACTTTTGGACTAACTCCTTCTGAATATAAGAAGAAAAAAGCTTTGAATCGTGAAAATTTGAGAGATCATATGACTGATTTAGAATTAATTTTCTCAATGTTGGGGGAAGCTTCTACAACTGAAATAACAAAGAATAAAGATGCACAAGGATTTAATGAATTGAAAAATGCTGCTCATGAGGGTGGTAGTATTGCAGGCAATGCACGCGTAGAACTTGAGGAAAAGAGTGGACAGAAAGTTGTAACTGAAGAGAACTATCTTCCTGAACCAAAGAAAATTAAAAAGTAATTACTAATTATTAATTAATATAGGAGATAATATGGAAAAACTACAAGGAACAAGTAAGGACTTACTAGCCGAAAACATTGAAAATTTAAAACAACTTTTCCCTGAAGCCTTTACAGAAGATAAAGTTGATTTTGAGGTGTTACAAGAGCTTTTAGGAGAGTATGTAGATAAAGATAGAGAACGATTCTCTTTCACCTGGTCCGGAAAACAGCAGGCTCGTAGGGAAGCTCAAAAAGTATCAATTGGCACGCTAAGACCTTGCAAAGAGGAATCAGTAAATTTTGATACAACTGAAAACTTATACATCGAAGGCGATAACCTTGAAGTCCTAAAACTTATGCAAAAAAGCTATCACAATAAAATCAAAATGATCTATATTGACCCTCCTTACAATACCGGCAAAGACTTTGTCTATAAAGATAATTACCATGACAACCTGAAAA
>JBAYZI010000147.1:0-6548 GCA_041672585.1 Cloacimonadales bacterium (SeqCode) | reverse complement strand
AAAGATTTATATAAAAGAGTTGTTAGAAGTTTATAGAGACAAACGAACTCTGTTCTCCACTATTTTATTACCACTTATTCTCTATCCTGTTCTCTTTATTGGAGTCTCTTCTTTGATGACACGCCAAACTATCAAGATGGAAGAAGAGATAAAGGTTATTGCGATTGAGAATTTTGAAGCTTATCAAGATTATGATAATGAAGAATTGAGCTATATTGTGGAAAATATTCAACAAAAGTTTGAAGAGAATAACAAAATCAGAATCTACAATGGGACAACAGAAATAGATTCTTTATTAAAAGACGGGGTTATTCACGCTGTCATAAAGCTTGATTCTATCTCTTTTGTAGCACCCCAAACGTATTACTTTGAATATAAATACGATGGCTCTGATGATAAGAGCTCTATTGCTTTGAGAGAAATAAAATCAATAATTGGTGATTTTGAAAAAGATGTACTCAAGGTTAGGCTGAGCAAAATTACGGACTTAGCTGAAGATGATCATTTCCTCAATCCTTTATCGCAAGAAGCTAAGATGACCAATGTGGCTTCTACGCAACAGATGATGGGAATGATTTTAGGCAGAGTTTTACCGTATCTCCTTATTATGCTTCTAATTAGCGGTGGTGCTGTGGTGGCTACAGACTTAGTCGCCGGTGAGAAAGAGAGAAAGACTTTAGAGACGCTGCTGGTCTCTGCTGTTTCGCGGAATGAGATAGTTTTAGGAAAATTCTTAACCATCGTTACTGCCAGCTTAATTAATGTTTTTGTGAATATGTTCAGTATGTACTTCTCACTTAGACACATCATGAGCCAAGCCGGTGCATCAATGCTGGGTGCTGATATTCCTCTCTCAGCTTTTGGCTGGATTGGTTTATCGCTCTTACCGCTGATTTCTCTATTTAGTGCTCTATTATTGATAATTTCCACTTATTCACGTAACATGAAAGAAGCACGGAGCTATGAAAGCCCTATTCTTTTAGTTTCGATGATGTTGGCTATGGTTTCCATGTTCCCCGGCTTTGAGATGAATAAGGGGCTTGCTTTAGTCCCTGTTGTCAATATTGCTCTTCTCTTTAAAGAAATAATGTTAACCGGGATAAATTACGTGCATTTTGGGATAACCGTTGGCTCCACTATACTTCTGAATATTATTGCTATTACCATGACAATTAAAGTCTTTGCTTCAGAAAAAGTTCTTTTTAGAACCCAAACAGAGACCTCTTTTGCCGGTTTAAAAAAGAATAAGAAACAGTTCTTTAATCCGGGCATTGGTTTCGTTTTCTATTTAATCATGATTGGACTTCTTTATTATGTTGGCTTTGGCTGGCAACAAAGTGCTGTTGTTAATGGAGTTATTGATCAAGAAGCATTGATGATGGCAGTGATTAAAACACAAGTATTTGTTATAGGCTTGCCGGTTCTCTTACTTGTTAATCTCTTCTTTGGCAAAGGTAAAAAAGGTAAAGAGAGAGCTGAAAACAAAACTAAAACCCGCAAATTCCTCAGATACCAAGGTTTTAAACCCATCAACTTAGCTTTAGTGCCTCTATTGACTATCCCAACTGTGATTATCTCATCTTGGATTACTAAAGCAGTAGATCTTTTCTATCCTATTCCGGAAGATTATTTTGCCGGTATGATGGAGTTAATGACCGGTAATCAATTATCATTACCCATCTTAATCTTGGCAATTGCTGTAACTCCGGCAATCTTTGAAGAGTTACTGTTCAGAGGCTTATTACCTCGCTTCTTTGAAAATAAAGGTGTATGGAAGACAATCTTAATCACCGGTGTGTTATTTGCTATCTTCCATTTAGATTTCTATAAATTATTACCTATCACATTCTTGGGAAGTTGGTTAGGCTATCTTTTATACACCAGTAAATCTATTTATATGCCAATGTTCGCTCACTTCCTTAATAATCTCTTTGCTATTATAGCAGCTCATGAGATTATCCCGACTAAGTATGTAACTCTAATTGAAAGTAACAGTCTGAATTCAATGCTGATCCTGGGTGGTTCAGTTGTCCTGTTTATCGTCTTAAATATAATAATGTATAAAGTAAATAATGGCTTTGAGGAGATAGAATAATGTGTGGAATCGTAGGGTATCTTGGTAAGAAGAATGCTGTGCCTATTGTGCTTGCGGCTCTTAAGAAGTTAGAATATCGTGGGTATGATAGTTCAGGAATAGCTATCTTTAATCAAGATGAATTGAAGATATTTAAAGAATCAGGGAAGATTATAGAGTTGGAGTCATCGTTACCTTGTCCGGTGCTAACTGCGTCTAATATTGCTATTGCTCACACGCGTTGGGCTACGCATGGTGAACCTAATAAGCTGAATGCTCATCCGCACAACGATAAGCATAATAATATAGCTTTAGTTCATAATGGGATAATTGAGAATTATGGTCAGTTGAAGAGTATTCTTTTAGATCATGGCGATGAGGTTATGGGTGGGACTGATACAGAAATATTAACTCATTTTATTGGTTATTTCTATATGAAGAGTAAATCATTAGAAGATGCAGTCAGATCAGCTTTACACCTTGTTAAAGGAACTTACGGTATTGCTGTAATCTCTAAAGATAATCCGAAACAGATAATTGCTGCTAAAAAAGGTTCACCTCTTATTTTGGGGGTTGGCGATAGTGAATTCTTTGTAACATCAGATGTAAATGCTATTCTCAATCACACCAATCAAGTGATTTATCTTAATGATGGGCAAATGGCAGTGATCAATGAACATGATTTCACAATTTCTACTCTTGATAATTTACCTGTTGACCCCGAAATTGCTACTATTGAATGGGAAGCTTCTTCTATTGAGAAAGATGGTTTCAAACATTTTATGCTGAAAGAGATTTTTGAACAGCCCATCACTGTCAAGAATGCTTTTAGGGGGCGCTTACATGAAGATATGGCTACAGCCCGCTTGAATGGCCTGAATATGCTTCCTTCAGATTTAAGAAAAGTTAAAAGATTACAGTTATTAGCTTGCGGAACATCATATTACTCTTGTCTTTTGGGTAAATATCTGATTGAAAGAATGGCACGCATCCCTGTTGAAGTAGAATACGCTAGTGAATATCGTTATAGAAACCCTATCATAGAAGATGATACTCTGGTCTTTGTGTTAAGCCAATCAGGCGAGACTGCAGATACTTTAGCTGCCATGAAAGAGGCAAGTGCTAAAGGTGCTAAAGTAATGGGAATAACCAACGGAATCGGAAGTTCTATTGCCAGACAGTCTGATGGCGGAGTGTATATCTATGCCGGTGCGGAAATCGGAGTAGCTTCTACCAAAGCTTTTACTTCTCAAGTAACTGTTCTTTTTCTCTTGTCACTTCTTTTGGGTAGAATGAGAGGTATTTCTCCTGTTAATGGCTTAAAGTATATTGAAGCATTGAGAAAGTTACCTGAGCAGATCGACGAAATCCTCAAACTTAACGATAAAATCAGAACTATTGCCACTAAGATTATGGATTCTTCAAATGCTCTTTATTTGGGCAGAGATTTACATTACCCGGTGGCTTTAGAGGGTGCCTTGAAGCTCAAAGAAATATCATATATTCATGCTGAAGGATACCCGGCAGCAGAGATGAAGCATGGACCAATTGCTCTTATTGATGAGAACATGCCGGTGATTGCTATTGCTCCCAAAGATGTTCTGTATGATAAGATTATCTCTAATTTGCAAGAAGTTGTTGCCCGTAAAGGCAGACTATTCACTATTATTACAGAGCGAGATGAACAAATTGAATCAATGTCGGAGGAGTTTCTTTTAATCCCTAAAACAGTTTCTGAATTACAACCAATTCTTACTGTGATTCCTCTTCAATTATTAGCTTATCATGTAGCAGATTTGAGAAATCTCGATGTAGATCAGCCACGAAATTTAGCTAAAAGCGTTACAGTAGAATAGTGATTTATCACTAATTTGAGTTTAAAGAGTAGAGTAAAGTAAAGATATAACAAAAAATAAATTGCTAAACAAGATGTTTTGCTTAATATTTAATATATATGAAGTTATTTATGAATAACTTTACGTGTTAATGTATTTTATTTCTTTATTATTATTACTTGGAGGAAGTAGTGAATAACAGAGCTAAAGAATTTGTCAGTGTTTTGGAATTATTACATGAAAATGTCTCTCAAAGAGACAAGGTATTAATGTTTTGTCCCGGCTTAACAAAAATTGATTGCTTTTTATTGCAATTTCTTTATACTACTAAAGTAAAAGTGGTAATGACCGATCTTGCCCGTGTTTTGAATGTATCTTACAGTAGAGTTACCAGAGTAATGGATAATCTGTGTGAGTTAAATTTAGCAAAACGCTTACACTCGGAAAACGATAGACGAAGTTGGTATGCAACTCTTACTCATGAAGGGGAAGTGCAAGCTGAAAAGATTAGGAATGGACTAGTTGATCATCAGGAAAGTGTTTTAAGAATGATTCCTGAAGAGAGATTAGATGATTTATTAGAACTCTTGACGGTTTATACGAAAGCATTTGTAGAAATTACAAAAAATAACTTAAAAGAAGAGGACAAAGATAATGATTGTTAAAACAACATGGAAACAAGATATGCAGTTTGATTCTGAATTAAATGGACATAAGATGATTTTAGATGTCAATACAGAAGCTGGTGGTCAGGATCAAGGACCGCGTCCTAAGGGCCTTTTACTGATGGCTCTTACCGGTTGCACAGGTATGGATGTGGTATCAGTTTTAAAGAAAATGAGAGTAGGGGAATATAAATTTTGGATGGAAGCAGATGCTCAACAAACAGAAGTTCACCCGAAATATTATAAAAAGATCTGTTTAACCTATAATTTTGAAGGTGAAAACTTATCAGTTGATAAAATAAAGAAAGCAGTAGCTCTTTCTGAAGAGAGTTATTGTGGTGTTTCTTATATGTTAAAGCAATCCTCAGAACTCGTAACCAAAATAATTGTAAATGGAGAAGAAGTATGAAGAAGTTAACAATAATCCTAACAGTAATATTACTTTTAGCTGTGTCATTTAGTTGTGCTCAAGAGAAATCTAAAGCAGATGCCAAAGGCAAAACAGCAGAAATCAAAGTAAAATGGATTGAAGATTATGATTTAGCTCTGCGAACAGCAGCTAAAGAAAATAAAGTTGTGCTAATTAACTTTACAGGTTCAGATTGGTGCGGATGGTGTAAGAAATTAGTATCTGAAGTATTCTCACAACCTGAGTTTGCAACCTATGCAGAGAAAAATCTGGTTCTTCTTATGTTAGATTTTCCAACTACTTTCAAACAGTTACCTGTAGAAACTCAGCAAGAAAGACAGAAGCTTCAAGAAAAATATAAAGTAAAGGGCTATCCAACTATTTTGCTAACAGACTCTCTTGGTGCAGTTATTGCCCAAACCGGTTATCAAGATGGTGGAGCTATTAAATATGTTGAACACCTTAAAGGGTTAATTGCGAAGAAATAACCTTTAAGTTAAATAATATAAGTCCTTCAGAATATCTGAGGGACTTTTTTATTTTAGAAGAAGTGAATAAGTGAGAGAGTGAGGGAGTGAGGTGATGAGGGAGACAAATGTCCTCAAATTGTCGATTAAACAAATAAACAAATCAACGATTCAACAGAATCCTTTATTAATTCTTAATTAAAAATGCTACATCTTCGATAAATCATTTGACAATATCTATTCATTTTACATTATTGGAAAAAAACATAGGATAAGGTATGAAAAACAAAAAACTAACCCCCTTTTTATATATTTTACCGGCAATGATCATCATTATTGCCTTTAGGGTAGTGCCGATTATACTCTCCTTCATTATTAGTTTCTTCGACTGGAAATTAACAGGTGTAGAGAAGTTTGTAGGACTTGCTAACTATGCAAAACTTTTTACAGATGCAGAGTTTCTTCAATCTATGACCAACACCGTTTGGTTTGTTGTGTTAGTGGTTCCGGCAACAGTGATTTTCTCACTTCTGTTTGCGGTTCTTCTCAATAATATCAAGTGGCTGAAAGGCTTCTTTAGAACTGCTTATTTCCTACCTTATGTTACCTCTATGGTGGCAGTTTCGATTGTCTGGAAAATTATCTTCCAGCAAAGAAGCGGTCTCCTTAATTATTTTTTAGAAGGGATTGGTTTAGAACCCTTAAAATGGCTGAATGAACCGACCGGTATCTTCACCATGCTCTTCCAAAGTTTCGGTGTCTCTTTACCTGATTGGATGGGCGGACCTTCCTTGGCACTCTTCTCAATTATGATTGTAACTGTCTGGAAAAGTATCGGCTATAATACTATTATTTACTTAGCCGGACTTCAGAACATAGCTAAAGAGTACTATGAAGCTTCCTCTATTGACGGAGCCAGCAAAGCACGCCAATTCTTTGGTATCACTCTTCCCTTGGTCTCACCAACAACCTACTATGTGCTGATGATGACCACGATTGTTACCTTCCAGGCTTTCTCACAAATTTATTTAATGACAGGAACACCTGCCGGTGGACCGCAAGGAACAACATCATTGATTGTTTATTATATCTTTGAAG
>JBAYZI010000146.1:0-6550 GCA_041672585.1 Cloacimonadales bacterium (SeqCode) | reverse complement strand
CAAGTGCCGAGCTGACCCCTTTAGCCTTGAGTTTAAAAGAAATCTCAATTCTGCTTTTACGGAGTTCGATCAGAGATCTGACATAGAGTTCTGCTAATCTGGCATCAGAGATGTATTTTCTATCCAGACAGAGTTCTATTATTTCATCAATAATGGAGCTGTGAAACTTATGCTTTTTGAGATAATTGCGCGATTCTTGTTCAGAATGCTCTTGTTGAGTTAGGTAATTAAGCAACTTATCGCGTGAATAACTATAGAGAATAGCTCTTAATTCCTTAAACTCATCATTCTCAATCTCTGATTTTTGAGAAAAAGGTTTGAGGAGCTTTAAAGGTAAAACTCCCCAAATTCTTCCATCTAAATAAACTTCGTAAAGATATTTAGAGTTAAATTTATTCTTCAGTTGTATCTTCAATATTCTCTTCTACAGCTTCATCTTCATCACCGCTATCATCAAAATTAGCAGGTGAGACAATAGCTAACAGCTTTTGTTTAATCTCTTCTTTAACTTCCGGATTCTCATTTAAGAAGTCTTTAGTCTTTTCACTTCCCTGACCTAATCTAATCTCACCATAGGAGAACCATGAACCGGCTTTCTTCACAACCTCATTTTCAACCGCGAGATCTAATAAGATATCTTGGGCAGAAATACCGAGTCCAAAGATTATCGGGAATTCAACTTTCTTGAAAGGCGGAGCGAATTTATTCTTTACAATCTTAACTCTAGTTTTGGCTCCCATAATCTCACCTTCGCCAGACGGACTTTTAATAGAACCAACAGAACGAACTTCTAATCTCACGGAAGAGTAGAACTTAAGGGCTACACCACCGGTAGTAGTTTCAGGATTTACATAAGGAGGAACGCCAATTTTCATCCGAGTCTGGTTAATAAATATCACTGATGTGTTTGATTTAGAAACAATGGCAGTAAGTTTTCTTAAAGCTTGAGACATCAAACGAGCTTGTAAGCCGACATGAGTATCACCCATGCCTCCCTCTATTTCTTGTCTGGGAACTAAAGCTGCCACTGAATCCACCACGATTAAATCTATGGCATTACTGCGACAAAGATGTTCTACGATTTCGAGAGCTTGCTCTCCACCATCCGGCTGAGAAAGAAGAAGTCTATCTGTGTCCACACCAAGTCTTTTGGCATAAACAGGGTCTAGCGCATGTTCAGCATCAATAAAGGCAACTTCTCCATCTAATTTCTGAGCTTCTGCTACAATATGCAGGGCAATTGTAGTTTTTCCGGAAGCTTCAGCACCATAAATTTCAGTAATTCTTCCACGAGGAATACCACCTATTCCGAGAGCAACATCTAAGTTTAAAGCACCGGTAGGGATCACTTCAACAGCCAGTTTAGGTTTATCACCAAGTCGCATAATTGCACCCACGCCATATTTCTTTTCCAGTTGCTTCAAGGCAGTTTTTAAAGCAGTATCCTTTAATTTATCTTCCATCGTATTTCCTTTTATTCCTTTAAGTTATAAGTTTGTAAAGTTCTATATACAGCTCCCTTTTTAGTAAGATTACTCTCAAAAAGGGTTAGTTCATCTATTGTAAATTCTTGTTGTTCAATTTCTGTTTTTAGCATAAAGTCAATCTGGGGAATCATAAGATTAGCTTTTATCCTGCCTAGAGTTATGTGGGCAGTAAAATCTTTATTATCTGTCTTGTATCCAAGTTGTTGTAGTTTGGTTTGAAAGCATTTAACGCTTTTATTAAGAGCTTTATCATTGTGAGCCAGGCTGATCCAGATTACTTTTGGTTCACGAAGAGGATAACATGACACATTTAGAAGTGTAAATGTTTGCTTCTGGCAATCTCCTATGCACGTTACGAATGCTTCTTCAATATCTGCTAAATCTGTTGGCTTAACCTCTCCCACAAACTGAAAAGTTATATGCAGACTTTCAGTTTCGACCCATTTTACGCTAGTGGGAATGTAGCTTTTCAGATACAAAATGGCTGATTCTGCTAATTCTTTGATGGGATTAGGTAATTCAAAACCAAAAAACAGTCGCATTAATTACCTTTTATAACCGATATCTTGGAGAAATTTCTTTCTGTGAGTAATGTCAGAATCCAACTCAATTCCCTTAGGAGAAGAACCGTCAATGACCCCTAAAATCCCTCTTCCCTGCTCTGTTTGAGCAATAATCACTTCCACTGCATTGGCTGTAGCACAAAAAATATTAACCACTTCACGACAATCTTTGATAGCAGGTAAGACATTAATGGGGAAAGCGTTTCCTAGCACAATCATAAAGGTATGACCAGCTCCGATGTTTTTGATATTACGCACAGCTTCATCGATTAAATGAACATCGTTCCCATCTTTTCTAATTAAACACGGTCCAGATGCTTCAGCAAAAGCAAGACCAAACTTAATATTGGGAACAGAATTAATAACAGCTTCATATAAATCTTCAACAGTTTTAATAAAATGAGCCTGACCAAGAATTATATTCCTGTCTTCTTTTACTTGAATCTTATAGGTAATCAATTCCATATACACACCTCGTAAAATTAATTAATACTTAACTTATAATATTTACTTAAGTTATTGTGTCAATAAAAATCTTTGATTATTTTACATTATTAGGCAGATAGTCTGATAACATGCAGTTCTATGAACAATATAATTTATCTTAATTTCATCTTAGCTAATCTAATAGGTTAAATAATTTTTGCATAAAATTAAGTACTACTTCATATTATTCAACAAAGCTTAACATTGTTCTATACAATTCTTCTTTAATTCTTACCGGTTTTCCTTGAGAAGTAAAAACTCCGATAACTAAGGCTCTTGCACACAGTACATTATCTTGGTTGTAAATTTCTTGCTCCCAAATACCTTTCACTTTAGTAACTGTGCTGGTTTTAGTTCTGACAGTTGCCACTTCTTCAATTTCGAGGGGCTTGATGTAATCTATCTCGATTCGCGAAACAAAGATGGCAATACCATACTCTAACAATTTAGGAACCGGTAATTCCATAGCAATAAGTGCCTCTGCTCTTGCTGCTTCTAATAACTGCAAGTAATTACTATTGTTCAGGTGTCCATAAATATCACATTCATAACCATATATCTTTCTTTTAAATTCAAACATTATCTCTCCACTTAATGATTATTATTTAGTCTTATTATTCTAGTTCAAAGAGAATTATTCTGCAATTCTTGACAACATATTTATTCTATTTATTTATTGTTCAGTGTACCTAAAGAGAATCAAATGGATTTAGATGTAACTTAAAATGAGGATGAATGAAGAAAATATATAGATATTCAGAAAAGAAGTTCTTATCCTTTTCGCAAGAGAAGCAGAGAGCCATAATCTTAGAGATGTTAACAGCTTTAGAAATGAGCTTTGAACATGCAGAATATTCTCGCTTGTTAAGAGATTCCTTGCAAGAGTGTTCAGGTTATCTCCCTAAAAATAGAGGTGCTTTGGACATTCCTGATCTTGAAGATTATTGTTTAGAAGATAAGAAAGTTGTTCTCTATTTAAGAGATTTATTGATAGAACAGACAGGTGGATATCTCAGAGATAGTGATATTATTGTAAGGCGATATGACTCTTTAGATAATAAACAGAAGAAAAGCTTCCCCTTAGTTTTGATTTTAGATAACTTGAGATCAGCCTTTAATGTGGGGGCAATTATCAGAACTGCTGAGTGCTTAGGGGTGGCAGAAGTTGCTTTCTGTGGACATACACCTCAAGCAGAGAATAGAAAAGTGCAAGAAACTGCTATGGGGACTTTAGAATTCGTTAAGCTTTCTGCTTATGATTCTACTGCCGAAGCCATAACTTCCTTTAGAACTCAGGGTTATGAGATTGTAGCTCTCGAGCTCACCACTAATTCGTTTCCCTTAAATAACTATTCTCCTGCAAAGAAAGTTGCCCTCGTGCTGGGAAATGAATCGCTGGGAATTGATGAACTAATTCTGGCACAATGTGATAAAGCGTTAGAGATTAAGATGCATGGCGTGAAGAATTCGTTAAATGTAAGTAATGCTGCAGCAATTGCTGTGTATGAGATAATTAGCAAAATGGAGGAAAGATTATGATTAACCGTCAAGAAGCCCAAGCTATTCTGGAACAGTATTTAGCAACAGAAAGTCTTAGGCGACATTGTCTGGCTACCGCTCTAATCATGGAGAAAATAGCTCAACAAATTGGGGCTGATCCGGAAGAGTATTATATCGCCGGCTATTTGCACGATATTGATTTAGATATTGTCGGGGAAGATATGACTATTCACGCTAAGAAGGGAGCTGAGATTCTCCAAAAACATGATATTCCGCAATCTATAATAGATGCTGTGTTGGCTCATAATGGGCATAAAGCACTGGAAACCGATATCGAGAAAGCTCTGTGGATAGCTGACCCAATCAATGGCTTAATAGTTGCCTCAGCTCTTATGCGACCAGATAAAACAATCTCTACCATGAAGCTTAAATCACTTAAAAAGAAGTTTAAAACTGTTAGTTTCGCAGCTTCTGTATCCAGAGAACAGATTCAGGATTGCCAATTGTTAGGCTTCTCTTTAGATGAGTTTCTGCAATTAGCAATTGATGCTCTGGCACCTCATGAAGTAGCTTTAGGTTTAGGAGCTGGTAGTGAGTAGTCCGATTTTGAGTATTTTCCTACTGCTTATTTTCTTGCTGCTAAATGTGTTAGATGCCCATTCTACGTGGTTGGTGGTCAGTCCTAATCACTATTATCGTGAGAAAAATATCTTCGCGCGCTATTTTTTCAAAAGACTTGGCATAGTTGCCGGAATAGTAACTTTCAAAATAATATTACTCTCTATTTTAGGTTTGCTCATTTGGTTCTATGTCCTCCCGGAATATCTCAGCTTGAATATTTCAATTCTAATCGGTAATGCTATCTTCACCATTGTTGTTTTGAATAACTACAGAATTTATCGCAGAATTTCCAAGTAGTTATCACCTTAACAATACATTGAGATTAAAAATAGTTCGTAATAACAAAAGAGAGTTAAATCGTAACAATATTAATAAACTATATTTTTAGTTAAAATAAAAACTTTTATCTTGACATTAATTACTTGATTGATTTATTCTATTAATTATGATAAGTATTGAGATTGTAGTTTCAGGAAAAGTTCAAGGTGTCTGGTTTAGAAGATTTGTCTTGAAGCAAGCTTTAAAACATAAGATCTCCGGATACGTTGAAAACAGTGATAATAGAGATGTGTTTATCAAAGCTTCAGGCTCAGAAACAGACATGAATCACTTTATTAAACAGGTTTCTAAAGGGAATTTGTTTTCTCGAGTAAAGAATATTCAAACATTTACGACATTAGAAGATAAAGAGATAAAAGGATTTTTTATAAGATGAGAAAACTATTGCCACTCTTTCTGATATTGATATTTCTCGCCTCTTGCTCTTTAAATAAGGGGAAGAGCGGTGGATTCATCTATATTGTAAAAAGTGGGGATAATTTGAATAAGATAAGTCGTGAATATAATATCTCGGTTTCAACGCTAAAATATTACAATGATAAGTATTATAATGACTTGATAATCGGAGAGAAATTGTTCATTCCTCTGCCTAACCATGAATTAGTTAAACAAGAAGCTCAAGTTTCTGCCGGACAGATTGTTCCTAGAACATATAATTCAGAAAAGGTCAGTGATGGTCTAATATATAGAGTGCAAGCAGGGGATACCATCTACGCGATTAGTAGAAACTTTGGTTTAACTGCAGCGCAGTTGCAAGAACTTAATGATCTTGATAACAGCTTTTTAGCTATAAATCAAAAGTTGTATATTCAAAGATTTGAAAGTAAAATGGCTCAAAAAAGGAATATTGAGACTTCTGAAAAGAAGCATCAACTCGCAGACAAAGCCGATTCTACTAATAAAGCTGCTGCTGATTCTCCTAATAAAGGGGATATAAATAGTTTTCCTGTAGCCTGGAAAGATTCGTTCTTATTGCCCGTAACCGGCAGTATCTCTTCTCCTTTCGGAATGAGAGGGGGAAGACTTCATAAAGGTGTTGATATTACTGCTCCTCCAGGTACAGCGATTAAGGCTGCGTATGACGGAACAGTATCTTACACAGGATTCTTGCGAGATTACGGGAATGTGCTAATTATTGAGCATGGTAATGAGATTGTAACTGTTTATGCTCATAATGAAATTAATTTAGTGAAAAAAAGTGATAAAGTAAATAAAGGCGATGTTATAGCTCGTCTCGGTTCAACAGGTAGGTCAACAGGACCTCACCTACATTTTGAAATTAGGGTTGGCAATGAACCAATAGACCCGGCAAAGATTATATCTGAGATAAATTCTTTGAAAAAGATATAGCTGAAATGAAGATTTTGAGGAGATAATATGAGTGAAAATGTATTTTCTGACAAAGCCCTGCAAAGTTATTTAGGACAGATTTCCAAATTCGGCACTTACACTCGTGAAGAAGAGAATGCATTGGCTGTTAAAGCAGCCCAGGGTGATCAAGATGCCATGAATAAACTAATGCAAGCGAACCTTAAGTTTGTCGTTAAAATTGCA
>JBAYZI010000145.1:0-6572 GCA_041672585.1 Cloacimonadales bacterium (SeqCode) | reverse complement strand
GCCGGGTTCAGAAGAAGCTATTCAAGAATTCTGCTCTCTTACTTATGGAGTAACCTTTCCTATGTTTAGCAAAATAGATGTTAATGGCAAAGATGCAGATCCTTTATATGTCTTTCTTAAGTCTCAGCAATCAGGATTCCCCGGTGAGATGATTAAGTGGAACTTTACCAAGTTTGTGATTAATCGCGAAGGTAAAGTAGTGGAAAGATATGGTTCTGCTACTACTCCGGAAAGTATGGAAGAGAGACTTTTGGAGCTAATTAACAATTAGCAATTAGTAATTAGCAATTAGTAATTAGCAATTGAAGAAAGAATAAGACCTTTCACACGAATTTGCACGAATTAAAACGAATTTCACGAATTAAGATGGCTACACAACCTCTTAAATCCCAAAGGGATGGCATAATATCAGCAAGGGGTGCAAACCCCTTGTAAACATGGAAATTAGATAATAACCCTGAAAGGGTGACATAGATTGAAATAGTAATAAAAAAACAGTCAAACTATTTAAGACAGGACATAAAAAACAACAATATTTAAGGGCAGAACGTTTTCTGCCCTCTTTTTTTGCCACGGATTTGCACGGATTAAGAAAGATTAAGACTGATACGGCGACTCTTAAAGTCCCCTACCCCTTGCCTAGCAAGAATATGGGGAGGGGTGCCGAATTTCGGCGGGGTGAGGTCTTAAATTAAGGAGACGCAAAATGTTGCGTCTCTACAGAATCCCAGAGATTGGTAATCTCCTTAATCAAAGACCACACCCCGCCGGAAATACCGGCACCCCTCTCCAGAGATTCGCTTTGCGAATGAAGAGGGGAATTAAGAGGTCGCGTATTAGTCTTAATCTTTCTTATTCCGTGAAATCTGTGTAATCAGTGGATAAAACTCTTCTTTTTCTTCAATTGCTAATTAAAAAAAGACTCTCGTAATCACTTACAAGAGTCTTAAATTTATGGTGGAGCATAACGGGCTCGAACCGTTGACCTCTACGCTGCCAGCGTAGCGCTCTCCCAACTGAGCTAATGCCCCATATCTTAATTTCCAAGAAACAATTTAATGAATTCTTGTCAATAACTTTTATTTCTATTTAGTCGTTAGAGTCTTTTGAACTACTAAGAACAATACCTCTATCTGAAGACTTAGCAAACTCGATAAACTCTCTCTGATAAGCAGTTAAGTTAGGGAGTTTTTCAGCTTCAGCAATAGCTTGTGAGACATTTAAGCCGGAGCGATAAAAGATTTTATACACCTCTTTTATCTCGGAAATATCTTCTGCTGTAAAACCTCTTCTTTGAAGTCCTACTGCATTAATCCCACCTAAGTAGTAATCTACACCTTGTCCGCGTGTAAAGGGTGGTATATCTTTTTTAATCTGAGAACCACCACCGACAAAAGCGTATCTGCCTATTTTTACAAACTGATTAGCAGCACACATGCCACTTATAATAGCGTGATCTAGAATATGGACATGACCGGCAAAGTTAGTTGAACTGGAGATAATCACATTGTTGCCTATTTGGCAGTTATGAGCTATATGGACATAGGACATGATTAAGTTACCATCACCTACCACAGTGTCCTCTTCTAAGCCATTAGAAGCATTAATTGTTACATATTCTCTAATTGTGTTATTGCTTCCAATTTTGACGCGTGTAGGTTCACCTTTATACTTTAAATCTTGTGGCTTAGTGCCAATACAAGCAAAAGGATAGAATTCGTTACCGTCTCCAACTGTAGTATCGCCATCAATCACAACATGAGATTGCAAGTGATTATTTTCACCAAGGACAACGCTTTCAGTGATCACGCAATAAGGACCAATAATGCAATTCTTGCCTAAGATTGCCCCTTCTTTGATAATCGCTGTTGGATGTATTTTTGACATAATCTCACCTACTTCTTCATCAATTTAGCGAGGAAATCGCCTTCGCATACTTTGGTAGCTCCAACATATGCATCGCCATGCATCTTGGTTAAGGTTGCTTTTAAGGAGATAACTTTCATTTCGAATCTAAGAATATCTCCCGGCAATACAGGTTTTCTAAATTTAACATTATCGATTGAAAGGAAGTAGGCTACATAATTCTCAGGATCGTTAAGCTGATTAAGTAGCATTATACCGCCTGTTTGAGCCATAGCTTCGACAATAAGTACTCCCGGCATCACAGGGTGTCCAGGAAAATGCCCTTGGAAGAATGGTTCATTCATAGTAACATTCTTGCTTCCCACAATTAATTTACCCGGGATGAATTCAATAATCTTATCGATAAATAAGAAGGGGTATCTGTGAGGAAGGATTTTCATAATAGCATTAATATCAAAGACAACATCTTCGGTTCTCTTCTTCTGGAACATCTTCTGCAGTTCATTCTTTCTCTGGATAGAACGAAGCTTCTTTACTAATTCAACATTAGTTTTATGTCCGGAACGAGCAGCCAAGATATGACCTTTAATAGGAATACCCAAGAGAGCTATATCTCCGATTACATCTAAGACTTTATGCCTTACAAATTCGTTATAATAGCGCAATTTACTGGTATTAAGAATACCTTCGCTAGTTACTTCAATATCTTTATGGTAATTAAAAACTTCTTTAAGATGGTCAAGTTCGCCTTTAGACATATTGGGTTCACCAATTACCACAGCGTTATCCAAAGAACCGCCTTTAATCAAATTTTTCTCTTTTAAATAGAGAATTTCATTGATAAAGCAGAAGGTTCTGGCTTTGGAAAACTCTTCTTCAAAGTATGACATATTAGGTAGCCAAGTATATTGAGTGCCAAGATAAGGATGGTCATAATCGATTAGGAAAGTAACTTTTAGCTCATTAGAAGGAACAATTACGATATCGACATTGTCTTCAGGGGCTGAAAAGTTAATAGGTTCATCAAACTCAAAGTATTCTCTTACTGAGTTTTGTTGGACTACACCCACTTGCTTGATTAATTGAATAAAAGGATAAGCAGAACCATCAGCAACCGGTGCTTCTGGACCATCAATTTCGATAAGAATGTTATCAATATCCATACCTTTTACAGCTGCCAGAACATGCTCAATAGTACCAACTTGTGCATCTTTAATCCCAATAGTCGTGCCACGGGCAATATCAACAACATGATCAATATCAGCAGGGATTATAGGCTTACCCGGCATATCAACTCTCACAAAACGAATTCCATCATCACTACCTGCCGGCTTGAAAGTTATAGTTGACACTATTCCTGAGTGAAGTCCTATACCTGTGTAACTAATACTTCCGGCTATTGTTTTTTTAAAATCGCTCATTTTATTTCTCTTTTTCTTCTTTCTTTTTTAATTTCAAATAATATTTATACATTTCAGGAAGTCTTATTTCTGCAGCCATTATTCTTTTGCGAATTGAGATATCACAAGCCGGGTAACCAAGCATTTTTGAATCATCTTGAATTATCCCGTGAATACCGGATTGAGCTCCAACCAGAACTCTGTTCCCAATCTTAGAATGATCGGCAACTCCTACTTGACCTGCAAGGTAAACTAAATCACCTATTTCGGTACTTCCTGCAATTCCCACATGGGCACAGACAATAGTATTCTTCCCTATTCTGACATTGTGCCCTATTTGCACTAAATTATCCAGCTTACTGTTTTCACCAATTATAGTTGGTCCAATAGTACCTCTGTCAATACAGGTATTAGCACCAACTTCCACATTATCTTTAATGATTACATTCCCTATTTGAGGAACTTTTTCTTGATTATTATTGTATAAGATATAGCCAAAACCGTCTGCACCAACAACTACGCCGGCATGAAGAATTACTCCATTTCCTATTTCCATATTGTCATAGACAGTACAGTTAGGGAAGAAATGACAGTTATCTCCAATGACACTGTTTTCGCGAATCACACAATTTGCTTCAATTACTGTATCATTACCAATCTTGACATTATCTCCAATCACCACAAAATCGCCTATTGCTACATTCATACCAATTGTGGCAGAGTTAGCAATAGAAGCTTTTGCCGAGATTAAATTAGCCTTAGTCTGCTTGTCCATCTCTAACCATAACTTTACTAACACCATGAAGGTAAAGTATGGTTTATCAACTTTCAGTAAGTTAGAATGAGTATTCAAGGTATCATCAAAATTCGTGTGAACGATGATAAGCCCAGCTTTGCATGCTTTTAGTTTCTTCACATAAGCTTCATTTTCATAAAAGCAAACAGAAGTTTCATTAGCATCTTCTAACTCTGCGACATTAGTTAGTAAGGTGGCAAACCGTGGCACATAAGTACCTTTAGCTTGTTCAACTATATTTTCAATTTTTAATTCTATTGTAAAGTTTCTCATGAAAACGCTTATTTTTTACCTTTATCTGGAGTAGAAGAACTATCGGTGTCTTTAGTTTTTCCTTTATTTAATCGTGAAATTACTTTCTCTGTAATATCCATATGCTCTTTGGCATAAAGAACATTACCGGCAGTAATATCTAAAACCATATCGAAGTTTTCATCAATAGCTATTGCTTGAATTACTTCATTAACTCTGTCTAAAATAGGTTCTAAAAGTTCAGCATTTCTGGTTGCAGCGGTACCTTGTTGACCAAAATATTGTTGCATCTTTCTATTAACTTCTTCTTCTTTTGCCTTAATTTTGTTGGCAGCTTCTTTTTTGGTTTGTTCATTAAGTATAAGTTTTTTATTTTCATATTGAGTTGACATCAATTCCAATTCTTGTTGCATAGCCTCAATTTCGGTTCTCCAAGCTTGGCTTTCAGAATCGAAAATACGCTTTGCTTCTTGAACGTCGTTGGCTTCTACCATTATTCGTTCAACATTGACATAGGCTAAATTGGTAGCGTTGGCAATTCCAATTCCTAAGCAGAGAGTCAACAGTACTAATAATATTATCTTTTTCACATTTCCTCCATGAAAAATCTATTTTTTTACTTATCTAAGACAATAAATTTATTTTTCTAATGTAGTCAATATATATATCTATAAATAATAATAGAGAGGTTAAAATGAGCTATTAAGTTACTAGAAAAGTGCTAAATTCCATCTAATTTAATTACTAAAATGAAATGCCTTTCTTGCTTATTTATATATGCTCTCCAGGCTCTCTTGAGCTGGTAATTAGTAGCTATCTCGTTTCAATTTCGAATATTCATTGGCTAATCCCCTAACGTCCCCCTAATGTGGTCCCGGATAGAGAAGTAAATCTCACTTATTAATCTCTTGTAGAAGAAGCACAAATAAATGATTCAAATCCCGACACAGAAATATTTCCCCAAAAAACTAATTATAATAATTGCCATCAACTGCTCTCTTTCAGCACTTTAGACTTAATAGTTGTTATTCTTTAAAATATAACTTGCCACTTTTAAGCTGTGGTGTGATAATTGGTTTCGCTCAATATGAGCAACATAACTTATAAAAATGGAGGATTAGATGATTAACATAAAGTTATTAAAAGATGATAAAAAGATTAAATATATTGAAATTGAAAATTCAAAAACAATAGCAGAAATTGTTAATGGATTTGTGGAAGACTATGATGACATTCTATCATTTAAGATAAATAACAAACGCTACGGAAATGATAGTGTCATGATTTCTGAAGATTGTGAAATAAACTGCATAACCTATAACCATTTAGAAGGAAAAAGAATATATCAAGATTCAGCTATTTTTATTTTAGCTAAAGCAGTTTATAGTCTCTTTGCTGATAAAGTCAAACTAGTAGTAGAACACTCTATTGATGACGGGGTATTTTGCGAGTTATTCGGATTGAAAGACTTTTCAGTAGAATATGTTCAACAAATTGAAGAGGAAATGAACAGAATAGTTTTGAGAAAACTAGCCATAAACAAAGTAAAATTTGCCTGGCAACAAGCTTATGAAATTCTTATCAGACAAGGAAGGAACGACTTAATCCAGAACTTGGATTACTATTCCGACCGTGATGTTTCACTTTACAAATGTGGCGAATATTATGATTTCTACTCTAGGCCTTTAGCAGATAACACCAAAAATGTTCCTATCTTTAAGGTTACTTATCAAAAACCCGGACTAATTCTGAGATTCCCTGATAAAACTCGTTTCGAGATTAGAGAGAACAATGGCTTCTCCCAAAAAGTATTTGCAGCTCACCAACTTCATGATAAATGGCTGAATATTCTTAAAGTTCATAACATTATTGATATTAATAAACTCATCGATGAGTATGAAATTGGTAACTTTATTCTCCATGAAGAAGCGCTTCATGAAAAGAAAATTGCTAATATAGCTGAAGAAATTACACATGCCCAAAAGAAGCTTATTCTCATTGCAGGTCCATCATCTTCAGGTAAAACTACTTTCTCCCATCGTTTGGCTGTTCAGCTCTTAGTCGCCGGACTTAAACCTATTGTGATTGGGTTAGATGATTATTTCTTGAGTAGGAATAGAACTCCCATTTTAGCTAATGGACAATTTGACTTTGAATCTATAAATGCCCTTGATTTAGAGCTGATGAATAGTGATCTCAAAGATTTAATAGCCGGAAAAGAAGTAGAATTACCTAAATTCAATTTTGGCAGAGGTCTA
>JBAYZI010000144.1:0-6573 GCA_041672585.1 Cloacimonadales bacterium (SeqCode) | reverse complement strand
TTTTGAATAGTGCGATATATTTTACTTAATTCTTGCATTAAATTAGCTCTATTGTGCTGTCTGCCTGCAGTATCTATCAAGACAATATCTTTATGCTTAGCAATTGCCGAGGTAATCCCATCAAACACAACTGCAGAAGGATCTGAGCCTTGCTTCTGCTTTATAATATCAACTTTGGCTCTATCTGACCAAATAGCAAGTTGCTCCACAGCAGCAGCCCTAAATGTATCTCCGGCAATCATTAAAACAGACTTACCTTCATCAGAGAATCTTTTAGCTAACTTGCCGATAGTAGTTGTTTTACCAACCCCATTCACACCAATAAAAAGCATTATATAGGGCTTCTTATCCTGCATTTCAAACACTTCTTTAGTTTCATCATATCCGGCAAGAAGTTCATCACTCATTATCTTCTGAATAATCTCTTGAACTTTCCCTGCATCTTCTATTTTATTTATTCTGATCTGATCTCTTAGTTCATCAATGATTTTAGTTGTCATCTCTACGCCGGTATCCCCCTGCAGTAAAATCTCTTCTAATTGCTCTAACAACTCTTCATCAACTTTGCCTCTAAGGTTTACAGCTTCAGCTATTTTCCCTATGAAATTATTTTTAGTAGTAGCTAATTTATCTTTAAGCTTTTTCACAAATTTGAACATTAAAAAAACTCCTAAATGAATAACATTATTTTTATACAACATTATGTATATTGATTTATAAGTCAATAGAAAATATTCTTTATTCACTTATTTTAAAGATATTAGCTATTTCTCTAACTCAATGTATAAGGTTTGCTAAGTTTGTTCTTCTCCCATAATAATGTTTACCAATGTAACTGTTTTTAAGTTGTCGTTCTTAATAGCTTAAAGGAAGCTCGCTTGATAAATAGATTTAGCTGAAAAAGAAGATTTTCATTGACTAAGTACCGTCATCTAAAAATAATAGAAAAAATGAAAATATTAGGAGTCAAAATGGCTAAAATTATTACCTCTAAACAAGCAGCTGAAATGATTAAACCTAAAGATAGGCTTATGATTGGTGGATTTCTTGCTGTAGGTGCCCCTGAATCAATAATTGACGATTTAGTTATTAAAAACACACAAGACCTACATCTTATTGTAATAGCCTCAGATTATGAAAACAGAGGAATTGGTAAATTAGTTGCCAATAAACAAGTTTCATCTGCACAAGTATCTCATTTGGGAACTAACAGAGAAATTCAAGCTCAAATGAATTCCGGCTTTATCAACATAGAATTGGTTCCTCAAGGAACTCTCATGGAAAGAGTCAGAGCTGCTGGTGCCGGCTTAGGTGGAATCCTCACCCAAACAGGCTTAGGAACTCTTACCCAAGAGGGAAAACCGGTTATTGAATCTGAAGGGAAACTCTATATTCTAGAAAAACCAATCACTGCCGACTTTGCTTTAATCAGAGCACATAAAGCAGACAAACTTGGCAATCTTATTTATGCTAAAACAGCTCGCAACAGTAATCCAATTATGGCTATGGCTGGAAAAGTTACTATTGCTGAAGTTGATGAAATTGTCGAGGTTGGTGAATTATCTCCTGAAGAGATCGTAACCCCTGGTGTCTTTGTTCATTATTTAGTTAAAAAGGAGTCATAATGGATAGAAATGATAAAAACTACAAAAGAGCCTTAATTGCTAAAAGAGTTGCTCAAGAATTACATGATGGTGATTTCGTCAACTTAGGTATCGGTTTACCAACTTTAGTTGCAAACTACATTCCGGAAGGCATGACAGTTCATTTCCAAAGTGAAAATGGAATTATGGGCGTAGGTTCTGCTCCGGAAAAAGGTCAAGAAGATGAAGATATGATCAATGCGGGTGGTGGTTACATCACTGCTAAATCCGGTGCCTGTTATTTCGATTCTGCTCTTAGCTTCGCTATTATTAGAGGTGGGCATATCAACATGACTGTTTTAGGTGCTCTCCAAGTTGATGGTAAAGGAAACCTCGCTAACTGGATGATCCCCGGCAAAATGGTTCCCGGTATGGGTGGCGCTATGGATCTTGTTACCGGTGCTAAAAATGTTGTAGTGGCTATGGAACATTGTGATAAACATGGTAATACTAAAATATTAAAAGAATGCACACTTCCACTTACTGCTAAAGGTAAAGTTACTTTGATAGTTACAGATATGGCACTTATCAGAATTACTGCACAGGGTGCTGTTTTAGAAGAAGTTGCTGCCGGTGTTACTGTTGAAGATGTTATTAAAAACACTGAAGCTGAATTAATTATAGCCGGTAATATTAAAACATTTGATGTATAACGATAAATAGTATTTATTTACGGGAGGTTTAAGTACCTCCCTTTTTTTGTGCTTTAACTTAAATAATTAGCATAAATAGATATGATGTCTAACGCGTTTATGCTATTATAGATCTTTAAACAATCACTTATCATAAAGTTTTATAAAAAATAAATTCTTCTTGACATCAAAAATCTAAATACCTATTATTGATTTGAAGTAAATAATTACTTTAAAAAAAATTAGAGAAAAGGAGAAATTATGAAAAAGACAATGTTGTTTATTGGAATGTTAATGTATGTAATGTTAGTTAATGCGCAACAATGGGTTGGATTTAACAATAATTCAATTCAAGCCCCCCCCCCAGATAACTGTTGTTTCGTCGGATGCTTTTAGCACCATAGTGGATGTCGAAATTAGCGGCTACATGTATGATATGATAACTATTAATGGCAACAAGTACGATGATTATTCCTTACCAGGATATGGCTCGACAGCTGAAGAAGGTAAACCTTCACTGCCTATGTTATCAGTGTTACTAGGAATACCACCAACTAGTAATATTACTGTTTCAATCAATAACCCAACTTACGAATACATTTATAATACTGTAGTCTATCCAAAACAAAGAGATTTGTTTGAGGATGAGATATCCCCGGGATTCATAATAGACACTTTGTTCTATTCCTCAGATGCTCTATTTCCGGAAGATTCAGTAGATTATTCAGACCCATCAATTTGGAGAGATGTCAGAGTTTCTACTGCTCACATTTATCCTTTTAGCTTTGAACCACATAAATCAAAAGTAAAAGTTTTAAAATCATTTCAAGTAATCGTAGCTTACTCAGGGACGAGTAATATAAACCCTCTAACATCATTGCCTAAATATATTCCGAATATGTTTCATAATCTATATGAGCAGAATATTGCTAACTATGACTTAATAACTATTCCTGAAAGAGACAGAATCCCTTCAGATTATGATTTAATGTTAATAGTAAATGAAAACTTTATGATGGAACAGGGCGTAAGTGGCGAAATCAATAGGTTTATCACGCATAAAAAATTTATGGGCTTGGAATCAAAACTAATTTATACATCTAATGCTGATACCGAAGATGATATTAAACACAAAATATTTGATGAGTTGCCTAATAGTTTTAGCCATGTTATAATTGTTGGGCACCCTAATTTAGTAGCTACTTCAAATATTTTAGTATATGAAGAGGGAGAAACTAGGAGTGATGAGTTTTGGTATGTAATGGAAAATAGCTCATCGTTACCTTTCTCTTCTTTAGGAAGATTCTTTGTTGATGAATGTGCTGAATTGGATAATATTATTACAAAATCAATTGACTATGAGCAAGATGCACCTGATAATTCAAATTGGGTTAACAATGCTGTCTTAATGTCCGGGAATGGTGATGGTGGGGGATTATCATATTCAGAAAACATATCCTTAATCTCGACGACAGTAACATGCTTAAACTACACAATTTTAAATGGAGATATCGGAGAAACCACAATTGATAATTTATCCACCGAACTAACAAATGGCACTGGTTTAGTGTTGTATCGAGGTCATGGAAATCCTTGTCATTTAGAGGCTGATCATGAATCTCCACTACATTTCAATGATGATATTACTCCGGAAAGTATAAGTGGCCTCAATTATAATAAACGCTACCCGATATTTTTCAATATTACTTGTTCGACCCATGCATGTGGTCCTGAATGGGATGGGGGACCTATGTATGATGAGAATTTTGGAAGTAATATAACAAATAACAATATAGCTTTAGCCTCCTTCGGTGCAACTGGAGGGACTTGTAGAGCTATGAACAACATCTTATCAGTTTGCATGGTAGAAGCACTTGTTAATCCTTTAAACAATAATCTAGGTGAAATAATTTTGCAAGGATTGATTAACACTACTGAAAACGATCAACCTTACCAACCACTCCATCAGTATTCTCTTTATGGAGATCCAACACTGCAAGTCAAAATTAACGAAGTAAATAAATTTGATATTTCATGGAATGACAATATCTTATTTCTAAAAGATAATAATGGAGCAGATGTTTCTGAAGCAAAAGTAATCTTTTTTGATGCTAATCAAAATATAATCGCTTCTTTGATTTCAAATTCTGAGGGTTATCTTAGAATAGAAAATAATGATATATTAAATAATCTTTATTATCTGTCTATTCATAAAAAAGATTATAACTCAAAAATTATTCAAGTAATTTCAAAAAACTTAGTTGTTGAAAATGCTGAAGAATTGTTTTTTGATTTAGATGTTTTACTTATTAACGGAGCGGATATAGTCGTTAATAGAGAAGGAAGTCTTATACTCTCTGATGGTATTGAGGTAATTTTTGGAAATAATACATCTAATATGTCGATTGCAGGTAATATTATAACCGCAAGTAATCACTTTACCTCTCAAAGTGAGACAAACAAACCAGCATTAAACTTCTCTGTTGGCGAGAGAAATATTTCTGAATGTAGCTTTAAAAATGTTAATATAAATTTAAGTTCTGGAGAACTACTATTGAACTCAATTAATACTCAGAATTCAACAATAGAAGCATTTAGTTCAACTTTGATTGTTGACTCAAGCATTATTAATGGAAATATTGTATGTGATCACGCTGAATTAAATATCAATCAAAGCACTATCACCGGTAATAGCTATGGGATAAAACTCGTTGATAGTTCTTTTGAAATAACCAACTCAGATATTTCTATGAATGATGATGATGGGGTAGTAATATACAATTGTCTTCCTGGAACACTTTATAGAAATGAAATTAAAAATAGTAGAATATGCCAAAATGCTGGGAATGGATTAGAAATAATACAATCGATTATGAAGGTTAAAAATACTACTATTGAAGAGAACAGCAATATCGGAATGGTAGTTATAGGATCTAGTTTAGTAGGACTATCTACAGACGAAAGTAATCAGATTGAAGATTCTCGCATATCCAATAACTACTATCAGGAGATATATCAAGTTAATGAATGTATCGAAGCAAATCAAGCTCATTTTGAAATCTTTGATTCGAATTATAATGCTAACAATCTTGATCAGTTATTGGTTCACACTGAAGATATACGTGATGGAACTCATCTAAAATTTGCAGGAAACTACTGGGGTTATAGAAATATCCATACCCTTCCAATTCTTCCTCCTGCATCAAGATTTATACCTAATAGACTTAATCCTAGTAGTGGAGAAGTAGGATACAATCTGAATCCTGTATGGGGTCCGGCTGTGAATGTTCCATACACTTATAGCAATGATGAACAAACCTATTACTCCGCATTGAACGAAGCATCTATGGGTAATATTGATAATGCTATAGGTTTATTTAAACAGGTAATACGGAATTACCCTAACAGTAACTACTCTGTGTTAAGTTCGAAAAATCTATTTGATTTAGTTCCTGACAAAACTGAATTAAAAGAGTTCTTAATTGAAGAATCAAATCTATATGTAAATAATGTTATTCATAAAGAAATTGATTATTTAATTAACCATTGTGATATAAAACTAGGTAATTTTCAAGAAGCAAGCTTGTGGTGTGAAAATAAAATTATCAATCCAGAATCAAAATTTGATTCTCTATTGGCAATAATTGATTTAGAATATATTAACTTATGCATAGAAAATGAGAGTGATTCTACAAAAACAAATAATCTGCAATTAATTCATAAGCGTCGTGAGAAATATGTTAGCTTCATAGATAAAAAAATTGACCAATTAATTAATATTAGCAATATTTCAATGATAGATGAAAATCAAAATGACATTGCTCCTATTACAACAAGATTGTTTAATAATTATCCTAATCCTTTCAACCCTGAAACTACGATTTCTTTTGACTTACCTCAAAGAGATAAAGTTGAATTAGTTGTTTATAACTTAAAAGGTCAGAAGGTTAAAAGTTTAATCAATGAAGAGATGGATATGGGAGTTCATAAGATAATTTGGAATGGTACAAATAATCAAGGCAAAGAAGTTGCTTCCGGTGTCTATTATTATCGTTTATCTTGTGGGAATTATACCAAAACCAATAAAATGGTTCTACTCAAATAGTATATATCTGATACGCCATGGAATTTTCATGGCGTATCTTGTAATTAAATAAGGAGAAATGATGAAAAAAATAGGTTTAATATTAGCTTTTACATTCCTGATAGGCTTAGTTTGGAGTTTAGAGTATAATTCTATTTTATCAGTGTCTGAAGATGCATTTTTTGTTACCAGTAAAGATTCTACTCTTTATGTT
>JBAYZI010000143.1:0-6622 GCA_041672585.1 Cloacimonadales bacterium (SeqCode) | reverse complement strand
CTGTGCCGTCCTATATAAGTTACCCTAAAACAATAGGAGTAATGAAATGGAAAAAGTAAAAAATGTACGAAAGAATTACAGAAGTTATAGTATAGCATTCAAAATGAAATTAGTTGACGAGATTGAGAATGGAATATTAAGTCAAAATGAAGCTTGTAAAATGTATAAAATTAGTAGCTCAACCTTATCAGGCTGGGTAACGAAGTATGGAATCAACGAACAAATAGACAAAAAGGTGATCATTATGACTCGAGAGGAAGAATCAGAATTATTAATGCTTAGGCGTGAAAATAAGCAGTTAAAGCGCTCTTTAGAGGACTCCCAGATTCGCTCATTAGCTTACGAATGCTTAGTTGATGAAGCATCCAAATACACAAAGATTGACTTAAAAAAAAACTTTGGTTTAATAGTGCGAAAAGTTGTCAGGCAGAGGCTAAAAGGCGAGGATTTAGACGGAAAGGATTAGACATGATCTGTGGTTCATTAGATTATACTCGTCAAGGTTACAGAAAACATGAAAAACGATTACTCGAAAAACGACTAAATGAAGTCGAAATACTTAAAGAAGTGAAACAAATTAAATGCATAATGCCTAAGATAGGAGCTAGAAAGATGAAAACAATGTTGTCAGAGAAGAGTCTTCACATTGGTCGAGACCACCTTTTTCAGCTTTTATCGGTTAATGGTTTACTGGTTAAAAAGAAAAACAGGAAGAAGTATTTGTCTTCATCAATTAATATTAACAAATCCTATAATAATCTTTTAAAAAACTTGGTAATTAATAGAGTCGATCAAGTCTGGGTATGTGATATAACATACATTAGACTACTTAATAAGTTTTGCTATCTATACTTAGTAACAGACTATTATTCACGCAAAATAGTCGGATATTGTGTCTCTGATAATTTGAAAGCAAAAAATTGTTTAGTAGCATTAAAGATGGCTTTAAAAGGTGCAAAGAATACGAAAGAGATAATCCATCACTCAGATCATGGCGTTCAGTATATTAGTCATGACTACACTGAGTATCTGATTAATAAGGGTTTTAAGATAAGCTACACAGGTGAAAATCATTGTTATGATAATGCAGTAGCTGAAAGAGTTAACAACACACTTAAGCATGAGTTTGGGTTGGCCAATGTATTCAAGTCAATTGGAATATTTAAAGAAGCATGCATAGATTCAATTAACATATACAATAACTATCGACCTCACAATGCCTTAAACAGTAATGTCCCTGAAAATGTATATAACTCAAATATTGTGGATAACTTATGTTCTTGATAAATTATCCACAATCCACATTGCATAAAAATTTAATTAAATATTTATGCCAAAAAAAAGAACCAACATGTTCAACAGTAGTAGTAATGTGGAATGTGGGTAATTTAAATAAGTTATCCATCAATATGAAATACATAAAAAACATGGGTAACTATATCAGGACTTGACACACTGTGCATATTGTTATTATCCCATGTTTTTCAAGAATTAAAAAGAGGACGAAATAAATTCCGTCCCCTTTGTTTTCAATTATTAATTTAATGAAATTTATTTCATCAGTACCATTTTCTTCATTTCAGTTTTTCCAGCATTCTTTAATCTATAGTAGTAAACGCCGGAAGAGACTTTCTTACCATTGTTGTTATCACCATGCCAAACGATATTATGCATACCCACAGCTTTATTTTCGTTAACTAAGGTTTTAACTAATTGACCTTTCACATTATAAATACTAAGTTCAACTTTACCTGTTTTAATCACATTAAAGCTAATCTTTGTTTCAGGATTGAAAGGATTAGGATAGTTCTGGCTTAACATTGAAATTGTAGGAGCAACATCATTATTTACATTATCGGTTGGTGCATCTGTGAACACAACATCAATAGCCATAAACTGCATAGAACCACCGGTAGCCTGTCCGATATTTTGAATTGATGAACCATAAGTATAGTCATTTAAATACATTATGTAGAGACGACCGATTTTGTTGCCGTTTTCATCAAAGCCAATATAGTCAACTTTATTGCTAAGATATGGAAATTCAGGAATCTGACCTTGCATTTCAGGATTATCCACACCGTTTAAGAAAAGCGTTTCTGACCAGTGTCTGCCATTATCAGCAGATACAGAGATTGCTAATTCGCACATATTTTGGTAAGGTGCAAGTTCTGGATAACTATCCGGATATTTATTATAATCTCGTGATTTCTGGGCATCCTGCCAAACCATAGCCATCATTCCTTCTTCATTTCCTTCAGTGATGTGAGCTGTATGCAAATGGAACATCATAGAGCCTTCTGCAGCTTCATTATCCCAATACATGTAGGGCCATCTATTATCTCTAACAGCAACTCCCCAGATATCAGCATCAGCAGCGGTAACACCGTCATCGATACCATCCCAAGTGCCATCATCATAGACTTGATCATGTAAGCCATCGCCATCTTGATCCCAGCTTAACCAAATAGTGCCTTCATTGCAACCATCATTAGCACCATCGTAGTTAGTAATATTAATAGGGTCGTTGGGAACATTTGTACCATTATCTACTTGAGGATAAACTTCTGACAACTCCCAGTTGAGAGTATTGGTGTCGAAAGCAATATGTTTGACAGTATGGAAATCTGGCCAATAACCACCTTCTGTACTTATCACAGTGTAGAATATAGGGAAGTGAATTCTACCTTCATTATCAATGCTTGTACTAAAATTACTGGACTGCCCAATACCCATGCGGACAAATTCATCAGCATACGGTAGGTTATTGCTATCAACAAAGATACCTGTACCGGGCACAATTTCACCAGTAAGAGGATTAATTTGTTTAGGATTGGCTACATCAAATTCGTTATAAATAGAGTGTTGTGTCCAGGTCCCTTCACCGTAATTATCACAGACAAAAGCAGTGGTGCAACCTTCTTCAAGAGGAGAGCCTTCAGCACCTGATTGAGTATAAGCAATATGATAACCTATATAATAAAGTTTGTCATTGTGAACGATAAAAGACATAAAAGGTCTTCTCCACTCCCCCATTGAGTTGTTCCATTCGTCTAACTCAGGAATGGAAGTGTAAGACCAGCCTTCGTTATCGAAGACTTGGTTTTCAATCTCATTCTCTGTGAAATCGTTATAATAGACAATTACATTTTCTGCAACTGCGCTACCGTTAGTTGTACCATTTCTAGCCATAATATAAACACGCTGAGAACCTTCTATTGGAGATGGTCCAATTTGTACTGATGGCCAGTGGAAATCATTAGTAGTAATTACTTGCCCATTGACTTCAATTGGATGCGCATTATCGATAAGCTGATATAAATCTGAGTTCATGTTAAAGGCGACTCCGCCAATAACTGCGTCATAACCGAAGCCAACTTCTAAATCAGGATCAGCATCGATATTAACATGATACGCCAAGATAGGTCTTCCTCCGGCTGTTGTTGCCATGCCTGGATAACCCTCGCCGGTATCAGTGGTGCCAAAAACACCGTTTGTGAGAATTTCTCCGGTATTGTCGATAAAAGTTTTATAGACTCTACGTGTAGAATTAGATGTTGGTTTAGAATGGAAAATTAGCCAGTTTCCATCAAAAGTTGGTGTCGAAACTCGTTGCACTGGTTTCCCGGAATATGAGCCTGGAAAATAATCATAAAAATTATCGATTATTGAAATAGGTTCGATAGCAAAACTATAGGACGGCATAAACCTATCTTTTTGTTGAACAGGTCTAAGATTACCTTCATTATAAGGTAAAGCCTTCCTAGGATCAGGTTGACTTGCAAAAATACTAACAATAATGACCAAAATAGCCATAATAAGAAACAATCGTTTCATGTCCATTCCTCCCAATTTGTTTATTTTACTCAGCTTATACTGTTAAAGTAATCACTTTTGCTTAAATTACAAATTAAATCTTATTAGTTGAGATAGGTAAGAGTTTTTAAGGCAACGATATAATAGTTTCTTACTAATCTGTCGTCAAAATAGATATGAAAATATTCCCATCCCCTATATTATTTCAATAAAGTCATTCTACCCATTTCAGAGAAGTTCTTAGATTCTAATTTATAAAGGTATAAACCTGAAGCAACCGGCAGATGTCTGTTGTCTCTGCCATTCCACACAAAAGAGTGATGTCCTTTGTTCATCTTCTTATTTCTCAACAGAGTATTGACCAATTGACCTTTAGCATTATAAATATTTAACGAAATAACAGTAGCTTCAGCTAGATTAAAACTGATCGCTGTTTCAGGATTAAATGGATTTGGATAATTTGCATAGAGTTGGTTGCCAAGATTAATGGCAGGAGTGCTATTTTCATTGTTCTTAAGGCTAACTGATACCGGTCCGTAGAAAACTATTTCATTGCTTAAATCAACGCTTTTGAGCCAATAATAGAGCATGAGTGCATTTGTGTCAGGATAATCATGAAAACCATAATGATGAGTATGAACGCTATTCTCAGCTTCGATTAACGCTGGTATGATTGTTGCTGAATCAAGGTTATTGGTTTCATTTTTCAAGATATAATAGCCTAAAAGATTAGATTCAGATTCAACTGTCCAGTTAAGCTGTACCTGATAGTTATCGCTTGCTATAGCTGTGAAAGATGATAATTCGACAGGCAGAGTAGAATAATCAATTACTGGAACAAAATCAGAAAAAGAAGTTAAGCCTGTGATAGTTATGATATTATCTTGTAAGGTAAATTGACCGCCTAATTCAGTTATGTCAACCCACTCACTGCTACTATCATCTCTTTTAAGCACATTAACGATATCTTGAGTAACTGAGGCATGATTATCTTTTAAACTTAGCTTAAGAGTATATTCAAGATTATCAGCGTTGTTTGTTTTGATACTCCAATAATTGCTTCCTAAGATTCGTTGGGAGTTATCTAAATTGGGTATTTGTATGTTATCGGCGGGATGCAAAGTTATCAGGAAATTACTTCCGACAGGAGGCTCTGAAAACTCTAATTCTGCAGAGGCAGATGGTGCAGGATAATTGGTAATAGCTTCATCAGTAATTTCTATGAGTGCCAAAGGTTGATCCTGTTGCCAAAAAAGAGTTGGAAAACTATCATCAGTACCGAGATGCCATATCGTTTCAAAATCCCAACCTATACCTGTGAAATTGGTAACTTCAGAGAAATGTTCTTCTGGTAAAGCAATTATCTTGTTTATTTCTGCGTTTATTGTAATGTTTAAATTTTCTCCTATATACTCAATATTTTCACTGTATAGGTAAGCACATGAATCGATATGGGTTGTTTTATTCCAGCCAACAAGCATTCCTCGCCTAACTCCAATTTCAGGTTCAATAGTACATTTAGAATAACAATTAGATATTACCGGGCTTATCAAGTTAGTAAAGCCCACTAACCCTCCCACTGGTGAACCATTGTGGATTTCTCCGGTAAAATAAGAGTTTTTAAGAGAAGAATTTAAGCCTAAAACTCCTGTTATTCCCCCGATGTTTTGGACTCCATTTAATATTGTAGCAGAAGAACAATATTTAATATGTGAATCTGTTATAAGTGCGCCTGAAATTCCTCCAATCCATGAGGAAGTAGAATTTGCATCCTCAATATAGCCATTTGAAGAACAATTTATGATTTTTGTAGATTCACTATAACCTGTAAAAGCTCCTGTAAATCTATAACCGGTAATCTTTACCTCTAATAATTTTAAGTTTCGGATAGTAGCTCCCTCTGTTCGACCAAAAAGACCTACATAGTCTAAATCCCTATTAATAGTTAATTTTGATATTGTGTGATTGCAGCCATCATAATTACCTTTAAAAGGATAGCTCAACGATGTCCCTATTGGTATAAAATTATCTTCAGCAGGACAAACAATATTTTCAGTTTGAATAAAATATTTTGTGCTCAATGTCTTAATTTTACTACTTAAATATTTTAGGTTATCAAAACTCTCAATGATGTAAGGATCACCTACTGTTCCAGAACCAGTAAGCAGTATTTCTTCACAAAAAAGAGTAACACTAGCGATAATTAATAAGACTATAACCATAAATTGTTTCATGTAATCTCCTAAATAATTATTTTATGTGAACAAATATTAAAGAGATAATACTATTGTGTCAAGAACAATATGTCAATCATAAATATTTATTTGCAAATAAACATATTTTGAGATTTCAGAAATTTCATAAAGTATTTATTTATATTAATTTAGGTAGGATGAAAAAATATTATAATGTTATGAATATTATTTTGAATTAAGCTAAAAAATCTAATTGAGTCAATGATAAAAGTCGGAGAAAGAGAATGTTTGTTTATTGAACTGTTGATTTGTTGAGATGGTTTATTGTTATTGGTGGAGACGCAAAATGAAGAGGGGAATTAAGAGCATCCGTATCAGTCTTAACTTCGTGGCTAAAGAAAAAGGGCGGAAAATATTCCGCCCTTACATATTGTTTTCAATTGCTAATTGCTAATTGCTAATTGATGAAGTTTACTATTTCATTAAAATCATCTTGTTGGTTTTAGAATAAGAACCATTTTTCATTCTGTAGAAATAAACACCTGATGAAACGTTTTTGCCGTTATTATCAGTACCGTTCCAAACTACAGTGTGAGTTCCTGCATTCTGTG
>JBAYZI010000142.1:0-6634 GCA_041672585.1 Cloacimonadales bacterium (SeqCode) | reverse complement strand
GGAATCAAACTTACCGATTTCATAAAGATAATCCCAGTTTTGCTAAAACAACAATCATTACAAAATCTAAGAAATTAGAAGAAGAGGGTTCTACTTATGAAATTGGTAAGTTTGATTCCTCTGATAAGGTTCCGGCAAGTCCCTTTAAGGTGGATAAGAACTATTGCTTAGATACTGATACCGGCTCTAATTCTATTAAGTCCTTGCTGCAAACTAAATATTTTAAAGATCAGGATAGTGCTTTTGATTTTCTTAATGAACATCTTGATTTGAATTGTTTCTGTAAGAATAAGAGCTATATCATTAATAGTCACTCTATTTTCAATATTGAGAATTTAGATCCTGAATCTCAATCTCTGTTTATTAATCTTCACAAAGCTAATAATTTTCGCAGAATAAATAAATACATTATTCAAGTTAATGAGAATCTTACTCAGGGTGGTGTCTTTTGTGGTTGTATGGAGACTAAAAATCAAAGAAGACGCAGGTTTGTTAAAAAATATACTCTTGTTTTGGGTAACATTATCTACTTTATTGATTTCATTGTCAGGAGAGTTTTCCCTAAATTAGCCCTACTTAAAGGACTCTATTTTGCCATAACTAAAGGTAAGAATAGAGTTTTTAGTGAAACTGAGTTTTTGGGCAGACTCTATTTCTGTGGTTTCGAGCTTTTAGCCAAAAGAGAGATTGAGGGAATTAACTATTTTATCGCTATCAAAACTAAAGAACCTTGTCGTGATGAAAACCCTTCCTATGGTCCGATTATTCAGCTTAAAAGAAAAGGCAAGAATGGTAAGCTTCTTATGGTTAATAAATTCAGAACTATGCATCCTTATTCAGAATACCTCCAGGATTATGTCTATAAAACATGTAGTTTGCAAGAGGGTGGGAAATTCAAAGATGATTTCAGAGTTACAAGTTGGGGAAGAGTCTTTAGAAAACTTTGGATTGATGAGCTACCTCAATTTATTAATCTCTTTAAAGGTGAGTTAAACCTTGTGGGCGTTAGAGCTTTAAGTGAGCATTATTTTAGTCTTTATCCTGAGGATGTACGAATACTACGGGTTCAGGTTAAACCGGGGCTGTTGCCTCCTTTTTATGCGGACATGCCTAAGTCTTTTGAGGAGATTGTTGAGTCGGAGAGGAAGTACTTGGAGCAGAAGATTAAACGACCTGTTTGGACGGATTTTAAGTATTTCTGGTTGGTGTTGTGGAATATTGTGGTGAAGAAAGCTAGAAGTAATTAAGACTTTAAGTCTTAAATGAGGGGGAGAGAGGGTGAGGGAGTGATGGGGTGAAGAGAAGACTTGAAGACGGGGAGAGAGGAAGAGGGAGTGAGAGAAAGATGAAGAGAAAAAGTGAGGGGGAAGATGAATGAGACAAAGAGAGAGAAAGAGAGAAAAAGCAGAAACTCATAATAATTTGAATAATAGTGACAAAAGATAAATTTAAAGAAAAATAGAAACAAAGATACAACAAAAAGAAGAGAGATTTACAGATGAGAATCAGAACACATGAAGAACTAAGGGTTTATAGGTTAGCGTACAAATCAGCTATGGAGATATTTCAGCTTACTAAGGGATTTCCCACTAGTGAAAAATATTCTTTGATAGACCAGATTAGAAGATCATCTAGGTCAATATGTGCTAACATAGCTGAAGCCTTTAGAGTTAGAAGATATCCGAACCATTTTATTTCTAAAATGTCAATAGCAGAGTGTGAAGCTGCAGAAACTCAGGTATGGCTTAATTTCTCTTATGATTGTGACTACATAGATAAAGATAAATTTGATTTTTTAATTCAACAATATAACAACATTGTTGGTATGATAGTAAATATGATTAGAGAACCGGATAATTGGTGTATAAAGATAAAGAATGTGGGGGATAGGGAGTGATGGGGAGAGTGGAAGATGCGGAGAGTGGAAGATGGGAAAAAAGACAATGCTTATGCAACATGAAAAGTTAACATAAATGTCTTTTAATATACTAATATGATTTTATTAAGTGAAAGCAAAATAAAAAAGAGGTACTAAAGTGATAAATAAGGTAGAAATAACAAGAAGCATAAATAGAAATTCAACAAAACGTTGTCTCTCCTTGTCTCCTTGTTTCTCCCTCTCTCTTTGTCTCTTTATCTCCCCCTCTCCCCATCTCCTTGTCTTTTTTTCTCCCCCTCTCTCTCTCTCCCTCTCTCCCTCCTCTTGTCTCCTTGTCACTCCCTCACTCCCTCTCTATGTCTTTATAACCTGAAAGGTTAATAAAAGGAAGAAATATGCGAATTTTAATTACAGGTACAGCCGGATTTATCGGCTTTCATTTAGCAACCAGACTACTAAAAGAGCAAGGCATCAAACTAGTCGGTTTAGATGTCATAAATGATTATTACGATCTAAGAGTAAAGTATGGCAGACTAGCAGAACATGGTTTTCCTATGCAGGACATACGCAATGGCGAAATGTTGCAGAGTAAGAAGCATGCAAACTTCCGATTCATAAAGTTAGATTTATGTGATAGAGCTAAATTATATAAGCTATTTGAGGATGAGAAGTTTGATGTGGTGGTTAATCTTGCTGCACAGGCAGGGGTTCGTTATAGTATTACCAATCCGGATGCTTATCTTGAGAGTAATATTATTGGGTTTTATAATATCTTGGAAGCATCTCGTCAGAATAAGATTCAGCATTTAGTCTATGCCAGTAGTTCAAGTGTGTATGGTTGGAATGAAAAGCTTCCCTACTGTACAACCGATAATGTGGATCATCCCATCTCTTTTTATGCAGCGAGTAAGAAGTCTAATGAACTGTTTGCTCACTCTTACAGTGCCTTATACAACCTTCCTACAACAGGTTTAAGGTTCTTCACTGTTTATGGACCTTGGGGAAGACCGGATATGGCTTATTACTTATTTGCTGATGCTATAAATGCAGGGAAACCGATTGATGTCTTTAATCATGGTAAGATGAAAAGAGATTTTACCTATATAGATGATATTGTGGAAGGCATTAAAAGAGTTATTTATCATCCGGCACAGCCAATGGTTGGGTGGAATGGTGAAAATCCTACTCCGGGAGCTTCAAAAGCACCGTATAAGATTTATAACATAGGTAATAACAATACCGTACTCCTTATGGACTTTATTGAGGCTATTGAGGAGGAAATGGGGAAGAAGGCGATTAAGAATATGCTTCCACTACAACCGGGGGATGTTCCGGCTTCACATGCAGATGTTACGGATTTGGTTGAGGATTTGGGGTATAAGCCAAATACGCCTATTCGGGAAGGAGTGGGGAAGTTTATTAAGTGGTATAAAGAGTTCTATAATGTAGAATAAAGAGGTCTATCCACGGATTACACTAATTACACTAAGAAGAAAGAAGAGAAAAGAAAGAGGAAGATCCCTAACACAGAGTTACACAGAGGGTAAGAGGAGTTTCACAGAGTTTTGTAGGGTGTGCCCCTTGGGGGTACCCTCTTTAGCCACTGAACACACTGAAAAGAAAATACCTTTCACACGAATTAACGCGAATTAAAACGAATTAACACGAATTTGTAGGGGCGTATTGCATACGCCCTCTTAAGGAAGAACCCTAACACAGAGTTATAAGCTGATTCGCGACCTCTTAATTCCCCGCTTCCCTTGCGAAGCAAGGTCTCTGGAGAGGGGTGCCGGATTTCGGCGGGGTGTGGTCTTCAAATCCCCTACCCCCTTTGTATTCCAAAGGTTTCCGGGGAGGGGTGGCAGTGGAACTGACGGGGTGAGGTTCTTACAAATCAACATCCCCAGCGGGGATTAATAGACTAGCCTGGGTGTTGTATTCTTGTATTTCAAGAATTAACCCCAGGTAGAAATACGAAAACCGAACTTTCCCTGTAGGGGATTAATAAAATAGCTTGTGCGTACCCTCTTTTTAGCCACTGAACACACAGAAAACACTGAAAAGAAAGACCTTTCACACGAATTAACGCGAATTAAAACGAATTAACACGAATTTGTAGGGGCGTATTGCATACGCCCTCTTAAGGAAGATTCCTAACACAGAGTTATAAACAGATTCGCGACCTCTTAATTCCCCGCTTCCCTTGCGAAGCAAGGTCTCTGGAGAGGGGTGCCGGATTTCGGCGGGGTGTGGTCTTTTAAAAATCCCCAGCGGGGATAAATAGACTAGCCTGGGTGTTGTATTCTTGTATTTCAAGAATTAACCCCAGGTAGAAATACGACAACCAAACTATCCCTGTAGGGGATTAATAAAATAAATAATGTATGGGAAGTAACAAAAAGGAAATAAATATAGATGAATATAAATAAATTGACTAAACTGGCATTAATTCCCTACCTAATCGTCTTAATTGCTGTTTCCATAATGCCTTTAGGTAGTATGAGCAAGCAAATAATGGATGTCCATGTCATAAAACTGCGTGGTGATTATTTTCTGCACATGCTGGTTTACCTACCACTCATAACCTTGATTTTTTTGAGGTTTCAGAAGTTTAAATGGCGAATGCTGTTTTTCGCTTTAGGGATTGCGGTAGGGTTGGAATATGTACAAAAACTACTGCCTTATCGAAGTTTTAATATTAATGATTTAGTTGCTAATGTTGCCGGGGTTATCCTGGGAATGGTGGTGATGCTGATTATCAGACAGTTTGTTAAAAAAGACTAATGACTAATAAAGTTGTTAGTCTTTTTTTGTGCTAAGAAAAGAAAGAAAGAAGAGGTCTATCCACGGATTACACTAATTTCACTAAGAAGAAGGAAGAAAAAAGATTTTAGCCACGGATGAAGATGGATAAAGACTTATTAAGACCGTCAAAACTGGCTTATGACCTCTTCACTGGGATTGCGGGTGCCCCTGCCCGCATTACTGTAGAGACGCAAGATTTTGCATCTAATTCATATGAAAACTGCAATTCGCAGGGTGTAATCACATTTCGACAGACAGAAGAGAAAGATGAATGCGGCCGAGGGCATCCGCAGTCCCAGTAAAAAGGTTGCAAATCTGTCTCAAATCTCAATTAATATTACTGAAAAGAAAATACCTTTCACACGAATTAACGCGAATTAAAACGAATTAACACGAATTTGTAGGGGCGTATTGCATACACCCTCTTAAGGAAGATTATTAAATCCCCAGCAGGGATAAATAGACTAGCCTGGGTGTTGTATTCTTGTATTTCAAGAATTAACCCCAGGTAGAAAAACGAAAACCGAACTTTCCCTGAAGGGGATTAATAAAATAGCTTGTGGGTACCCTCTTTTTAGCCACTGAACACACAGAAAACACTGAAAAGAAAAAGATGTTTCACACGAATTTTCACGGATTATTTGTTGGATGACACTCCTCAAAGTCCCCTTTAGGGGATTTAGGGGCTTCTTATAATCCCCAGCGGGGATCAATAGACTAGCCTGGGTGTTGTATTCTTGTATTTCAAGAATTAACCCCAGGTATAAATACGAAAACCAAACTTTCCCTGAAGGGGATTAATAAAATAAATAATGTATGGGAATTAACAAAAAAGGAAATAAATATAGATGAATATAAATAAATTGACTAAATTGGCATTAATTCCCTACCTAATCGTCTTAATTACTGTATCAGTAATACCCTTAGGTAATATGAGCAAGCAAATAATGGATGTTCATGTCATAAAACTGCGTGGAGATTACTTTCTGCACATGCTGGTTTATCTACCACTCATAACCTTGATTTTCCTCAGGTTTCAAAAGTTTAAATGGCGAATGCTGTTTTTCGCTTTAGGGATGGCGGTAGGCTTGGAATATGTGCAAAAGCTACTGCCTTATCGAAGTTTTAATATAAATGATTTGATTGCTAATGTTGCCGGGGTTATTCTGGGAATGGTGGTGATGCTGATTATCAGAAGGTTTGTTAAAAAGGACTAATGACTAATAAAGTTGTTAGTCTTTTTTTGTTAAGAAAAGAAAGAAAGAAGAGGTCTATCCACGGATTACACGAATTTCACTAAGAAGAAGGAAGAAAAAGGAAAATGACAAGGAGAGGGGGAGATGGAGAGAGTGGAAAAAGAAAGAATTAGCCACTGAACACACAGAATACACTGAAAAGAAAATACCTTTCACACGAATTAACGCGAATTAAAATTGGCTGAGAACTCTCTTCACTGGGATTGCGGGTGCCCCTGCCCGCATTACTGTAGAGACGCAAGATTTTGCGTCTAATTCATGTGAAAACTGCAATTCGCAGGGTGTAATCACATTTCGACAGACAGTGGAAAAAGATTAATACGGCCGAGGGCATCCGCAGTCCCAGTAAAGAGGTTGCAAATCTGTCTCAAATCTCAATTAACATTAAATTTCTTAAAAACTCTGTGTAACTCCTCTTTAAACTCCTCTTTAAACTCCTCTTCACTCTGTGTTAGGGATCTTCTTCTTTTCTTTTTCTTCTTCTTAGTGAAATTAGTGTAACTCCGTGGATAGACATCTTTCTTTTTCTCACTCTCATTTATTCTATTGACAAGATTCACATCTAAATTACCTTTTTAAAAACATTGATAAGGAGCCTTAATGAAAGACTTTAATTCTCGTAATATTATCATGGGTTTGCAGCACACATTTGTGATGTTTGGCGCAACTGTGTTAGTGCCGATTCTCACCGGAC
>JBAYZI010000141.1:0-6669 GCA_041672585.1 Cloacimonadales bacterium (SeqCode) | reverse complement strand
TAATTATTTAACCTCTGGATAATCTTACAGTTTTAATTTCAAATGGTTTAAATTCAAGTTGTAGCATGTTATTTGCAAGCTTAAGTTCTTGTTCCTTCTCTTCTAACATATTACATTCAAAAGCAGCTTTGTAAGAAGTTTTACAGCTTAGCTCCAAAGTTTGCGGAGAACCGATTGATTCGTAAAGTCTCAGGATAATATCATCTCCTGTTTCAGCGTATTTTACAGTTTGCAGAATCACCCGATCATTAGATAGCTCAAAGAGAGAATCTGCTGTCTGCATAGGAACAAGATCGCTTTCTAACAACACTAATTTTTGATTTAGGGCATGAGCTTTTTGGATAACATCACTATTCTGTAAATTCTCTTTGTGAGGGTAATAGCAGTAGGTGAAGTTGTGCTTACCTAAATCAGCTTCTTTATGCACATCAGCAGGACTCCTTAACAGATTTATTTCTATACTGTTATCTTGTACAGAGTGTCCATATTTGCAATTATTAAGTACTGCAAAACCGTGGTAATTATCCGAAACATCAATAAAGGTGTGAGCTAAAACTTCAAATTTAGCCCAATCCCAGCTGGTATTCTTGTGAGTTGGTCTTTCAAGTAAGCCAAACTGAATCTCGGAAGTAGCATTCATTGTTTTAATAGCAGGCGATGCCCCTACGCGTAACATCTTATGTTTCTCATTCCAATCAACATTGTTTTCTATCTCAATTACAGCAGAATCATGGTTAAGCGAAATAGTCTGAATAATCTCTGAATTGCCAATACTTAAGCGTTGGGTAATACTCTGCTTAAATTTATTTTTAACCGTGAATCTTCTCTCAATTAATTCAGGAAGCTCCGGAGTTGTTTCGCGGTAGAAGTGATTTATATCCCACGCTCCCCAGTTGTTAGGCACATCTTCCCAGAGTTTAAGAACATTAGCAGAATCAGCCAATAACTCCCTGTTTGTCTCTTTATCTAAAATAGAAGTAATCTCGCCATGATTGCCAAACTTTACTTCTAATAGATCATTTTCTAACTTTACCTCACTATTGAGAAGAGGGGTTGCAATTGCTTTAGAAGCTGGTTCTAAACGTATTTGTTGATAACCCATAGCCGGTATTGTAATAGTAAAGAAGATAGAGTCATTCTGATATTCAACTTCTAATTCTTCTTGCTTAATAAATACCTTAACAGGTTGCTCTACTTTATATTCTATAACCTCTGTTCTCTCATGACTTAAGCTATTAAAGATAACCAAGTTATTATGAGCATTAGTTTCAGTTAATAAGTTAGAGATTAAACTTTGTTCCAATAATTCTAACTTCTGTAAGTTCTTTTCTGAGGAAGCTTTAGCATCTTCATAGACCCAACCGATAGAAGAACCGGGGATAATGTCATGGAACTGATTCATCAAGATATCTTGCCAAATAGGGCGTAAATACTTGTTTGTGTTGCTGTTAGTTAGCACACTCAAGAATTCAATAAGTTGCATCTTTTGTTCTAACATTCTGTTATGTTTCTTCATTAAGCTTTGAGTTGTGTAAGTACCACGATGCAGTTCAAAGTAAAGTTCACCTTGCCATAATGGGATCTCAGCAAAATCTAAAGTTCTTAATTTAGCGATGAATTCTTTAGCCGGAGAGAATTTGAATTTCGGCACACCTTCCAAGTTTTGCTGTCTTAAGCCCAATTCAATATGTTCTTTAGAAGGACCACCACCACCATCACCAATGCCATAAAGATTTAAAAAGTCATCAGAAATATCAGCCTGAGCATATCTATTCTCTGTTTCGATAAAGCTTTTAGGGAGATTGCTAAAGTTGTAATCATTAGTAGGCAAGAAGTGACATAACACTTCAGAACCATCAATCCCTTGCCAACGGTAAGTGTGATGAGGGAAGGTATTTGTGTCATTCCACGAGAGCTTTTGAGAGATGAAGGTATCTACTTTCGACCTCTTTAAGATCTGGGGTAAAGAACCGGTATAGCCAAAGCAATCAGGTAACCATAAATAGTTTATCTCCTGTCCAAACTCATCTTTAAAGAACCTTTTACCATAAATGCACTGTCTGATAAGTGATTCTCCGGAAGGAATATTGGTATCACTTTCTACCCAGGTAGCACCCTGACACTCCCATTTCCCGGCTTTTACTTTTTCCTTAATTTCTTCATACAGCTCTGGATAATCTTCTTTTACAAACTGATAGAGCTGAGCTTGAGAAGCACCGAAAATATAGTCCGGGTACTCTTCTATATATCTTAAAGCAGTGGAGAAGGTCCGACTGCATTTTCTTCTTGTTTCTCTCAGAGGCCACAGCCAAGCAACATCAATATGAGCATGACCAATTGACCACGCTGTCAAGGCTGATGCTTCAGCAGGCAAGGAGAGTAGTTTTTTAGTAATAGCCAAGCATGCTTCTTTATCTCTGCCATCTTGCCATAAGTTGCAAGCTTGGTTCAATCCGTGGAGAATCCTTTTCTTGCGTGGTTTATTAGCAGGAAGCCCTTCCCAAAGTGAGAAGAGAGCTCTTAAATCAAGCCACAAATCATAAGCTTGTTGGTCAAAGACAACTATATCGGCTCTTTCTAAATTATAGGTTTTCTTATCTTCGCCAAATAGCCCATTAGCCCCTGTTTCTAGTAAGAGTTCAATCTCTTCATTTCCTTTAGAATTTGGGAAAAGAGGAACAAAGTATTTACCGGCTTGGAGGTTCCAATCTATTTTATTGGTTAAACCTTGGTAAGGCACTCCGTTTTTAAAAAGACAGGCTTCACCTTGCACATCCACCCACACTCCTACAAACGCGTTGGTCATAATGGAAGGCACTTTGCCGGTTAATTTAAACCAGCCACAGCCCCAAACATCTGCCCATTTCTCACCAACCTCTATCGGTTTCCATTGGTGTTTGCCAATCTCTGCCCAGGGAATGGGAGTTTTGGCATCATAGATATATTGTGCTTTTAATTTATGTGGTTGAGAATAAACCACTTTTCCGACTAGTTCAATCCAGCGTTGGACTCTTTCAATATAGATCTTTTCGTTTAACATAATTTATCCTTTGATATTTTTATGGAATGGATGCACCACTCTTCTTCAATCATCATTGCGATACATCCTCCGAAGCTATTAAAGCGAAGGGGGAAGCAATACCGCAACTTTTCACTTTTAATTTTTATATTTTCATTCTTCTTTTTTCTTCTTAGTGTAATTCGTGAAATCCGTGGATAGATCCTTTTTTTTATTTCTCCATTGGAATAACAATCCCCTCAATAATTATATTCTGGAAGAAGATAAACACGCCCAAAGTCGGCAAAGCAGCAATCACTAACGCTGCATACCCCACTCCCGCACTTGCTCTCTGCATCAGTTCATAAATATGCACCATAAGTGTCCACATAGATTGATCTTGGCACACTAAGAAAGCAAAGAGGAAGTTACGATAAGCTGCATTAAAGGCACCGAGAGCAATCACAGCCAAAATAGGTTTACTCAAATAGAGGGTGAACTGCCAGAAAAGTCTAAATTCACTGGCTCCGTCTAAACTGGCACTTTCGTATAATTCACGCGGTAAGCTATCAAAGAAGCCTTTCAAGAGGAAGATAAAATAGCCATCAGCAGCAGCCGGTAGCACCAATGCCCAGAAAGTATTCAGAAGGCTCAGGTTTTTTAGCATCAGGAAGTTAGGAATGCCCATCACCATAGCCGGGAAAGCCATTGTTAGCATAAACATTAAGATTATCTGAAAGCTAAAGCGTGGTTTGAATCTACTCAAAGCATATGCAGCCAGTGGATTAATGGTGATTGCCAATAAAATAGAAAGAAGCACATACACACCGGTATTCTGTAACGACCTCGAATCTGACAACATCTGATCTAAAGCCATGGCGTAGTTTCTCCAGAGAAACTCCCTTCTAATTGCTCCTTTTCTCTCCAGAAAACTAAAATAATCTAGCTCTTCTACAGGAAAAGAGATATGGGCAAAAGAGTTGTAATCACTTTCTAAAGAGCTATTTAAAGCTGTTATAGTGGTGTATTTCTGTTCCAGGAAATCTCTGAAGTCGCTTGTAATCGTATTATATTGCAAATGTTCGGGCAAGGCTACATTTTGTGTGAAATGACTAATATCTTCGATAAAGGCTCCACTGTGAGGAAACTTATCAGGGATTGCCACTTGTGAGAAAGCAGTATATTCTGTCAGCCAGGTTTTATTCAAAGTTTTAATATCAAAATATTTCTCTTCTAACATATTCTGAAAGAAAGAATTAGCTTCCGGGCTAATATTTAGATGCCTGATATTTACCACGTTTTTGGTATAGTGAATCCACTCTTTTCTCAGCGGAGAATCAAGTTCCGGCACTGTTTTTGGGATAATAATATCTGACCAATCGGCATAATTAGTATTATTGGCACTATTAAAAGCTGAAATCTTATCTCCATAATGGGGGATTAGTTCTGTGTTGATAAAGCTACCTTCCGGATTGACATAATACCTCATCCATTGCGGAGTTTCCTCTTTAAACTTCTTAAACCTGCCGAGATAACCATCTTCCGAGCTGACAAAGTTTCTGGCATAGAGATCTTTTTCTTCAACCGCAATCTCTTCCCAGTTCTGGGCCCCTGTATTATATTTCTGATTGAACTCAGTTATGTCACTATTTTCTTTACGGAGTTGTTTCCTAAATATACGTTGGGCATAGGGGTAGATCCCGCGACCATAATGTTCTGCCACATAAAAATCATAAGGGGATTGAGGAAATTCAGCGATAAATTCTTGCCACTCTAGATAAATCTTCTCATTAGGATTAGCCGGAGTAGTTACTTCTGAAAATGAGATCCAACTTCCGGGATAATTATCCATCAACCGACTGCTCTCTTCATTATATCTACTTTCTAAATATTTCATATAAAGAGCTTCGTCATCATAAATAAAGGCAGGAATGAGCTTTAAACTTGTGCTGTCAACATTGCTTTTAAATGAGAAGGAGATCATTAACAGGAAGGGATAAATCATGGTCAAGGCACCAATTATCAAGATAAAGTGAATTGAGCGGTTGAGAATCTTCACCTTCATACTATTTTTACCAACTTTACCAATAATAGCCATTAGTCATCTCCCTTTGCTGTTCTGAATTCCATCTTCGAAATGTATTTAATCTGGAGGATGGTAAATCCCATCATTAATAAACTTAATAACCACGCCATCGTCGTAGCTAAACCAAATTTCAGATACAGATAAGCTTTCTCAAAGATGAGCAAATCAGCTACCCGCGTCGCCTCATTAGGTCCACCAAAAGTCATAATTAAAATAAAATCACTTGATTGAGCTGCAATAATGAAAGCTGCAATAAATTGGATAATAATCAACCCTTTCAAACTTGGAAATACGATATGCCTTATCTTAGCAAAGAAGCCCGCACCATCTATTTCGGAAGCTTCATACAGCTCGTTGGGAATGCTTTTTAAGGCTGCCAGATATATCAAGCTGCCTGGTCCCATGCCTGCCCAAATACCGGGAATCACCACGCACAGCATGGCTAAGGTTTCATCACGAATCCACATGCTTTTAGGCAAACCCATTGCCATCAAGATTTGATTTAAAGCTCCGTTATCTCCGGGTGAATAGAGTAGCTTCCAGAGGTAAATGACAATTACGCCACTGATTACAGCTGGGAGATAATAGATAACACGGTAAATTAATTTGCCTTTAGAAACTTCTTGTAAGAGAATTGCCAAAATAATAGGAGGGAAGAAGCCTAAGCCTAAACTTAGCGACATATAATAAAGTGTTCTGCCTACTGATGCCCACCAAGTTGAATCAAACAAAACTTCTGCTAAGTTTCCAAATCCCACGAATTGACTCTCCCCCACTAGCTTAAAGTCTTGCAGTGCCATCATACTTCCCGTGATCATGGGGACATATTTCCACATAACGACCAGGATTATGGCAGGGGCTAAGCAAAGTATAATATAGCCCAGATATTTGTTCTTTTTAGTTGTGGTTACTTGTTTTTCAGGGGTAAGAATCTTCCAAACCCTCCACAAGGTAGCTAAGAAAACGAAGATTATAAGGGCAGCAATAAGAGCTGCAAGTCGTTCTCGCTTAAGCTTAACCTCGGGAGGAAGCGTCCCAATCATCTCCTGATTTGTTCGCTCTTCAGCTTGCTTAAGAACTTTATAAATGTTCTCCCTTCGCTCTGTATTGGTAGCTCCTAAAGAACCATTCAAGTCCATTTTAATTAATTCATCTAAAGGGTAAGTCATAAATTCATAAACTTTCTGACAATTATCACCATACGGCTCAGGTTTTCCCTCCCGCATAGCAGTCTCAAAAGTTTCTAACCACCCGTCAGGAGCATAACGAAGATACTCTTCATAGCCGTAACGCTTGAGGAAAACAGGATTCTGCATCTTACCATAACCATTCTCAATCATCACTTTAAGTCTGATTTTCCTTGCCTCTTCACTATCATAGAACTTAATGTAGTTCCAGGCTGCTTCGCGTACCAAAACAGGGTCTCTATCGCCTAAACCGGCATTGTTACTAATCCCTGCTTCTGAGAAAATACCCATCATTCTACAGTTTATTTCACTGCCACCTTTTCCGGAAGGACCGGCAGGACTTGGCGCAAAGCCATACAGATTCGGGTCATATTCTCCCGACATATTCTGCTGAGAAA
>JBAYZI010000140.1:0-6733 GCA_041672585.1 Cloacimonadales bacterium (SeqCode) | reverse complement strand
AATATTGGGAGCAAATATCCTTCAGAATTGTCTGGTGGAATGAAGCGAAGAGTAGCTTTAGCCCGTGCCATTAGCATGGAACCGGAATATCTTATTTATGATGAACCGACAACCGGTCTTGACCCTGTTACTACCAAAGGGATTGTGAATCTGATAGATAATCTTCATAAGGGAGTTATAAGATCGACTTGCGTTATTACTCATGATTTTCTCTCTTTTGCTGATCTGTGTGAGCACTTAATTGTTTTAGATAGAGGAAGATGCCTTTACTCCGGGAAATATACTCCGGCTATTATTGAAAGAGAAGATATAAGACCTTTGGTGAATATGTAATTAATTACCTGTTGAACTGTTGATTTGCTTAACTGTTTAATCGTTAATTTTGAAGACCACACCCCGCCGAAATTCAGTACCCCTCGCCAGAAATTTTTATCTGAAAGAAGAGAAGTCAATAAACGAAACTTCCAAAAATAGATTGCTTTTATTCAATATATAATTAGATTACTAGAGAATCATTTAACAGTTGTAAGGAGATAATTATGTTTCTAAAAAGTGTAGAGATTGATAAATTCAGAAACTTCCAAAATGCAGTCGTAGATTTTACTCAAAACGATTATTCTAAAGTCTATTCCATCGCCAGTATAAACGGTGGTGGGAAAAGTACACTGCTTCAATTCATTTATGTCATGTTGAGCTGTTTTAGAGATCCCATACTACATAAATATATCATTAACCTTTTATCAACAGAACAATATCCTGCTGATTATCATAATAGAATTGCGCGCTTTGTTATAGAATTTGGAGAAGAGGTAGATTTAGAATTTGTAGCCTTGCCTGTAGATAACGACTCTTTTAACTTCAACCTAATCAATGAATTAAAGGCTTTAGAATTAGATTTAAAGAAGCAACAAGAAGATCTTCAGCGCTCTAAGATTTATATCGAGTTTTACAATTTGCTAAAAGATTCTGACCGTGTATCGGAGGAGCTAAGAGAACTTGCCCTTAAATTCTCCCCCAAATTACTTTTCCCCAAGAGTAAAGACTATGATACCTATATTAAGGTTAAAATATCTGATGCTTTACAAGATTTTGAAGAGTTTGCTGACTATATTAAAAGTAGAGATAACTATATTGTAGAAGACAAAACTACGACTATAAATCAACGTAAGCTTGAAATAGCGAATTTATTACAAAAACAAAAAGAACAACTTAAAGCAGAAGGATTAGAATATATTACGACTTTTGCCAATAATAAGTTGATTCTCTTACTAAAATCAAATGCTAATGATCAAATGCTGGATAAAATCTCGAATGCAGTCTATCTTAATGGTCCTGATACGCAAATTTATCTTTTTATGTCAACAGAAGATAAGCAGTCACTACTGAATAAAACAGATACTACCAACTATTTTGACTATGATAAGTTTGGTAAGGAAATATATGTAGCTAATAATTATAACGATAGAATCAGGAAGATAAAGAAAGAGTTAAAACATTACTACACTTATGATTTCGTTTCTAAAAATATGATTATTAGGGCATGTAAGAAAGCTTTTGAAGAAGATAATAAAGATAAACTCCGAACCGGAAAATTTGGTTCTCACTATGATAATTTCATTAAAAGCCTGAATACTTTCTTTGATGATAAAGAGATTGAAATTTCAGCTGAAATGGATGATGTGAAGTTCTACCTTACTTCTGAAAAGAAAGAGTTAAATCCGGAAGATCTCAGTCATGGTGAACTTAAAAGGTTAAGTATTTTCATTTGGCTAAAATATCTGGTCAAAGAAGATTCAATTATTCTTATGGATGAAATAGATATTGCCTTGCATCCACGCTGGCTCTATAATGTTGCGCAAGATCTTGATGAATGGACTGATGATAAGCAAATTATTCTTGCTACTCACTCCCCACAAATCGTTAGTACTACCTACTATAAGAACATCATTAAATTAGATAATGTAGATTCTGTGGTGGTTGTGAAAAAGTTTATTAAGCCTCCTTTAGATAGAGATATTAATGCTATTGTGAAAACTATTATGGATGCTCCTCACTTTCCGCGTGAATTGTTAGAACTTCATAAAAAGTACAGAATATTGATTCAAGCAGGTAAAGTCAATACCCAAGAAGCACAAGATTTAAAAGCTGAAATTCTTGAACATGAAAGCGAAAACTCTGCCTTCTTCCAAGAAATTAATTTCGATTTGGAACTGATGGAATGAGATATGTAAAGAAAACTAAGCCCCCAAAATTCTTCAAGACTGATACACGACACCTCAAAAGCTGGGGAAAGTATAAGTCTAAAAAGAAAAGAGACCTGAAGTTTCATATTCTCAGGAATGAACAGTTCTATCTCTGTATTTACTGTGAAGGTAAAGTTGATATGGTAAATTCGCACATTGAACACCTCAAGCCTAAAGACTTTCACATGTATCCGCATAAGGTCTTTGATTATAATAACCTGGCTGTTTCGTGTAATGGTGATTGCCAAGAGTTTTGTCTGGATTCTCAACCACATACCTGTGGACATATTAAAGCTAATCTTTATGATGAAAAAAGATTCTTAGACCCTACCAAATTAGAAGATATTGAAGATTACTTCATCTATGATGTTGACGATGGAAGAATGCTTCCTTCTGAAAAAGACCCTGATAAAGCTATGTATATGATCTACACTGTGCTAAAACTTAATGACCCACAACTCTGCTTTGCCCGCAAGATTGCTTTAACTAATCTGCAAACTAAAATTGCTGCTTATCCTAAAGAGAAGAGACGGGAAGCAATGGTGTCTGTTATTAATAAAAGTAATGTTGCCTTTATTAGCTTTCTGAGGTATAGGTATAAGAATTTAATTAGCAATGAGCAATTAGCAATTAGCAATGAAAAAACAGAAGAGAAGATCCTTAACACAGAGTTACACAGAGGTTAAGAAGAGTTTCACAGAGTTTTAAGAGGAAGAATAAAAGAATATTTAGCCACTGATTTTCACAGATTAAGACTAATACGGCGACTCTCAAATTCCCCTCTTCCCTTTCGAAGAAAGGTCTCTGGAGAGGGGTGGCAGCTTGCTGACGGGGTGTGGTTCTTAAATTTTGAGATACAAAATGATATGTCTCTACAAGAATCCCTAAAAAGATAAATTTGAAATAATCAATAAATGTAGTCAAACTATTTAGGGCGGCTCACTAATTGCTAATTGTCCTTCGTGCCTTAACGGTAAAACATTCTTTCTTATCCGTCTTTATCTGTTTTATCTTGTGTCATCTCTGTTCTATGTATTTAATTATTAGTTGAAAGGTTTTTTTATTATTTGACAATAAAGCTAAAGTAATTATTATAACTAAATAAAATAATAACGGAGGGAAAGATGAAATTAGTCTCCTTTGATAAAGTCAAATTAGAAGATGTTAATGTGGAAGGCGCTGTTGGAACTAAAATTCGCTGGTTAATCTCTCAAAAGGATAATGCTCCGAACTTTGCGTTGAGAATGTTTGAAGTTCAACCCGGTGGCATGACTCCTTTCCATCAACACCCATGGGAACATGAGGTTTTTGTGTTGGAAGGTGAAGGCGCTTTAGTTCTTGCAGGAGAACAGAAACCATTCAAAAGATATGATGCTATGCTGGTTGATCCGGGTGTTCATCATCAGTTCCTAAACACAGGTGAAGCTGTGCTGAAGTTTCTCTGTATTGTTCCTCATGAACAACCAACAAAGACCGAAGATAAGCCAATTGGAAATCCTTTTGCAGCCGGAACTGCAAATAATTGTTAATAATAAATGGAGAATAAATGAATAAGAAATTAAAAGAATACTATAAAAATATGGTAGCAGCTCAAGGACCATCAGGCTTTGAGTATGCAGGACAAAAAGCATATTACGACTTTGTGAAAGAATATGCCCAAACAGTTGAATCTGATATTAACGGAAATGTAGTAGCTACTACAAAAGGCAGATCTAACTTCTCTGTTATGATTGCCGGACATGGTGATGAAATAGGCTTCATGGTTAATCATATCGATAGTGATGGTTACATCTATGTTAAAGTCTTAGGTGGACTTGATGTTACCCTCTTACCAGGTTTGAGAATCAGCCTTGTCCATGAAGGTGAAGTAGTAAGAGCTATCTTTGGTAAAAAAGCTGCTCACATGGTCAAGAAAGATGAAAAAGCTCCGGATAAAATAGAAGAACTCTGGTTAGATATCGGCGCCAAAAATCAAAAAGAAGCTGAGAAAAGAGTTTCTATCGGCGACTTTGGTACTTTTACCCCCGGTTATGAAGAATTAACAGATGATATCGTAGTGAGTAAAGCTGCAGATAACAAAACCGGTGTTTTCGTTGCCGGCTTAGTTCAATATTATCTCTCTAAAGAGAAAGAACCAATTCTCGCAACTGTGCATAGTGTCTCAACTGTGTGTGAAGAATCAAACGGAAAAGGCGCCTATACTATAGCTGAGGTTTTGAAGCCAACTATTGGTATTGCTGTCGATGTTACTTTTGCTTCTGATCACCCCGGTGTTGATAAGAGAGTCTTTGGCGATGTGAAAATCGGAGGCGGACCAGTTATTGCTATGGGAAGCGCGCTCAATCCAAAAGTGTGGAAAATGCTTATCGAAACAGCTAAAGAGAAGAAAATACCTTACCAAGTAAGTGTTGATACCAATAGAACCGGTACTGATGCCGATTCTTTCTTTAAGCTAAATGGCGGAATCGCTACTGCTGTGGTTAGTATTCCTAATAGATACATGCATTCCCCTAATGAAGTTGTTTCTTTATCTGATTTAGAAAATACAGCAAAATTATTGTTTGAGTTTGTTAAGAAGATTGAAGAGGATATTGATTTGTATCCTTTCCACCTTAGCTAAACTAAATACTAAACATATATTGCTCCGGGTAGATTTTTAAAAGGGTCTAGCCGGGGCTTTTTTGTTTTGGAATTAAGATATCTTCAATCCCATTTATAGTTTTTCCCCCAACCTCAACATGCATTCTGATAAAAATATTGACATAAATATGCTAAACTTGATAGTTACTTTTATAGCTAAATTTGATATTATTATGAAGGAAATAGATTATGATAACCGTAAAGAATTTAACAAAACAGTTTGCCCAAAAGGATGGGGAGTTATTAACCGCGGTTGATAATGTCTCTTTTCAGGTAAATAAAGGGGAAATTGTCTGTTTGCTTGGTGTCAATGGAGCCGGCAAAACAACCACAATGCGAGTTTTATCTACTGTTTTTGAACCAACTTCAGGAACAGCAGAAATAGAAGGATATGATATTGTAAAACAAGGAGATAAGGTCAGAGAAAATCTTGGTTTCCTCTCCGGGGATACAGGTCTTTATACCAGATTAAAAGTAAGAGAATTCTTACGTTATTTTGGTGATTTATATGGACTTCCCAGAACTGCAACTGATAGTAAAATTGCGGAAATGGCTGAACTATTAGATATGAACTCATTCTTAGATAAGAAGATAGACTTTCTTTCCACAGGAATGCGTCAGAAGGTATCAATTGTGAGATCAATTATCCATAACCCGCCGGTGATGATTTTAGATGAACCGACAGCAGGTTTGGATATTCTCACAGCCCGTAATATTGTTGCTTTTATCAAACGTTCAAAAGAAGAGGGTAAAAGTGTTCTCTTCTCTACTCACATTATGAGGGAAGCAGAGAGGTTAGCCGATAGAATAGTGCTTATTCATGCAGGTAGAATCTTAGCAGAAGGTACTTTAGAAGAGTTGAGAGCCAAGACAGATTGCTTTGATTTAGACGATATCTTTGTCTATTATGTCAATAACATGGTTGCAGAAAAGGTTGAAGAAGAGGTTATCGAAAATGAATTTTAAAAAAGTTAGAAAGATTTATATAAAAGAGTTGTTAGAAGTTTATAGAGACAAACGAACTCTGTTCTCCACTATTTTATTACCACTTATTCTCTATCCTGTTCTCTTTATAGGCGTCTCTTCTTTGATGACACGCCAAACTATCAAGATGGAAGAAGAGATAAAGGTTATTGCGATTGAGAATTTTGAAGCTTATCAGGATTATGATAATGAAGAATTGAGCTATATTGTGGAAAATATTCAACAAAAGTTTGAAGAGAATAGCAAAATCAGAATCTATAATGGCACAACAGAAATAGATTCATTATTAAAAGATGGGATTATTCATGCTGTGATAAAGCTTGACTCTATCTCTTTTGCAGCACCCCAAACATATTACTTTGAATATAAATACGATGGCTCTGATGATAAGAGCTCTATTGCTTTGAGAGAAATAAAATCAATAATTGGTGACTTTGAAAAAGATGTCCTGAAGGTTAGGTTGAGCAAAATTACCGACTTAGCTGAAGATGACCATTTCTTAAATCCTTTATCGCAAGAAGCTAAGATGACTAATGTGGCTTCTACGCAACAGATGATGGGAATGATTTTAGGCAGAATCTTGCCATATCTCCTTATTATGCTGTTAATTAGCGGTGGTGCTGTGGTGGCTACAGATTTAGTTGCCGGTGAGAAAGAGAGAAAGACTTTAGAGACGCTGTTAGTCTCGGCTGTTTCGCGGAATGAGATAGTTTTAGGTAAATTCTTAACCATCGTTACTGCCAGTGTAATTAATGTCTTTGTGAACATGTTCAGTATGTACTTCTCATTTAGACACATTATGAGTCAAGCAGGTGCATCAATGCTGGGTGCTGATATTCCTCTCTCAGCTTTTGGCTGGATTGGTT
>JBAYZI010000139.1:0-7028 GCA_041672585.1 Cloacimonadales bacterium (SeqCode) | reverse complement strand
GCTACTATTTACTAACTCTCCACCGACCTTATAATGTTGATGATCCTCTAAAGCTAGGCAAGATTCTCTCCCTGCTTAATGAATTAGACAAGCAAGTCCTCTTCCCTATTCATCCCAGAACCAGGAAGATATTGGAGAATAACCTAACAGAGACTATTTCTAATATCAGACTTATTGAGCCACAAGGCTATCTTGACTTCTTGATTCTTCAACAGAATTCTGCTAAAATCATTACAGATTCCGGCGGTATTCAAAAAGAAGCTTGTATTTTAAAACGACCTTGTATTACCTTAAGAAGTGAGACTGAATGGGTGGAGACTGTAGAATCAGGTGTTAATCTTCTGATTACAGAGATTAAGCCGGATCTAACTCAACGAATCATGGCATTCAACCCTACCTTCCCTAATGAAAGCATTTTTGGAGAGGGTGTAAGTGTGAAGATGAGAGAGATAATTATCAATAAGATGGGGATACAATAATGCAAGATAGTCATAATGACAGAGAATTCACGATATTTGATATCTTAATAACTATAGCTAAAAAGAAGTGGTTTATCATAATCTTCACTTCGATATTCAGCATTGCTGCAGTGATTTATGCTTTAGTAACGCCTGAAATATGGGGTTCAAGAAGTAGCTTTATCACTGTTTCTGACCAAGTTAGTGCCAAAGGAATCGGTGCTTCCATGTTAGGTGATTTGGGCTTGGGACTACTAGGCAATGTCAGCTCTTCTGAAGCACTTAATAATATTATGTACTTAGACAGCAGAAATTTAAAGAAACAAGCTATTAGAAAATTTGACATGCTGAATTACTTTAAAATCACAGAGAAAGACACACTTAAAGCTATGGAAATTGCTTTGCAAAAGTTTGATCTAAAGGTTTATGGTTCTTTCTTTGATATAGAGACTGAGTCAATCACAGTCCATGCGCAAACAGAATCGCAGTATCTTTCTAAAGAGATTGTAGAGTACTTTATTGAATCATTGAAAGAGTATAATTTGACCACTAAGACAACTAAAGGAAAACTACAAAGAGAGTTTTTGGAAAAAAGAGTTGCTGAGATAGATTCTGAATTTGATGATTTGCTTAGTCAGCTAAACACCTTCCATAAAGAGACTAAATTAATCTCAACCGAAACTCAAACTAAGCAGATATTTAGCTTGTATTCTGAGATTATTGCTAAAGATGTAGCCAATGATGCAATGATCTCTGTACTTCAACAAACTTATGGGGAAAACAGTCCAAATTATAGAGAATTATTGCTGCAGAGAGCAGAGTTAAAGAAGACAATTACGAGATTAGAAAGCGATAACACCTTCTACAAATACTTTGTTCCGATTGATCAAATCCCTGATAATTTAGTAACTTCTGAAGTGTTAGAGATGAGAATTAAGATTAATCGTGCTATTTATGAGTTTATCTATCCGCAATATGAAATGGCTAAGATAGAAGAGATTAAAGATTTACCAACTATTGAAATTATTAACTCAGCTGATTTAGAAGGATTGAGAATCAAGCCTAAAAGAGCTATGATTTGTCTAATCACCTTCTTCATGTCTCTCTTAGTTTCTATCTTTATTGCTGTAGTTGTAGATTTCACTTCACCTAAGAATAAAGATAAAATAAACCAAGCAGTAAAGATACTCTTTAAGAGAAAATGATAGACAAAGTTGCAAGCGTAGATTCTTATTTGAAGCTATCTTTCATAGTCCTAATGCTGGCTCTATTTATGCCATTATATGGGTTTATGTACCTTGGTATGATTGTTATAAGCATCTGTGCAATAATAATCTATGTAACTTTTAATCAGATAGATGTTTCTTTTTTGGGGCATTCAAAGTCTACTTTGTTCTTCTTCCTAATCTATCTTATCTACCCTATAATTACTATCTTTTGGGCAGAAAGCTTTAAGTTCTACTACTCGCAAATTCGTTTTACCATACTGCACTTCTTGATCTATTTTATTACTTACTTTTTCTTGATCAAGATATTTCCTAACCAGAAGCTCTTCTTAAAGATAATTATCGGAATTGGAGTAATCTATATTCTTACTTCTCTGTGGGAACTAGCCACAAGTAGCCATCTTTATACATCTAAATACTACGGTACCCCAATCCCAATTCCTACCGGCTTCTACTATAATGAGAATAATCAAAACATTGTTACCTCTATGATGTTACCTTATGCTGGTTACTTCTTTTTAACCTCTAAGAAGTTTTTCAAACGGTTCTTCTATCTCTTCGTGATGCTGATGTTTGTGATTATCTCGGCAGCAGCAGGAGCTAGAATTAGCATGGCTATTTCTGTTCCTTTCTTAATTTATATTCTGATTAGGAAACGCTCTTTGAAGCTAACCGGAGCCATAATAATCGCCATGGTACTGGCATATAGCTTTGTTTCAATCTATAAAGCTAAAGAGCTGAGACTGGCAACTGCATATCTGAAACATCAATATGAATCAATTGACCAAGAGGTGAACGATTATAGAATTGGCTCAACTAAGATTAGAGTTAACATGATCAAGAATACAATTAAGCTCTTTGAGAAATCTAATTTTGTCGGTGTGGGAGCTGGTAATTATGATTATCATACCAAACAAGGAGACTTTTCTCATGTGGATTGGATAGAAAACAGTCATACTTATTTCTTTGAATTACTTGCTAACTATGGACTATTCTTAGTAATCCCCTTTATCTTGCTTCTGGTAGGACTGTTTAAAAACATCTTTCTTATTTATAAAGGAGCATCCGGTAATTTAAAGATATTAGCAGAGATGAACATGATTCAAATCCCTATCTTTTTTGCGGTTGGTTTTATTCCCTCAAGCTTCTTCCCCATCTTCCAAGTTTGGGTTTTTATTGGTTATTTAAGTGCCTTCATTTATGTGAATCGTCAGAACAGAAAAGATGCAAAAGCTGAAATCATTATTTAAGAAGCAAGTAGAGACTTGGAAATCTCTTGTCGATAAGGGATTAATCCATATTTTTGGAGCTAATACGTTAGCTAAGTTCCTCTTTATGCTGTCTTCCATCCTTTTAGTGAGGTTCTTATCTGTAGAGGTTTATGGCTTTTGGGCAAATGCTTTTAATATATTCACCCTGCTCACACTGTTGCAAGGGGCAGGCTCTAATGTAGGGATAATCCAATTCTGTAGTAAGGATCAAAAAGAGAATAAGGCAAGAAGGCTGTTCTTATTTGGAAATAGGTTAAGTGTTGTTGCCAATGCTATTATCTTGATATTGAGTCTCATTTTTCTTTCACTTTACGAATTTAAGATTCCCAACACTAATAAAGTTGTAGCAATATTAGCAGTATCAATGTTCTTCTTAGGTTTAGCTGATAACTATAAGAACTACTTTAGAGCAACCTTAAGAAACAAAGAGTTCTCTTATTCAGTGCTTTTCTTTGCCATTTATCGCTCTACTTCCCTCTTAATTTTGGGTTATTTCTTTTCACTTACCGGCTTAATAATCTCCCAAATTAGTAGTCATCTCTTTGATTATCTCTTCTGCAGATATTTGGATAAAGAGAGAATTACCAACTTACCAATATTAGAATCTAAGGTGAAGAATGAATTTATGAAGTTCTCCTTAATCTCCTTAGGGAACAATGTTATTTCCAGGCTGCTCTATCTGATAGACACATTCTTAGTTGGACAAATACTTGCTAGCAGTACTCTTGTGGCTCATTACAAAACAGCTACTTTATTACCTTCAAACTTAATCTTTATTCCTGAATCCTTAATCTTATTCATTTACCCCTATATTAGGAAGAATGTAAATGATAAAAAGTATGTTAAAAGCAAGTATATTTCTGTCTTGAAGAAGCTTGCACTAATCAACTTTTCAATCACCGCTTGCTTATATGTGCTTGCTCCTTTAGTGGTCAGGATTTTATTCACAGACAAATATAATGGTTCTATTCCGGCACTTAGGGTTTTGCTAATTGGTTTCTTCTTTGCCGGTACTTTTAGAATCCCTGCAGGTAACTTCATCGCCGCAGTCCATAAAATCAAAATTAATGTTGTTATCACCGGTATTAGTGGTGTGCTTAACATAGCTTTAGACTATCTGTTTATTGTTAAATACGGGATTATTGGAGCTGCCTACGCTACCACCCTGGTTTTTATTCTTAATTCACTAATGAGTAATGGCTATTTAATCTACTATTTTAAGAGAGGTACCTATGAAAGTTCTCTATCTGAATAATTATGATACTTCTTTTATCCAGAATCAAATCATAGATTTACAGAAGATAGGCAAGATAGAAGCTCATTTTAATATTCATTTAAGTTATTGGGTCTTCTTCAAATATAAGAAATGGGATGTGAAGAATGTTTTTAGCACTACCCAACATAAGTCTCTAACTCAGCAAGAGAAGTCTTTAACCCTGCATTGCGGATTGCCTAAAGAGTTTCTCATGGAGAATGAACCTTTTTTTATCGCTAAAAAGCTTCACCGGAAGTTTAGAAAAGAGAAGTTTGATCTCATCCATGCCCAAAATGGTTTCCCTTCCGGCATGGCAGCTAAGTTGCTTTCCCAAAAGTGGGGTATTCCTTATATTATCACCAGTCATGGAATGGATACGAATAGATGTTTTACAGACTCCTTAGAACAAGCCAATATTAGGCAATTCTCCCCTGCTGTAATAACCAAGTATAGAGAAGCTTTAATGGGTGCTGATCAAGTAATAGGTGTCTCTAAAGCATTTGCCGGCTTAATCAAAGAAGTTGTGCCTGAAGCTAACCCTATCGCTATTCAAAATAGTTATAATAGTGAGCTATTTAAGCTGATGGATAAAGATAAAGTCAGAAAACAACTTGGCATCAGCTCTCAGAATTTAAACCTAATCTTTGTAGGGAACTTAATCAAATCTAAGCGACATATTGACATTGTCAGAGCTTTAAAAATAATAGACAAGAAGAGTGTAAAACTAGTCCTGATTGGCAGTGGTGAAGAGAGGGTAAGTGTTCAGAATGAGATTCAGAAACTTGACCTCGCTTCTCAAGTAACTTTGATTCCTTCCCTGCCCCAACAAGATTTAGCTAACTGGTATAATGCTTCCGACATAGTGATCTTCCCTTCCCTTAAAGACTCTTTTGGTCTATCTTTAGTGGAAGCAATGGCGTGTGGTTGCCCTGCTATAACCACCCGGACTTACGGTCCTATTGAAATTGTGCAAGAAGCTGAGAATGGTCTTTTCGTGGACTTTAAATCTCCCGAGCAAATAGCTGACAAAGTTAACTATTTTATGGCAAATCCCCACTTAATTAATAGTATAGGAAAGAGAGCTGCCGAATCTGTATTGCAAAGATATGCTAATAAAAACCAAGAGCTGTTAGAGCTTTATAAAAGAGTGATTAAAGAATATGAGAAAGAATAATAAAATCCTGATGCTGATTAATGAGTTTCCTCCGACTGGAGAGAGTGGTGTGCAACGGGCTCTAAAATTCTTAAAGTATCTTGACAGAGCTAATTATGAAACATTTGTGATTACGCCCCAAGAGCCGGTTAAAGAGGTTTTAGATCACTCTCTGGTTGCGGAAATCCCAACTTCTTCTAAAGTTTTTAAGACAAAGAGTTGGGGGATTAAAGCTAAGAATTTAAGCAAGATTGAGAACCTTAGATACACCAGCACACGGAAGAAGAAAAGCCTAAAATGGAGAGTTATTAAGAGTGTCAATGATCTGTTCTTTCCTCTGGATAAGCAGATAGGCTGGGTTCCTTTTGCCTATTTTAAAGCTGTAAAAGTGGTAAAGAGAGAAGGCATTCGCAACGTTTATATTACCGGCTATCCATTTTCTGCTTTTCTAATCGGAGTACTTTTAAAGCTAAGATTTAAACATAAGATATTCTTCTTAGCTGATTATCGTGATTCATGGGGTTTTGAGCCACTTTTAGAAAAGAAGGTGAACAGGCTTAGAATGTCAATAATGCGGTGGTGCGACAAGATAGTCTTACATAAAGCTGACTATATAATCTCGGTTACCACCCCTATTTTAGCTGAATATATTGACCACTTCCCGTTTGTTGCCGGTAAATCTGCTCTCATTACCAATGGCTATGATGAAGATGACTTTCTGCAGCTAAAACCTAAATTATTTACCAAGAAGACTATTGTTTATATGGGTAAGTTTTACGATTTTAAGCGGAATCCTTTTGCCTTCTTCAAAGCACTTGATCGCTACATCAAAGAGACTAAAGAAGAGATTGAATTTATTCATATCGGCACTGCTTTTCAGGAGCTATTTGATTTTGTGGAACATAACAACTACACATTTTACAAGTACTTAGGCTATAAATCTCATCAAGAAGCTTTAGAATATTCTCTGGGAGCTGATTATCTTCTACTCTGCATTAATGATGATCCTAGCTCTAAATATGTCTATTCCGGTAAGCTGTTTGAATATATCAGACTGGGAAAACCAATTATCGGTTTAATTCCTTTAGATGGTATTGTCAGCGATTTAATTAAAGAATACTCCTTAGGTATTATCGCTCCAATTAATGATGAAACAGAGATTTACAACTCTTTATTGAGACTAAATGAACATAAGAATAAACAGATTCCGCAAGAGGTTATTTATAACTTTTCGAGGGAAAAACTAACTAAGGATTTGATTGAGATTTATGAAAAGAATATATAAAACAAGCATCATGTTTTTAGTTTGGATCTGGTACAAACTATTACAGCTTTTTGCTAAGAAGAAAACAAAATTTGCAAATATCTTAGTGCTTGATTTAATGGGCATTGGCGATGTTGTCTGCCTTACTCCTTTTCTAGGAACACTGGTTGATTCAGGTAAATTCTCCAAAATTACCGGTTGTTTTAGCTCTGTAGCAACTGATGTTTCTAAAAGCCTAATTCCTTTAGACGACTACATTTATCATCATAATTACCGTGCCACTATCAAGGCAATCAGGAAAGCTAAATTCGATTTGATTATCATCCCCGGTTGGGGACTAAGACATACTATTCTGGGACTGTTATCAGGAAGTTCACTAATCGGTTTCTTGCATGATCTAT
>JBAYZI010000138.1:0-7052 GCA_041672585.1 Cloacimonadales bacterium (SeqCode) | reverse complement strand
AGCAACAACTGGTCCTACTTTAATGATTATCGACTCAACGAAGACCCTCTCCGACATTACGCCTGCTTCTGAGATTACGGCTGAGTTGAACCTCAGGTGTGGCAGGATGCTACAACAAATAACAATACAGCAATGATTGACCCGCAACTTACTGATCCGGAGAATGGAGATTATTCTTTAGCAGATAATAGTCCTGCAAGTGGTTACGGCTGTCAGACTTTTAACAATAAGCAGAAAAGAAGAAACTTCCTCAACAACTCGCCTTTACTGACTTCTGATGACAGAACCACTCTTTCCGGAGAGATAGCAGAATCACTGCATTTGACAGCTTTAGAGATTCACGTAACAGGCGATGTATTTATCCCTAATGGTATTATTTTAGAGTTTTCACCGGGAGCAGTAATCTCTTTTGATGGCTTCTATAGTATTGATGTACAAGGTTCTATCCTTGCAGAAGGCAACGAAGTTGAGAGAATAATCTTCACTGCCTCCGATTCTCATCTCTTTAGTTGTACAGAGGATTTAGCCGGAAGTTGGAATGGCTTTAAGTTTATCAATACAAAAAGTAGTAACCAAACTTCGAGATTTTCATTTGCTGTGTTTGAATATGCTAAAGCTGTTGATAGTAGTCAACCCGGAGTTTCTGATGCAGGAGCTGTTTTTCAAGTCTATAACTTTGCTAAACTGAAAGTTGAGAATAGCATTTTCACTTCTAACTATGCTCATTATGGTGCTGTTTTCTCACTTAGTAAAGCTTCTGACATTCTCATCGTTAATAATCAATTCTCACATAATAAAGCTACCATCGGTGGTTCAGTCTCCTTCATCAACTACTCTAACCCGCGCTTTATTAACAACACAATTATCAATAATGAAGTACTAAATCCTGATGACTTCTATGAAACCGGCATCATCCATTCTTTCATTTCTAAGCCTATCTTATACAACAACATCATGATTCAGAACATTGCCACCTACTTTGAAGAGAATCAACTCTTTTCAGCGAAAGCTTATCATGTTCGGTACAATGGTTTAGACTTCCCATTTGGTTATGCTAACACTATATTACCTGATTTGGCTTATTCTCTTAATGAAAGCGGCATTTATCAACTTGAACCTAATAATTATACTATTAATAGTGCAACAACTGATCTTCCCTATGGCATAGAACTTCCCCAATTTGATATTATGGGAAACCCACGCCTTACCAATAATAGCTTGGATATGGGAGCAGTGCAAATGGTGGAAGTTAGCATTGATAATCAAGTCTCAGAAGTTGTGAATATGTTCAGTTTATCGCCTAATCCCTTTACCTCAGAAATAAGAATCCACCTCTCTGCCAATAACAGGAAAGGTGGTAAAGTTAAAATTTATAATATTAAAGGACAGCTGGTGAAAACGCTTTCACATGGCGAGATATCAGACAACATATTAATATGGAATGGGAAGAATGAGCAGGAACAGGCTGTTTCGTCCGGGGTTTATCTATTTAAATATAGTTCGGAAGCGAGTTCTCAAATTAGGAAAGCGATCTTGATTAAATAAAGAAAAAAAAGAATTTTATACACGAATTTCACGAATTACACCAAAAAAGAAAGAAGAATATTTAGCCATGGACTAAGATGGATACGTGACCTCTTAAAGCCCCGTATCTGATTTAAATTCTGCAGACTAATCCCTTTTTCTTCTTTCTTCTTTCTTCTTTCTTTTTCCTTCTTCGTGTAATTCGTGTAATCCGTGGATAAAACTCTTCATCACTGCTACTTCACTTTAACCTGCTTCATTGTCCTAACATTTCCCTCATTATCTTCAAATCTAAATAAATAAATCCCATTAGCCAACGAACTAATATCTATCTTATCTAATGTTCCTTTGGAGTTATTTAGCCTTGAAGAAAAGACTTTCTGCCCTCTAAGATTATAGACCTCCACCTTTTGCAGCTGATTATTAGAGGCATATTTCACCGAAGCTTGCAGAGGATTAGGATATAGCGTTACTTGCAGATTAGGCTTGGTAACTTCAGAAACATCATTAGAGACTGTCCCTTCGTAGGTGTATTCATATTGGTAGTTATTAACCCAAGTAGATGTTGCAACTGACCATAACTTACTAACAAGAAGCGTGTTATAGAAATCTTCAACATAGATATAGGCGATATCAGTATAGTTTACCCAAGCACTTTCACCCATTAGGAAGCCTGAAATATGTTCAACCACCCCTGCATCAGTATAAGTGTATTCATATTGAGAATAGTCGTACCAATTGCCATCTACATAGTTTTGCCATAATTCATTAGTAACAAGTCCTGAATCATCTTTTTGATAAATCCCTTTCGAGTAGTTTATCCAGGCAGCTCCATCATCAGAATAACTCCACAATTCTGTAGTAACTCTTGCTTCAGGATTGTAGCTATATTCAACTTTATAATTTACACCTCTTTTCAAAAAAGAATAGTAGTTCCAATCTTCTCTGATTAGAGTTTGTTGCTCATCATAAATATAATTTATCTGCAGATAAAGTTGCCACTGACCATCTATCCAATATTTCAACTTGTAATTCATGATAGTCTCATCATCATACTCATAATTCTGCATTTGGTAGTTAACCCAAACATTATCATAGATTTGGTAAATCTCTTGTGTAACGCGGTTTTCCTCAAAGAGATAATTGTAGTTTTCCAGCAGTAACCATTCAGCCCCAATTAATTGCTTAACCACAACATTCTGTAAAGATTCAGTATTATAAGTATATTCACCGGTATATTTCTCATTTAATTGATGTGTTAAGCTATCTGCTTCACTATAGAGATAGCTTAATAGATTTCCCATAAATCTTGGGTGCTGTTCGCCTCTCTCCGGTCTTAATCTTAAAGCATCAGCAGAAATAGTTAAAACAGCAAGAACAGACAAGATAATCAAAACAGATCTTTTCATTATTATTTTAGAAAACATAACCAACTCCCACTCCTAAACTTTTGGATTCAAAATCTTTGTTAATAAGCTTAACATAAGTCGTTAAGTTTTTTATAGAAAAGGTTAAACCGACACTTTGTAGAATGGTTTTAATATCATCATTATCATAGATTATCAGCAGATCATTATAAGTAAAGTTGTTTTTCCCTATATCAGCACTATAGGACAAACTCATATAAGGTAGAAACTTATAGCTGATAGAACCATGATAAACAAATTCTTCTTTATCATAACCGGGGATATCATAGTCTAAGCAAACATAGGACACACCATTGCTGAGTCTTAGTTTAGAATTATTAATAGCATAATCTAATCTGACTTGTTGAGAAGACAAATGCTCAAAAGAAGCATAGCCTGCCATGATAGAAATGGTACTTTGAAAGTTTTTATACATATTTAAGTAGTTACTTCTCAAAGCAATACCATAACCGGAATAAAGCCAATCATAATCTCCATCAGCATACATAGTTGCTGCATCAAAGGAGAATTTCCCAACCTTATATGTACCTAATAAACTCATCATCTCTCTATCATAAAGCTTTGTATCATTGAGATTATAGGTTACAGAAAGACCATAATTAGGACGACTAAAGCCATAATTAAAATTATAATTAGTCTTTTCAGTTTCAAGCGTAACAAAGAACTCACTATAATTGCTTTTCCAATTCTGTTCCATCCAGCCTAAACCATCATAAGAGCTATTTTGATATTCAGAATCATGTACTCTGGTGAAATCAGCATAAGCTAAAGAGTAATTACCAAGATAATAAGCAGACCAGGCTCGTCCTGAAATATCTATTAGGGAAGCTTCATCAGCTTTTACTGCCTTATCATAATAGTAGAAACTTGTCTGATAATTGTTCTTTTGAAAGAAGGAATAAGCAATTGCCCGATTAAAGTTCTGACTACTATTACTATATTTATGAGAAAGCGTGATTAGCTCCGGATATTTCTCTTGATTGAGCAAACATAAGGCTAAGCCCTCAAGCACTTCTCCCCTATCATCACCGGCTTCTAGCAGTTCATTAAAGTGATATTCAGCCACAAGATAATTACCTAAATCTAAATTTCGTTCAGCTTCTTGCAGAGTAACTCCAGGCAAGAGCGAGAATGATAAAAGCATAACAAGGGAAAAGAATTTAGTTAAGTTTATTTGCATATTTGGCAACGACTAAATTATTGGGATTGAGTTTCTTTAATTTCTGATAGACAATCTTAGCTTCTCGGGTCTGTTTATTCTCAACTAAAGCACTTAAATAATAGCTTAAACAGGTAATATTATAGCTGTAAATATCACATGCTCTGCCGTAATATTCAGCAGCTTTTGTCCAGTTTTGTTCCACGAAATAACTGTAACCCAGCTTAGATAGAGTTAAAAAGTCTTTAGGGTTCTTCTGGAGCACTAATTCACCGTAGCTAATAGTCTCTTCCCAATTCCCCAACATGTAGTTGCACAAGACAATGCCTTCTAAAGCTTCAAAGTTCTTATCCAAATTATAGCTGATTACATAGTATTTTAAGGCATCAAAGTAGTTATAAAGGCTGTAGTAAAGCCAGCCTGTGCGTAAATTATAATAGGCATCAGATGGAGCTAAATGAGTAACAGCAAACATGTTGGTGAGAGCTTGTTGATAGTTACCGGCTGTCTCATATTCATAGGATTTCTCTACTAATTCATCAACTTTAGTTTCAGCAATAAGCAGAGTAAACATTGCCAAAACAATCATTATTATTAGAATCTTTTTCATTCTGTCTCCTCAATTAAACTAATCTTCATAACTTCTTTATCTTTAGAATATAGTTCTATCTTTGTAAAACCAATTAAATCTTTAATCTCTATTTTCCCGTGGTACTCTTTTGCTTCTCTATTGAGAATAAACAGCTGAGTTTTGCTCTCAATATAGGTAGTTCCCGAATCCACTTTAACGCCCCCTTTACTCTTGATATTAGAGAGCCTGCCTAATGATTGCAAGAACATTAAGCCATTCTCTAAGAAGGGTTTTAGCATCACTGAATAAGGCGGATAATCTTGCCATTCCAACTTCTCTTCTTGATAGAGAGGAAGTCTGCTTAGCAGAACAGCCAACGCATGCAAAGCACTTTTGCGTTCACCTTTAAAGTTCAGAACATTGAAAATGCCATCATAAATAGAGAATTCCAGACTGCTCTTTCTATCTGATTTAAGCGTGAATTTACCCAGTAAATCTACTTCCACAACCCACTTTTCGGTAAACTCCTGTTCTCCATAGTTAACTAAGAAGGTAGAGCTGTCTTCCACTTTAAGATGAAGTAAATCTTGGAGATAGTTCACCGGTACTAAAGGAGAAAGAATATCGCCTTTGGCAGGAATGGCAAAAGCCTTAAATGCTAAGTTCTCTTCTCTAAGCTTGTAGTTAATCAGATGAGATTTAATCGTCTGACTTCCCGGCTCCGCTCCTCGTTGCACATTAAAATGCAGATGAGGCACAGCAGATCTACCCGAGTTGCCCACTAATCCCAACTTCTCACCCTTAGAGATCCACTCACCATTCTTAGCTTTAATACTGCCTTTTTTGATATGACAATACATAGAAAAGATACCCATCCCATGATTCAACACAACAAAGTTTCCCCAGTTTTCACGGGTATTAATCTGTCCTACCTGATTATCTTCAATCCCATCAACGAAATTAATTACCCAACCACCGGCTGAACTCAACACAGGTTTTCCATAGCAGTAGTAATCTTGCACCTTATCGCCATCACCGCGATAGCTCTTCTTTTCTCTGTCGGAAATCTCAAAATCCCACGCATAAGACCATTGTAATTGATGAGTAATACCACCATGATTACCTTGCGTAACAGTCCATTCCCCAATAAAGGGTAGATAGAATTGAACTCCATCAGCCTGGTAAAATCTTCTGATCTGAGAATAGTAATACTTGAGATTATCTTCCGGGACAAATATCCCAAAGTTAGCTATGTACGGATGTTTATTCTGCAACCTAAGTCTTAGTGCCATAACGATTACGATCACTGTGATATTCATTGGAAAAGCATAAGGAGCGACGAAATAGTTTTCAAACAAGAACTGAAAAGCATAGGTAATCACAAAGCCCAACACACAGGCAAATCCGGCAATAATGTAAGAAGCAAGCGACGGAATTAGGAAAACACCACCAATACTAATAGCAATTAACATCAGATTAAAAGCTGTGTAAGAGATTTGGTAAAGTCCGATACTCTCTAAATAAGTAGTGCTGAAAAGTGAGACAAAATAGTAGCTTATCCCAAATCCCATAACGCTTAACAAGAAGCCGATTCTGGTAGCAAATAATATTGCCAAAACGACTAATATCCCTGATATAATGTAGGGTGAGAAGAAGATACTGCCCAAACTCTGCAAATAGTAAGTTAGAATATTCATCTGAGCTAATTCACTACTCCATAGAATAAATCTATCCTGAATAGCTGTAACTTGTCCAATTCTCATAATAAAGAAGGAGAAAAGCACAGCCACGATGGAGAAGGAGAGACTCATGGAGGGCATATTAAGGTAAGTTGTTGTCAGGTAATTAAGTGTAATAAAGAGAAGTAGCGTTATTAGCGAACTCCCAATAACCACCACCCAATAAGTAGGACTCCAGAACAGTTCATTAGGCATGAAGAAACCTACTCCCAAGCTCACCAGCATACTATTAAAACCCAGAACCCCGCTATGCGAACTCCACTCTTCAAAGTTTAAAATGCGGGCAAAAAGCAGAGCAATTACGACCCCTATTATGCCGGTGATACCTGTTAAGGGTTCTATCAGGGTACTCAAGATAAGCAAAATACCCACAATCTTCTTCTCACTAAAGAGAATGGAAGAATAGGCGTTTATCAGTGAATAACCAAAGCTTTTAACCAGAGAAAGAGAACTCTCCATTTAGATAATCCTTAGATATTCCGGGATTTTCTCTCTTCTATTCACATCACTAAGCTCTTCTCTTTCACGGATAAGATGAGTTTCTCCTTGTTCTGAAATAAGACAAACTCCAGGACGATACTCAATAAACTGCATCCATTGGGTTACATTGTAAGCTCCCACAGGAGTAACAA
>JBAYZI010000137.1:0-7072 GCA_041672585.1 Cloacimonadales bacterium (SeqCode) | reverse complement strand
CTCAATCTCGTCAACTAATTTCATTTTGAATGCTATACTATAACTTCTGTAATTCTTTCGTACATTTTTTACTTTTTCCATTTCATTACTCCTATTGTTTTAGGGTAACTTATATAGGACGGCACAGCTACTTGTTCTGACTTCCTTGGAACAATAGAGGGTTAACCGAACTAATTTCGCTAAACAATCCTGATGGAAGTGAAGTACACCCCTAATACAAAGAACAACATAGATTTGTATTGTATATATTTTCTCTTTTAGCCACGGATTTTCACGGATTAAGAAAGATTAAGGCTAATATGGCGACTCTTAAAGTCCCCTACCCCTTGCACAGCAAGAATATGGGGAGGGGTGCCGGATTTCGGCGGGGTGAGGTCTTCAGTTAATTAAGAATAGATAATATTTACCTTGCATTAATGGCGATTCTATCAGTTTTTATAAAAGTAAATTACATTTGTTAGAAATATATATTGACAGATAAAAAGGAAAAGAGAATATTTGAAAACATATATAAACAAAGGAGAGAAATAGTATGGCGTTAATAAAATGTCCAGAATGCTCAAAAGACATTTCCGATAAATCCGAAAAGTGCATTCATTGTGGTTATCCTTTAAGATCTTCTAATGGTAGTGATTCCTCGGCACCTAGTTATGAGAGTAGAGAAACGAAAGTTCTAACAGAAAGAACTAGTAAAGATATTAAAAAACAATTCATTATTGCCAAAGTTTTGCTGTATTTATCCGTGTTCATCATCCTCATCGGCTTATTAACTAATCCACCTGTCGCCATATTCGGTGTTGTACTATTCGTTATAGCCATTGTGATAAATGCTGTTGCAAAGTTTTCCAAATTTTGGGATCATGATTAAGAATGCTTCCAATTCAACTCTAGAATAATTAAAATCTTGAAAGGGTGGAACTCTTGAAATCTATAGATAAAAGTCTGAAATCAAGCTATGGGTTATCAGAAGACGATAAATTAAATCCTAATAAAAAAAAAAGGAAATGATCTAATTAGCAAATAACAAAGGAGTCATTAACATGAGCAATGGATTTTGCCCTTATTGCAAGTATGATTTTGAAAAGCCACCATGCTAATAAAGTTGCCACCCACGTTTGTTTGAATTAGGCGCAAAATGTTGCGTCTCTACAGCATGTCAAAAGGGGTAGGGGATTTACCTGCCATTCTTCGAATGTCATCACTCTCTATCCTTAAAGTTGCTTTTAGCAACCGGATAGAGATCTAATACGGACGAGCCGTCCGCAGCCCCAGTAAAGAAGTTGCAATCCAGTTAAAGTTCTGCTATATACGGCAATAGAAGAGGGTAACCACAAGGGATTACCCCTACAATCAGTGTTCATCCGTGGCTAAAAAGAGGGCGTATGGCAATACGCCCCTACATTATCGGTATTTCATTCTTTTCAGTATCTTCAGTGTTTTCAGTGGCTAAAATCACGATTCTATTCCAGTTTATATTTAGGTGAAAGACGCAAAATGTTGCGTTTCTACATTCCATCTAATAAAAACTTAAGAAAATTATTGACACATAAGCGGAGTAGATTTTTAATGCTAAGTACGAAATGAATAAAGAGATTGTTTAATAATTAAATGATAAATAGGAGTAAGACAATGAAAGACGGAATCCATCCTAACTATAAAAAAGTTAAAGTTACTTGTATGTGTGGTAACATATTTGAAACCAAGTCGACTTCAGGTGATATTAATGTATCAATCTGTAACGAGTGCCATCCATTCTTTACAGGTAAAGAGAAAATTCTTGATACAGCCGGACGTGTTGAGAAATTCAAACAAAAGTATAATAAAGACAGCAAGTAGTAAATTTTTAAATATGCACCACAGTAGCGTTACGCCTGTGGTGTTTTTTTTATAATAGTAATAAGGATATAAATATGGCTAAACAGAAAGAGATAGCAATTGGTGGACAAGCGGTCATCGAAGGTGTGATGATGCGTGGTCCTGAACATATAGCAACTTGTGTGAGAAGAAAAGATGGAGCTTTAGAGCTGAAGAAACAGAAGTTTGACAGTATCACTAAAAGAGTAAAGATTTTGGGTTTACCTTTTGTTAGAGGATTTGTTTCGTTAATAGAAATGATGATAATCGGGATAAAGACCTTGACATTCTCTGCTTCGCGTTATGAATTAGATTATGTTGATGAGAAGGAAGCCCAGAAATCAAATGCTAGAAAGAAGACGGAAGAGTTCTTTAGTTATTTGTTTGCCTTTGGTCTAGCAATAGTTCTGTTTGGGATTGTTCCTTATTATTTAAGTCATAATTTCAAAAATAATGCAGCTTTTAATCTCTTCGCTGGTTCTATCAGAATAGTTTTCTTTATTCTTTATATTTGGGGAATTAGCTTCATGAAAGACATTAAGAGAGTTTTTCAATATCACGGAGCAGAGCATAAGAGTGTGCATGCCTGGGAAAAGCAAGTGAGTTTAGAATCAGCAAATGTTCAGCAATTCACTACTCTTCATCCGCGTTGCGGAACCAGCTTTGTGTTCTTAGTTTTATTAATCGCGATACTGTTATTCTCAGTAGTAGATACCATAGTTCAACGCTATTGGTTGCCGGATATGCTGTGGTGGCAAAGATTGTTGATACACTTCCCGTTGATTCCTCTTGTGTCAGGAATCTCTTATGAAGTGCTAAGATTTTCCGGTAAGAATATTAATAACCCTTTGGTTAAAGTCTTAACCTTCCCGGGCTTGGCTTTACAGAGAATTACTACCCAACCGCCCACAGATGAAATGATCGAATGTGCCGTAGTAGCAATGAAATCTGCTTTAGATCTCGATGTTACAGAATATGAAAATCTAACCATTTTAGATTAATTAGTGAAATATTGGTCTATTCAAGTATTTAGGAGTCATTAAAATGATACCACAAGATAAATTAGATGCCTTAAGAGAAGAACATACTCAATTACGCGAACAAGTATATGACCAAAAAATAATGTCTGACAGAAGAATATTTGGAAAGATATCCAAGCGTTTTAAGTTGTTGGAAGAGATACTTGCAGCCCATAAAGAGTATGTGGAAGTTGAACAAAACATAGAAGATTCTAAGGGTTTATTAGCCCATGAGAAAGATAAAGAGATGCAAGAATTGGCAAAGATGGATATTGAAGAGTCGGAAGAGAGGATAGAGGTGCTGGCAGAGCATTTGCAAGAGATGTTAGCCCCGAAAGATCCTAACGATGAAAAAGATGTGATTGTTGAAATCAGAGCCGGAACAGGTGGCGAAGAAGCTGCTTTATTTGCTGCAGATCTATTCAGAATGTACAACTACTTTGCTGAAAGTAAGCATTGGAAAATGGAGGTTCTTACCTCTAATATTACAGATAAAGGCGGCTACAGAGAGATTACCTTTATGTTGCGGGGAAATAATGTTTATGGTACCATGCGTTTTGAATCAGGTGTTCATCGTGTGCAACGCGTTCCTGAAACAGAGGCAAGTGGAAGAATTCACACTTCTGCAATCTCGGTTGCTGTTCTTCCTGAAGCTGATGAAGTTGATGTCGAGATTGGTCCTAACGACTTAAAGATTGATGTTTATCGTTCTTCAGGTAATGGTGGACAGAGTGTTAATACAACTGACTCTGCTGTGAGAATCACGCATTTACCATCCGGACTTGTGATTACTTGTCAGGATGAGAAATCACAAATTAAAAACAAAGATAAAGCGATGAGAGTGCTTAGATCAAGACTGTTTGACATGGAAATTGCTAAGCAAGAGGCTGAAATATCAGAATCCAGAAAGTCTCAAGTAGGCACCGGTGATAGAAGTGCTAAGATTAGAACCTATAACTTTCCTCAATCCAGAATTACTGATCATAGAATTAATTTGACATCATTTAAGTTTGACCAAATTATGGCAGGAGATATAAACGAGTTCATTGAGGCATTACAAGTTGCCTATAAAAATGAACAAATCAATCATTAAAGTAAGTTAAGAAGTAGGAAAATGTTACTCAATATTGTAATATTAGTTGGATTATTTATGCTATCTTTCTTTTTTTCCGGATTAGAGACCGGGATTGTCTCTTTAGATATGTTAAAACTAGAGAAAGATGCAAAAGTGGAAAAGCAGAAGAGAGAATTACTAAACTTTATTTCTAAACCCGACAAGTTTTTCGGGACTATTCTGATAGGTAATAATGTGGTAAATGTTCTCTTAGCTGCTGTAGCCACAGTTATCGCTCACAACAGTGATTTATTTAGCAGAGAGTATGTCTCGCTTTTAATAGGTGGATTAGTATTCTTGGTCGGAGAGATTTCCCCCAAAATTATTTTTAGAGATCACTCCAATACTCTTGTTCCCAAGACATTTTCCTTTCTTAAAATATCCTACTTTATCCTAAGGCCTTTTGTGATTGTAGTTACCTGGCTAAATGACTGGCTTTATAAACGCTTTAATATCAGCGGACCTCATTCTCTATCTTACTTGACTAAAGATGATTTAGCCCTATTTCTCGCCAATACAAAAGAAGATAAAACTATTAACCATCCTCAAAAAGAGATGTTGGAGGATATGTTAGAGTTTAATAGCATTACTGCTGAAGATATTATGATTCCGCGTCGGGATATTGTCGGCTTTGAAGAAGATGCTTCTATTATGGAAATCATTGAAATTGTTAGAGAAGAAGGCTTCACCCGCTACCCTGTTTATTCAGAAACCATAGATAATATTACAGGGATTCTGATCATTTATGATATTCTTAAGAAAGACCTTTCCCCTAATGCAGTGGCACGAGATCTGATTAGAGAACCCTATTTTGCACCGGAAAACATTAGTCTAAATGTCTTAATGCAAGAGATGCAACGCCAGCAAAAGAGTATGGCTATTGTAGTTGACTCTTATGGCGGAACCTCCGGGATTCTAACTTTTGAAGATATTATGGAAGAGATTGTCGGCGATATTGAAGATGAATATGACCACGAAGATGATAGTGCCGATGTTATTAAAATTAGTGAAGATACCTTTATTATCAATGCAGATTGTGAGGTTGATGATCTAAATGATGAGTATGACTTAGGTTTGCCGGAAGGTAATTATAAGACAGTTGCCGGCTTGATAATTGATACTATTGAACGAATCCCTAAATTAGGACAAAACATTAGTATAGAAGGATTTAAGATTCAAATTATCCAAGCTTCAGAAAGAAAAATAGAAAAGATTAAATTAAAAAAATTATAATAAAATAAAGTCGGAGGAAATATGAGACTGATCGAATGCGTTCCTAATTTTAGTGAAGGCAGTGATATGAAGATATTGGATGCAATTTCAGCATCTATTAGTGCAATCAATAATGTAACTCTTTTAGATATGGATCCGGGCGCAGAGACCAACCGTACTGTTTTTACTTTTGTAGGAACTCCGGAAGCTGTGATTGAAGCAGCGTTTCAGGCTATTAAAAAAGCAGGAGAATTAATTGACATGAGTAAGCATCATGGTACCCATGCTCGCATGGGAGCAACTGATGTATGTCCCCTTATTCCTGTTTCCGGTGTAACTGTAGAAGAGTGTATTGAATACTCTAAGCAGTTAGGCAAAAGAGTCGGCGATGAACTTGGTATTCCTGTTTATCTTTACGAACATTCAGCTTCCAAACCTGCTTGGAGAAATCTCGCAGTAGTTAGACAAGGTGAATATGAAGCACTTCCTAAGAAAATGCAAGATCCTGATTGGAAACCGGATTTCGGTGTTCAAAAATTCAATGCTAAATCAGGTGCAACCGCTATTGGTGTAAGAGAATTCTTAATTGCTTATAATATAAATCTCAATACTCGTGATAAAGCTAAAGCTCATGATATCGCTCTTGATATTAGAGAAAAAGGCAGACCTGCCAGAGATGCTAAAGGCAAATTAGTCAAAGATGCAGATGGCAATAAAGTTATGCAACCGGGACTTTTCACCGAATGTAAAGCTGTTGGTTGGTTCATTGATGAATATGACAGAGCCCAAATTTCTATCAACTTAACAAATTATAAAATCACTCCTGTCCATGAAGTGTTAGATAAAGTTAGAGAATTAGCCTTAGCCAAAGGTATCTACGTAACCGGTTCTGAATTAGTAGGTTTAACTCCTAAAGATGCTCTCATTCAAGCAGGTAAATACTATCTCAAAAAGATGGGCGAATCAGCAGGTATTTCTGAAAGAAAAATTATGGAGACTGCTGTAAAATCAATGGGCTTAGATGATTTAGGTGATTTTGATTTAGATAAGAAAGTTATTGAATACGCTATTGCGAATAAAGATAATTTAGTCAATATGACAATCACAGAGTTTGCTGATGAATTATCTTCAGACTCCCCTGCACCAGGTGGTGGTTCAGTAGCAGCAGTTTGTGTAGCTATGTCCGGAGCTTTATCTGCAATGGTCTCTAACCTTACTGTTGATAAGAAAGGTTATGAGAAAGTGCAAGTCGAAGCTAGAGAATATGCTGAAGCAGGTCAATCTATTAAAGAGAGATCAATCGCTGCTGTTGATGAAGATACTCAAGCTTTCTATGTCATGATGGATGCTATGAGATTACCGCGCAAGAGTGATGAAGAAAAAGCTGCTCGTGAGCTCGCTATGGAAGAAGCAACTAAGCATGCTATTATGATCCCTCTCAAGACTTTAGAAATCTGCTGGGATGCTGTGCAACTTTCAGAAAAGATAGCTGTTATTGGTAACACTAATGCTATCTCTGATGCCGGTGTTGCTGCTTTAACTGCTAATGCAGGAGCTAAAGCTGCTTATCTTAATGTTAAGATTAATATGCCAGGTGTGAAAGACGAGAAGTTTATCAAAGAGATAACAAATAAAGCTACTGATTTATGGGAAAAGACTAATAAATTAGCTCTTAAGGTTGAAGAAGATATACTAAAGAGAATGTAATAATCTGAAAGATGAATAAATGTAAGGGCGGAATATTTTCTGCCCTTATTTTTTTGCCAGGGGCTTCATGCAATACATTATGCCCTCCCACGCTGAAAACAGAGAGAAGGATGACGAATATTTACCACAAAAGGCACAAAGTACACAAAAAAAGAAAATACATCAG
>JBAYZI010000136.1:0-7118 GCA_041672585.1 Cloacimonadales bacterium (SeqCode) | reverse complement strand
ACCATTAACCTCAACTTTTATTCTGGTAATATTACTCTGCTTCTCCTGCATTTGAGGTACTGAGAACTTAAAGTAATAACCTGCCGAAACACCGGGGAAAATAAGCGATTGACCGTTTACATCCGTGCCATCATCAACAAAGATGTGTACCATATTTTCAGAAGTAGCAACACGGTAATTTATGGGGTATTTCTGAGGAGCCAAACCTGTAAAGCTGACTAAGTTTAACTTTGTTTTACCAGCTTTTTTAGTTAAGAAATCTGTCATATCCGGTTTAGCAAAGTTATAAATGTTGGCTTGTAAAGTGAAGACTTCCTCAAGATATCTCATATCAACTCTAACATCATCTCGTTTATCATCAGCTCGGTAAAGCAACATGCTCAAATATCTCGCCAAGGCAGAGTTATTAAACTGGGTACTCTCCACCTGTATTTCGATTCTACTATCTGCTGAACTGTTCAAGCTATTAGCATATTTCTTATATTTATCTTCTAAAAGGTTAAGCTTAACATTTACCTTTCTGATCTCCACAAAAGCAGATTCTGTTCTTTCTAAATTAATGTAGTTTAAGGCTTTAAAGATATTAACATAAATATCCTCATAATCTTCTCCGGCATAGGCAAAAGCATTATCATTCAGTAGCATAGAAGAAGCTGCCTTACTAATTGATTTAGTGTATAGTTCTTCTATTCCCTCTTCTGCTAAGTCTAAGGATTCATTGCTCTCTGCATATTCTTTGTTATAATGAAGCAACACGCCTCGATAAAGATGATAAAGCACCATGTCTTTTTGCGAAAAGCTTTTATCTTTGGCACCTTCTATTAATTGGACTGCTCCAGGGTAATTGCCGTTTTGGACATTAGATAAAAGGCTCCCCTTATAAGCATCTCGCGTCCTAATACTGGTACAAGCAACACTAAGCACTAGAACAATAACTATTAGAAAGCTTTTAACAAGTTGCATCAATAACTCCTTTAAAATAGCACAGAATCTCTTCTCCGGCACTACTTTTACTGCTTATTGGGGATTAAATTATAGCTTCATTTTGCTTTGAGTTACTAACTTTTTGTGTTTTTTCTCTCCTACCCAAACAGTTTCACTTGTTTCAGTATCTACTAATTGTAGGTTAATTTGATAGAAAATAACTCTTTTACCATCAACTGCATCAATGATAGAGTTTATAGAGCCCTGTAAAACAAAGTCTGCACCTATCTCTTCTGCTAATTTCTTAGCAGTAATTTCAGAAGCGTAAGATTGCTGTTCTAATCTCTCTTGTCTAATCTCGCCTCTTTCATCTCTACCGGCAACAAATCTAACTACACCTGAGTTGATTAGTTCTCTTTGCATATCTTTAATAAAGGTTTCTGTTTGAATATGTTCACTTGTTAAGTTTTTCACTGTGCCAACGGTTACTACCGGTTTTTCACCTCTTTCTGAAAGAAAGTTTGACAACCAGCGTTGAGCTACAACATCTTTTACCATCTCTTCTGACACTAATCTTGAATCAGTGTCATTCCATCTTCCGCTTAAATCTACAACTTGGTCGCTTGCTATTCTATTAACTTTTTTAGTTGATGAACAGCCAAAAGTCAGCATCAGAACTAACACCATAACAACGATTAAAATCTTTTTCATCTTTATTCCTCCATATTAAAATAACTTATCACTAATATCCGATAGTTCTCTGTTTTCGTCAATCTCTTTTTTTCTTTTCTCTTTTAAAAATTGTTGTTTATGAAAATCATACTGTGCTTGCAATATTCTTTTATAGATATAGAAGATTAAAGGAGAGAAGAATAGGCTGCTAATTAGGAACAAAAACAGCAGAGAAGGAATCGCCCTAAGAACATCAACTCTATTAACCATCAGTGGCAAATTTACTAAATATTCTGCAGAAACTGCTTTTCTTATTTTGAAAAAAAGGTCTAAAATAAACTGTTTATAGATGAGGGCAGACAAAGTGGTAGCTAACAAGATAACCAAATAAGATTTAAGGTATTGCACTTTTGTGGCAAAGAAAGATTTCAGGAAATCACTTAAAGCTAGGTATTCATAACCACCATGATAGAAAAGGAGAAGCTGATGTCTAATAAAGATATTAACACTGCTAACCGCTAAAATAAGGAGAATATAAAGTGGTTCTTTGAGCTTATCTGTTCCAGTATAATCATAAAACATATCTGTCATGAAGGATAGATTCCAATAAGGAAGAAGATAGATTAAGGCGATTGCAAATGCCCATATTAAGATATTCAGGGTGGTAATAAAGACCACAATATTATGTTTATCTTCTTGGGGAATAGGATTTACCCCATCACTGCTTTTCATGTGGTTAATCATCTGAAAATCCAGCATTACCGACCTATAAGTCCAAAAAATAGCAATAGCAACCAGCAAAAGATAGAGTAAGGGAACATTTTGCCAGGAATAGGAGAAGGTAAAGAAGAAATTATCTAATAATCCTCTATTATTAACAAACACAGAGAGATCTTGGGGTTGCAGTATGATCTGAATACCGGTCCACCCTCCGAAGAATATAAATTGCATCCAAAATATAATCCTATTCAGCATAGTGCTACTTTCTGGTATTTCCTTAGTTTCATCAGTCAAATCTTTCAAACAATTGACTCCTTTTTCACTTTTGAGTAAATTATCTTGGTTTTGAAACTTTGTCAATTCATTCTTGAAATATTTTCTTATTGACAGCTATTCTCAATTTAAGATAATTAGAATAAATAAAGAAAGGAGATATTATGGAGAGAATGGGATTCCAAAGAGTCGGCATCTATATTGATGTTGCCAACATTGCTCAAAACGGTGGTTACGGTATAGCATATGATGTTTTACGCGAGTTTGCTTGTCGTAATCATGGCACAGCAGTAAGACTAAATGCGTACTTAGCTTATGATGAAGAGAGAGCTAAGGATGATGTAGAATATCGTCGTCATTCACTTAATTTTCATGCCAACTTACGCGATTACGGATATAAAGTTATAGTAAAACATGTCAGGTTTTTCTTTGATGAACAAGGTCATCGTTATGCCAAAGCTAATGCAGATTTAGATCTGGCAGTTGATGCTCTATTACAATCAAGTCATTTGGATTATGTTCTTTTAGTTACCGGAGATGGAGATTTTCTCCAGGTAATTAGAGCATTACAAAACAAAGGATGTCGCGTCGATGTTCTAGGATTTAAGAATGTCTCATATTTAATTAAGAATGAAGCTGATATTTTTGTTTCAGGTTTCTTGGTTCCGGATTTAATCCCGGTGCAAGATGAATATGGTGTTCCTATTAACAATATACCTTGGGGAAAAGAGGGTTCTTATGTTAGAGGCATCTGTTATACATATAATAAAGAGAAGAATTTTGGCTTTTTCAGAGTATTAGATTCAATTAATAAGGGTTTATGGATTACTGATTCTCGCAAAGAGAATTCACCCTACAAATCAATCTTTTTCCATAGTTCAAACTTACCGGAAAATGTAGATTTGATCCTACCCAACAGAAATCAGATATTTGAGTTTAAATTAGCCCCCGGAGATAAAGGGTTTCAAGCTCTTGACATAAGAGTCGGTTATAAATATAGTTTTAAATAAAGTAGTTAAGTGTATCTGTTAATTTTATTATAAACAAAGAGAGGCTGGAGTAAGTTTACTTCAGCCTTATTTTTATTATGTTTCAAGAAAATAAGAATTTTTAACACAAAAACACAAAAACCCACTAAAACACAGTGTTAAAAGATATTCTTGCAAACTCACGTCAAAACTCTTTCTCGAAGAGGGCGGAAAATGCTTTGTTCTTACATTTGTGACTTTGTGATTTTTAGTGGTTTTGGGTTAAAAGCTTTTTCCTTTCTTAATCTGTTTTAATCTATCTGATCAGCGTCGTCTGTGTTCTATCCATTTTTAAATTTAATTAAAGTGCAGGATTTAGAACCTCTACAAGTCTTAAAGAGTGAACAGAGAAAATAAACCAATCGAAAGGAGAATAGAAAATGTTAAAACGAACAATGTTAGTGTTTGCCTTAATGGCAATCTTAATCGGGTCACTCATGGCTCAGACACCACGCGTGGAAGCTGCCGGAGAATTTGAATTGGGTAGAGGAAACTCTTATGGTAATCATTATAGAGGACAACGACAAAACCGCGATATGCCCCAAATGCAAATGAGAGAAAAGGCAATGGGAAGACGCCACAAGGGTGAAATGAAGCCAGGACGACATATTCTTGCCATGTCAGAAGAGTTAGAATTAACAGATAAGCAAGTTAAGAAAATTACAGATATTCAGACTGCCTTCATGAAAGAACAAAACCTTAAACAAGCCCAAATTGATAATCTTCAGATTGATAAAAGAGATGCAATGAAGCAACAAAACTTTAAAAATGCAGCCACAGCTACAAAAGCCTTTTATAAGCTTAAAGAAGAAAATGCTCTTGCTCAGATTAAAGTCATAGAAGATATTTATAAAGAACTAAACAGTAAACAAACCACTATTTTGAAATCTCGCTGTAAAACAATGAAATAATGTGCTAATCTCCAAATGAACACAGAGGTGCAGAGTTAAAATCTGCACCTCTTTTTTGTGGATTTATTTCTACATCATATCCAAGTGTGCATTCTAAGGGTTTTCCATGGCTTAACCGTCTAATATGCGAGAACTCATCGAGCTACCCGCTGACGTTCCCCTAACACATTAAGAAGATTTTGAGGAAAAGAAAGACCTCTTTTTTTTTGTTAAGCATAACATTTATTGTTAGACAAATATAACATATACGATGAGTTTATCTCCGTCTATTAGATATATATCTAATAGTGAAAATAATAAAAGATAAATTCAAGAAGTGGGACAAAATTGAAGAAAACTGTCGCTATAGTAAGTAGGGGGAGAAATTAATAGTTAATAATTAATAAAATCCCTAACATAGGTGTCTTCGCTGAAGCTACACCAACCCAGGAAGTTGCACAGGAGTCTTCGACACTCCAAAGAAATTTATTCAAAAGAGGTTCTACCAGTAGGGAGAGCCGGTGATAAAACAGTCAAACTATTTAGGACTGGATACAGTGAAAAGTTAGTTATGCTAATAATGATTCTTCATTATCTCTGCACAATATCTTTTCCCTTAAATCGTTGAATTGTCCATGTTTAATTAATTTATCATAAGCTAAACGCCCCACCACAATACCGGGATGGATTTTAATGTCATTAGCAAAAACTTTTATTTTATCTTCAGAGAAAACACCATTGCTAATAAACTTTTGATATTTTACTTCCGGTATAAGATTTCGACTTGCAAAATCATCCGCTTCTTTCTCTATTGTTGATTCTTTATGTGGGTCATAAATTATAGTTTTATTTTTATTATGCTCATGATAGATGTGTCCAAGTTCATGAAAAAGGCTAAACCAGAAAATATCCGAGTATGTTCCTCTAGTACTTAATTGAAGGATTATTCTGTTTGAATTAACCCATGTTACTGCACCACTAACATAAGTCTTTTTTAAGTGAGGAACAATCACCAACGCAATACCATATTTTGCACATTTTTTGGCAAGTTGATCAAGATATTCTTCTTGTGGTTTGGTTGTTAAAATTCTAATTTCCTTTATCAAAGTTTTTACTCTACTTTTCGAATAACCTTCTGTCTTTATTTCTTGTGCTAATACTTCTCCTTGTCGTAACCAGGCAGCTAAGGCAAAACCTGAAGGAGTAAAACTATTGGAGACCCTAAATGCTACGGGGATTAACTGAGGAATTGACTCTAAACTAACCACGCCAAAATATGAGTGTAGGTTTTCAATTTTCCTTGCAGTGATATTTGTTTTCTCAACCCACTTATTTCGGGCAAGTTCAGCATAATCCACTGATTTCAAAATCTCTATTTCCTTTTCAGTTACTTCAGAAAGGCTCTCACGGGCTTGGGCTTCCTGATATGTAGATTCTAATCCCAGCCAGAAAGAGGCAGGTAATCCTAAAACCTTTTCCAGTTTGATAGCTGTTTCAATGGTTATTGGCGCCTTACCTTTAATAATTTCATTAACATGTTTGTGAGATAAATTTAATCTCATAGCTAATTCTTTTTGTGAAATATTCCAATTAACTAAATATTCTTTTAGAGTTTCTCCCGGTGGTATTGGAATGGCAGCAACAATAAAATCACTCATGATAGTCTCCTATTTCTATTATTCTTACAGCAACAACATTCAGTAAATCTTGATTGCCTTCAAACAATGGTTCAATAATCATTCGCATAGGATGTTGAAGATCCAATGCATATTTGCCTTTTAAATTACCGGTTAAACTATGGCATCTGCCAATTCTATATTGTATCATTAATCCTAAATCCGCGATACTTGATAACTCATTAAACCTTTGAATAATTAGTTTCGCATTATCAGGTCCATATTCTTTAGTTAATTTCTTTTTATCATGTATTATCTTTTTTAATTTCCTATCTGAAATCTCAACTTTCAAAATATCCTCACATCATTTAATGACAATATAATTCATTATAGAATCTTGTCAATGTTATTTACTTGTTAGGTTAATAATTTATTAAAATAATTATGAAAATCATTGCTAATCATAGTTTTAATGTATGTTATATTAAATCTTAAAATCATTAAATTCTTGTAAGTTTTTCTTAAAAACTCTATGTTACTTTATATTTCGAACTTTAATTATCTCTCCCGCAATACTCACAGCAATCTCATAAGGAGTATGTGAATTTATGGATAATCCTATAGGGCAATTAATTTTGTTAATAACATCAGCTGAATGATTTAGCTTGAGATATGATTTTAATTCTTCAGCCTTGCTTTTACTTCCCATCACCCCCATGTACTTCCATTCTAAACCGATTAATTGAGCAGTAACTAGGTTATCAAACTCATGTCCATAGGTCATTACAACCAAATAATCAGAGCTATGGATGGGGATATTAGCAGTAATATTAGTGAAATCAGCATTGATGAATGTTGTTTTATCCGGGAAAGAATCAGGGTTTAGCCACTCTTCCCTATTATCATAAACAACAATAGCAAAGTTTAAATTGTGGAGAATTGAAGCTAAAGCTTGAGCACAATGACCAGCTCCCATGATAATAACTCTATCTTTA
>JBAYZI010000135.1:0-7184 GCA_041672585.1 Cloacimonadales bacterium (SeqCode) | reverse complement strand
CATGACCGAGCTGAACTTCCTGACAGAGCAGTATTAGCTATTTTGAAAGAGATAGGTGGAGACTATGAGTTTATTAACCCTACCACCCTGCAGGTCAAAAAGAGTGCTTTTTCAGGCTTTACTTTTGATCTGACTAACAGTCCGGACTTAGCACCACTGCTAGCTGCTTTGGCGATTGGTGCAACATCCCCAAGCCGGCTTTCTCATTGCTACAGACTTAAGCATAAAGAGTCTAACAGATTAAATTCAATAATTAAACTTCTTTCAACACTGCAAGTTAAACATAATTATGATGAACAGAGTGATGTTTTAACTATATTTCCTACCCAACTTCAGGGGGGTAAAATTAAGACATTTAATGATCATAGAATTGCGATGGCTGCTTTGATTCTGAATGCTGTTAGCACAGAACCGATTACCATAGATAATTATGAATGTATAAATAAATCATATCCTGATTTTGTTGCTGATCTAAACTCTTTAGGAGTAAACTATGAATAGTTTTGGCAGATTGTTAAGAGTAGAGATTTTCGGAGAATCGCACGGCAGTTGTGTTGGCGTGTTGCTTGATGGTGTCCCAAGTGGAATAGAGCTTGGTTATGCTGAGATTACCCTACTTTTAGACCGTAGAAGAGCAGGTAAATTAGGCACTACTGCTCGTCAGGAAGCTGATATTCCAGAGTTTAAGAGTGGTGTTTATCAAAACAAAACTACCGGTGCTCCGATTCTAATTACCTTTCTTAATAACAATATCAGCCCTTCTGATTATGAGCTGGTAAAAGACATTCCGCGTCCTAATCATGCTGATTTTACTGCTTCCTGCAAATATCATAAACATAACGATACGCGCGGTGGTGGACACTTTTCAGGTAGGCTTACAGCAGGTTTAGTCGTTGCCGGTTATCTGGCTAAAAAAGTCATTCCCGACATAGCTATTTCTGCTAAAATCCTTTCAGTAGGTGGGGAAGAGGAGTATCACGCTTTACTAAAGAAGGCGGTAGAAGAGAAGGACTCTTTAGGTGCCGAAATCGGCTGTGTTGTGGAGAATATCCCGGTCGGATTAGGTGAACCCTTCTTTGATTCTGTTGAATCTCTGTTGGCACATGCAATCTTCTCTATTCCCGGAGTTAAAGGGATTCAGTTTGGCTTAGAGAAAGACCCAATAACTACCCCCGGAAGTGAGTTTAATGATTTGATAGTTGATGAAATAGGAACTACTCAAACTAATAATTCAGGTGGAATTGTAGGCGGTATTACCAATGGCAATAGAATAGAATTTAAGGTTGCTATTAAACCTACTGCCAGTATTGGAAAGGCTCAGAAAAGCTTCTCATATAGCCGGAATAAGATGGTAGAGTTCGCGATTTCAGGTAGGCATGATGTGTGCTTCGGGTTGAGAGTTCCCGTTGTTATTGAGGCTGTTACTGCTTTGGTGCTTGCGGATTTATCTTTACTGGCAAATGCTTATCGGGAAATTAGCGATTGAAAGGAAGAAGAGATCTATCCACTGATTACACTAATTTCACAAAGAAGAAGGAAGAAGTATTTAGCCACTGATTAACACGGATTAAGACTAATATAAAGCCTCTTCACTGGGAACGCACTCATCCCTGAGTGCATCATTGCAAGCAATGAAAATCTTAATTCCCCTCTTCCCTTTCGTAGAAAGGTTTATGGAGAGGGGTGCCGAATTTCGGCGGGGTGTGGTCTTAAAATTAAAAGATAAAAATGAAAAGTGAAAAGTTGCGGTATTGCTTCCCCCTTCGCTTTAGTAGCTTCGGTGGATGTATCGCAATGATGATTGACTGTGGGTACCCTCAAAAGAGGTTTGACCCGCTAGGGGAGAATCGCTAAGGAGTTAAACCAAACATGAACTTAGAAACAATAAGAAGAAAAATTGACGAAATTGATGCCGAGATTATTAAGCTACTCGGGAAACGCATGGAGCTGGCTGTAGCCACAAAGCACCTTAAAACAGGTGTTGAAGATTTATCGCGTGAAGCTGTGATAATCTCTAAATTAACAGTTCTAGCTAAGCACAATAACTTAGACGCAGAGTTTATCAAAAGAGTGTATAAAGAGATATTTAATGAAAGTAAAAAAAGGCAAATCGCGAAGTAATTGAAAAAACTGTTGACAGTATGCAAAGATATAATATTTTTTGATAGTAACTGATTTTTTTAGGAGAAAGAATGCAAAATAAGAAACAAATTAATCTTAAGTTAGATGAAAAAGTTGGAGAAGGTGTCTATTCTAACTTAGTAGTGATTTCACATAATCAATCAGAATTTATCATAGATTTTGGAAGATTATTACCCGGACTGCAAGATGCCAAGATATTGAGTAGAATCATTAAAACCCCGCAACACACCAAGCAATTTCTTAATACTTTAAAGAGTAATATTGAGAATTATGAAAAGCAATATGGTGAAATTGTTATCAAAGGGCTTCCCGAGGCTAATAAGTCTATTGGATTCACTAATCAGAAGAAAGAAGACTAAGTTTTATAAGCTATTAGTGGATTAAGTGATAGTAAGTGAAATAACTATAATTAATGTTATAAAGCGATCTTTTTTGATAATTTTAAACTAATAATTAAAAATACTTGACTTAATAACAAAAGAATCAGATATTGTTCTGATTTAGAGAAATAATAACAGAAATTTTATTAAATACATGAGGGAGTTATCGATGAGAAATTCAACATTTAACAGAATCTTGATAGCATTTTTCTTAATTGCTACAGCCTATTTTGTCTATGTGATGCTCGATAATGACTCACCTGTAAATTTTGCCGAAAAGAAATTAAACTTAGGGCTTGATTTAGCTGGTGGTTCATATTTTGTTTTAGAAGTTGACACTTCTGAATTGACAGGGGCATCCCAAATTGAGAAAGCTTTAGATTCTAATATTGAAGTTATTCGAAACCGCGTGGATAAATTCGGTTTAACAGAACCGGTTATCCAAAAGAAAGGAACTAAACAGATTATTGTGCAATTGCCAGGTATTAAAGACCCTGCAAGAGCAAAAAAACTTCTAGGTCAAACAGCTTTATTGGAATTCAAATTAGTTGCCAATGACTTTAGAACAAAAAGAGCTACTAGCGAAATAGATAAATATTTTGCTAAAAACAAATTAGAAGAGATTAAGGCTATTGGCTTAGAAGCTAATATTCCTGATTTATCTAAAGAACAAGAGAAAGAACCTTTTACCTCTTATATAGCTATGGGTGGATTTATCCGAGCTGAATTCTTAGATTTTATCAGACCTTACACTGACTCTCTTTTCACACAGCAGAAAGTTTTATCTCAAAACCAACAGTTAGCTGTCATGAAAGTTGCTGAAGATGTTAAGCTTAAGCGTGGCGTTCCCTATGTTATTCTTAATGCTAAAGCTGAATTAGATGGTAGCGTGTTAGCTCAATCTTCATGGAGATTCGGTGGTGGTTCTGCAAGTGAACTCAAGAGTTCCAATACTCCTGAAATTAACTTAGAGTTTGATCGTACCGGTGCAGATTTATTTGCCCGTGTTACAGGTGATAATGTGGGCAGACAATTAGCTATTGTTTTGGATAATATCGTTTATTCAGCACCTAACATCCAGGGCAGAATTCCCGGTGGCAGAGCTGTAATTACCGGTACTTTCTCAGTAACAGAAGCTGAAGACCTTACCAATATTCTTAACAATGGTTCCCTTAAAGCTCCTTTAAAAATTGCTCAAGAAAGTACAGTCGGTCCTTCACTCGGAAGAGATAGTATCCAATCCGGTAAAATGGCTGGTATTATTGGTTTAGCTGTAATTTTCATTTTCATGATGGTCTATTATAAGGTAGCCGGAATTTATGCTAATATCGCTTTAATTTTTAATATCCTTTTTGTGCTTGCCATGCTCACCATGTTTGGTGCAGCCTTAACAATGCCTGGTATTGCCGGTATTATTCTTACTATAGGAATGGCAGTTGATGCTAATGTTCTTATTTTTGAAAGAATCAAAGAAGAATTGAAAACAGGTAAATCTGTAAATTCAGCAATTGAAGCAGGTTTTGACAGAGCTGTAGTAACTATTGTTGATGCTAATATCACAACGCTAATCGCAGCTGTTGTCTTGTATAGCTTTGGTAGTGGTGCAATCAGAGGATTCGCTGTTACTCTAATGATAGGTATCGTTGGTTCAATGTTCTCAGCAATTGTTTTAGTAAAATCAATGTTTAATACTTTTATCATTGGTAAGAAAAAAGAAAAACTTAGTATCTAAGGGAGAAATAAAATGGAAAAATTTAACTTTATAGGTAATCGTAAAATAGCATATATTATTTCGTCCATATTAGTTATTGTAAGTATTGCTGCCTTACTGATCAAAGGTCCTAATTGGAGTATTGATTTTACCGGTGGACAACAGATAATGGTGAAGCTTGACCCTATCAACGAAGGTACAGAAAAAATAAGTATTGATGTTGTTAGAGCTGCTTTGGAAAAAGAAGGAATCTCTGATGCTGCTATTCAAAGAATAAGCAACAGTTCAGGCAATGACCCAAAAGATTTAAATTCTGTATCATTCATCATTAAAACCAGAGAAGATTCTGCGATTGAAGCAACTGAAGAAGGTTTAGGTCAATCAGATATCATTACTGCAATTATGAAGAATATTGATGGCTATAAAATTGATGAAGAAGCTACAAACATAGAAGTTGTGGCTGGTTCTGTTGGTAAAGAACTTAAAAGTAATGCTTTTAAATCTGTGATTATTGCTTTGATCTTGATGGTGATTTACATTGGTATTAGATTCCAATTCAACTTTGGTATTGCTGCTATTATTGCACTCGCTCATGATGTGATAATCGTGCTTGGTGTATTCTGTATCTTTGAATTAGATCTCTCTGCAACAATTATTGCTGCACTGCTGTCTATTGTCGGATATTCTATTAATGATACTATTGTTATTTTTGATAGAATTAGAGAAGATATGAGATTGTCCAGAACTAACCAAGATTTGAACAAACTATTCAACCTTGCTCTTAATAGAACTATTAGTAGAACTATTATTACATCTGTTACTACTTTAATTGCTGCTGTTTCTCTTTATGTGTTCGCAGGAATCGTAATCAGAGACTTTGCTTTTGCAATTATGTTGGGTACAATAGTTGGTACTTATTCATCTATTTATATAGCAAGTCCACTTGTGCTGGATTATTTCCATGCCAAGAGTAATAATACAAATGTATTTAGTAGATTCACAAAAAAGAATTAAGTAGCTAATGATTTAACTTATTGCTAAATCATAAGATAAATTAAAGAGTCGGGAGAAATCTTGGCTCTTTTTCATTGAGCTCCCTTGGCACCTTAGAGGATAGCACAATGAGTATTCGAAAACGAAACGGGATAGGAGAGAGATATCAATGAGCAACCCCCTTGTGGGTATACTCTTTTTGCCACTGAAAACACTGAAAACACAGAGAAGAAAGAAGAATTAAAAGAGGAAAATGAAAAGTGAAAAGTTGCTGTATCGCACCCCCTCTCCATATAATTATTCGTTTTGCGAATGAAGAGGAGAATTAAGAAGCCCTTACATCTTATCTGTGTCTTTCAGTGTTTTCAGTGGCTAAATCTTCCTTAGGAGGGCTAATAATGATTAGCCCCTACATTCGTGTAATCCTTGTAATTAGTGGATAAAATTCTTTCTTCTTTGTGTTTTTTTGTGGGCTTTTGTGCCTTTTGTGTTAAATCTCTTTCTCTTCCAATTATTCATTATTAACTATAAATTATTAATTATATTGACTTATTTCCCCCTAAATCCAACCTTACAAAATAAATTAAAAAAGGAAAATAAATGGATTCACTAAAGAACTTATATAAAATAGGATACGGCCCTTCGAGTAGTCATACCATGGGACCCAGCAATTCAACATTGAGATTCAAAGAGCTAAATCAAGATGCTGCCAAGATAGTAGTTACTCTTTACGGAAGCTTAGCAGCCACAGGCAAGGGGCATTTAACTGATAAAGCTATTCTAGCAATCATTGAACCGACACCCTGCGAAATAGTCTGGTTACCGGAAATATATCTCCCATATCACCCTAATGGCATCAAATTTCAGGCTTATGATTCTGCTGATAAGTTGGTTTGTGAGGAAATCGCCTATAGTGTGGGTGGTGGAGCTATGCATTATGAAGGCGATTTGATCAAATATGAATCAGTTTATGAATTGAATCTGATGGAAGATATTATAGCGTATTGCCAAAAATCAGGTAAATCTTTCTGGGAATATGTGTTTGAGAATGAAAGTGAAGATTTACCTGAATACTTAGAGAAAGTTTGGAGTGTCATGAAAGATGCTGTGGAAAGAGGATTAAAGAATGAAGGCGTGTTGGCTGGGGGTTTAGGTGTTTCGCGTAAAGCTTATCAATATTATCGGAAATCTCAAATTATGAGTGACCATTATCAACAAACAGGTTATCTTTATGCCTTCGCTCTGGCTGTAGCAGAAGAGAATGCTTCAGCGGGGAAAGTAGTTACTGCTCCTACATGTGGTTCTTCAGGAGTTTTACCCGGTATGCTCTATTTTCTCCAACAGGATATGAATTTACGTGATGATGAGATTATCAAAGCTTTGGCAACTGCGGGTTTAATCGGAAACTTAATTAAGCACAACGCTTCTATATCAGGTGCGGAAGTTGGATGTCAAGGCGAGATAGGAGCTGCTTGTTCTATGGCGGCTGCTGCTGCGACTCAGCTTTTGGGCGGAGCTATTCGCCAAATTGAATATGCTGCCGAAATTGGCTTAGAACATAATCTTGGATTAACCTGTGATCCTGTCGGTGGCTTAGTGCAGATTCCATGTATTGAAAGAAACGCTTTTGCTTGCAGGTCGGCAATGTCGGCTGCTCTCTTCTCACTTTTTTCTGATGGCACGCACTATATTACTTTCGATGAAGTTGTGAGGGTCATGAAGCGGACCGGGCATGATTTGCCTTCGCTTTATAAAGAGACTTCCGGTGGGGGATTGGCTTTGGAGATAAGCAAGAGAAATAATTAGCAATTAGCAATGAGCAATTAGCAATTAAGACAGAATAAGAGCTGTTGAATTGTTGATTTGTTTAATTGTTTAATTGATTCATATCGGTTGATATCATTCGCCAGACCTCTTAAATCTCCTTGATAATTATAGTTTATTCGGAACCTCTTAAA
>JBAYZI010000134.1:0-7312 GCA_041672585.1 Cloacimonadales bacterium (SeqCode) | reverse complement strand
ATAGTAGAGAATTAGCAATTGTTGCCGGCTCTGAAGGATTAATCTCAGGTCAGATGAATGATATAGAAAATGAGAACAAGAAAGTTAGTAAGAAAACATTAGAATATATTCATGAGAATAAAACAGCTAAATTATTAAACTTAGCGGTTAGATTTGGCTGTATGGCAGCGAATGCTTCGGAAGAAGATACCCAAAGATTAGATAAATATGCTTCCAAAATAGGCCTAGCTTTTCAAATTGTAGATGATATCTTAGATATTGAAGGCAGTGCTGATGTACTGGGTAAATCAATAGGCAAAGATGCAGAAGTGCAAAAAGCTACCTTCCCGGCAGTTTATGGATTAGATAAATCACATGAAATGGCTGATAAGCTGATCGCAAGTGCTAAGAAGATATTATCACATTACGGTGATAAAGCTGAGAAGCTTGATTTGCTGACTGATTTTATTCTTACAAGAAAGTTCTAATGAAGATAGAAGTAAGAAAATTAGACGAAACTGCCGAATTACCCCAGAAGTTTTCTGAACACGCTGCCGGCTATGATGTCAGGGCATGCCTTAAGGAACCGCTGATTCTTGAGCCTAATAAGGTTATCTTGGTTCCAACAGGATTAGCAATCGCAATTGAAACGGGCTATGAAGTACAGATCAGACCGCGTAGTGGTTTAGCCTTAAAGAATCAAATAGGAGTTCTGAACTCTCCCGGCACTATAGACCCGGATTATAGAGGTGAAGTGAAAATAATCCTCTTTAATTTTGGTACTGAACCTTTTGAGATAACTCACGGAATGAGAATCGCTCAAATGGTAGTGGCAAAGTATGAGAACCCTGCGTGGGAAGTTGTTGAGAGTTTATCTGATACGGTTAGAGGTGTAGGTGGATTCGGTCATACAAAATATGATTAATCATTAATTATCAAGAAATTGATATAAATAGAGGGAATAATGGAAAATACAGAATTAATAAATGAAATACAAAGATTAAAGAAAGAGAAGAATGTTGTTATATTGGCACATAATTATGTAACTTTAGATGTTCAAGATATTGCGGATTTTGTAGGAGATTCGTTGCAATTATCCATAGAAGCAAGTAAAGTAAAAGCAGATATTATCATCTTTTGCGGTGTCAAGTTTATGGCAGAAACAGCTAAGATTTTATCTCCTAAGATTAAGGTACTCTTGCCGGTTGAAGATGCCGGATGTCCTATGGCGGATATGATTACGGGAGAGCAACTCAGACAATTTAAGAACAATCATCCCAACTCTATTGTTATCTGTTATGTTAATTCTACAGCAGAAGTGAAAGCAGAGAGTGATATTTGTTGCACTTCTTCTAATGCTGTAAAGATTATTCAAAGTGTACCTAGAGATAAGAAGATTCTTTTTGTTCCTGATCAAAATTTAGGAACCTATGCACAGCATCAAACCGGACGCAATATTATAGTGTGGGACGGTTATTGTCCAATTCATCATCTTAAAATGAGTAAAAGTGATGTTCTGAGAGTCAAGAAAGAGCATCCTAAACATAAATTACTAGTTCATCCGGAGTGCCCTACCGAAATCGTGAAATACGCTGATGTTGTCTCTTCAACAAAGGGTATGGCTGATTATGCTAAAGAGCATGATAACCTCATAATCGGCACTGAAGTTGGACTATATGAGCAGATAAAAAGAGATAATCCGGGCAAGAGTATTGTGCCTTTAGCTATTAATGCTGTCTGTGCTGATATGAAGAAAGTTACTTTAGAAGATGTCTTGAGAAGCTTGCAAGATGAGACTTTTGAGATTACTATGTCTGAAGATTTGAGATTAGCAGCTAAGAGAAGTATTGATGCTATGCTTGAATTTTCCAAATGATGGATGATGAAAAACTAAAAGAAAATTCTAAAGTTATTCACCTTCCTGATGGTTCCTGTATTTATCAACACCGAGAAGGACAGAAAATATCTACTGACAATGTGTTGTTAAATGAGACAGTAATAGCTTACTATTCTCAGCAAAGTGCTTCTGCTCTGCAAGTTCTGGAACTAGGAAGCGGTAATGGAATCAATTCTATTATGCTCAAAAAGAGGTTTCCTAAATGGACGATAACCGGGATTGAAATTGATGTAGAATTAGTTGCTTTAGCGCAGTTGAATTGTGAGATTCAGCAACTTAAAATAGAAATGAGGGAAGCTGATTTAAGGCAGTGCCCCTTCATGCAGCAATATGATGTAATAGTGGCTAATCCTCCCTTTATGAGAATTAACAGTGGTAGGTTAAGTCCCATTCCTAAGAATAATGTTGCTAAATTTGAATTAGCTTGTACCATGGATGATGTTTTTATTGCTATAGCGAAAGGCTTGAAATCTACCGGTATAGCTTGGTTGCTTTATTCTCTTGAAAGAGAAGAAGAGTTGATGCAGAAGTTAGAAGAGTATAAGTTTAAAATTATTAAATTAATCAAAGAAAATAAGGTCTTTGTTATTGGAATAGAATATGATACAGATAAATGATTTAGAAATTATAAAAGCCAATAGAATATTACTTAAGGTTAATGAGATGACTCTTGAAGACTCCTCCCTTAATGTTGTGTATGGGGGAGAGAAGTCCGGAAAGAGTTTGCTAACCAACACCCTCCATGGCTTTCATCTTACCTACCGTGGATTAATTGATTTTAATAATCATACCAAACAAAAAGCAATAACTTATTTACTTAACAAAGATATTCACTTATTATCAAAGAGTACTGTTTATGACAACTATCTGGGTGATAGTAAAAAATATTTGGAAGCAATTGGCGAATATTCTTTCATAGCAGATTTAGAGAAAAATCTTGAAACTAAAGTTGAAGATTTAACCGATGATAAGCAAAGGTTGGTTGAGCTAGTTATAGCTTGTGGACTAAATCCACTATTGTTACTTATAGATGATTTTGATCAATGTTATTCACCAACGATTCTACCTATTGTGGGTAAAATTTTAATGAAGTATAAAACTAATAGTGGATGCGTGCTGTTTACTTCTCAGAAAAAAATACCTGATCTTGATGCATCTTATTCCATAGAGAATGGAGAGGTCATTAAGCTATGAAACATAGATTTCTAATTTTTAATATAATCATTATATTGCTGTTTGGATTTATTTTTATGAGCTTTCATTATTATTTTCAACTAAAAGATTTTGCAGTTGGTAAGTCAGCTAATGAGTTGATAAACAATAGGGAATCTCTTTTATTGGATAAACTTGCAGCCATCAAGCTATCTATTTATAGTATTGATGCTAATGAGCTTAGCAAGGTTCGAGAAGATATTTTAACACAATTTACAGAAGAAGATTTTTCCGGCTTAATAATCCAACCTAAAGCTTCATTTATTGATACTCTCCTGTATGATAGTAAGCTTAAAAGGTATTTGGAACAAGGCAATACTAAGAAACCGAGTAAATCTTTATTAAATAAGATGAAATTGTATCTTCCTAATGAATTATTAATTTCATTTTTAAGAAAAAGCGATGCTACAGAACAGCTATTGTCTATAGAAACATATTTAACCGAGAATGGGTATGAATTTATAAGTAGCGGTAATATACCGTCAGTAAAATCTGATATAAAACATTACTATTACGATAAGAACATTTTTTCTGATCTAATGCTGCAATTTACGGAAATCTCTGAAGAGAGAAGTCTCTTGAAATATAAATCAAGAACGCTACACAATAGAGAATTAATGACTTATGGTTTCTTATTACTTACTATCTCACTATTAATTCAATTACTTGATTATTATTTAGCTACAATAAGTGCAGAAAGAACAAGATTCTTGGTCAGGGGGCATTTAAATCCACGCACCTATCATAAACAAGTAAGAGCAAAAAAGAGTATTGTGTTAATTATTATTCTTTTCTCAGCAATGGAAGGTTTGTTAATTCAATTAAGTTTCATCTCCAAACTATACAGTGCACCCTTTATTGGGTTTATAGTGTTAGTAGCTCTTGTTAATTTAGTAATTATTAATGAAAAAAATGAGAGGTTTATATAGTTATCATGAAACATTTACCTAACATATTAACAATGATGAGAATTTTACTCATCCCGTTTTTTATCTATTATTTTATCAACGAAAGCTTAATGATTGCATTTACTATTTTCATGGTTGCTTCGGTTACCGACTTCTTTGATGGTTACTTAGCCAGGAAATATCAGGTTATTTCTAACTTTGGTAAGATAATGGACCCCCTCGCTGATAAGTTATTAGTCCTTTCTGCCTTAGCCTTACTCTCTTTTGGGAAGCATGGCTATTTATCAATGTGGATTTTTATTATCATTACGCTAAGAGAGGTGCTTATCACTATCTTGCGAGATATTTATAAGAAGAAAAAGATAATCTTAGCTGCTAATAATTGGGGTAAAATCAAAACTGCTCTGCAAATGGTAGGACTCACAGTGTCGTTTTTTCTATTAGGGATAAATTTCCGATTGACAAATTATGTCTTATATCTAAATCTATACTTTTGGGTAGTTGTAATTGTTACCCTTCTCTCAGGTGCAAGTTATTTTAAGAATATTAAGGAGCTTCTCTAATGAAATATTTAGTTGTTATTGCTTGTCTTTTATGTTTGTTTGGCTGTAGCTCTAAAGATGATAGTTACATGCCTGTCAGTAACTTTACAGATGATAGCAAGCCTATCTCTTATGGTAATCATCAAGATGTGTATGTGTTTTTCAACCAGGCATTAAATGCTAATACTTATGAGATAATGACAGAGCAATTTGGTTATCCTCAATCGGGAGCACAAAAAGAGAGAACTTTTTATCTTTTCTGGAAGGACTTCGCTGATTTTGAAGAGCTAAAAAAAGCTAAGAATATTATGTTTATCTGTAATTTAGAAGTTCGAGATGAATTAACTTCTTTTGTCGAACAGAAGATTTCACAAGCTAAGTTAGACCATGTTAATAATATATCTTCTATAATCCTCACCTATCAAAATGAGTGGTCAGATGATCAATTAGTTACCTTTATTCTCTCTAAAGATGAAAGAAGAACAGAAGATATTATCCTTGCTAAAATCCCTAATCTATATTTGGATTATGCTAAGAGATTCTTAACCAGAATGACCCATAGAGTCTATTATCGTGGCACTTTAAGCGGTAATGCTTTTGCTGAATATAAATATGGACTGGAAATCCCTAACACATTCCAGCTTTACAAAGAAGATAAAGTTGAGAATATGATAAGTTTTTTGCATAGATATAAAAAGAAAGAGACTGTTTTACCGGACAAGTTCATCACTACTTATCAGGAAAAGATGGAGTCTTATGACTTCAATGACATTTGGGTTAAGAATATAAGAGAAAGAATTGGGAAGGTAATCTTAGATGGTGATAGAATAGATTGGGATAGGACTAAAATATTATCCAAAACCTTTACAGCGTGGGATGGTGGTATATATTATGGCTATGAAATAGAAGGAGCTTGGGAGAATAGCAACACTAATATGGGTGGTTCTTTCCGCAGTTATGCCTTTTATGATGATAATAGTAAGAGTGGATATTTTATAGATACTGCAGTGTATTTTCCGGCAGGAACGAAGATTCCTTTCATTGTTGAGCTACAAGGAATCGCAAAATCATTTTATATTAAGGAGTAATTATGAAAAGGTTGTCAATTGCAATAATCTTGATATCAATGGTATCACTAGCACTAGGCGTTTCTGAGTTTGAATCAATCACAACTCCCACATCAAAAGCTTTAGAAAAAGGAAGCTACAACTTCGAAACTAAGTTTTATGAGAACAGTAGCATGAGGCTGACTTCTCAAATCGGTCTTTTTGATAGACTGTCTATTGGGTTTAGTTATGGAGCTGAAAACTTTGTCGGTAATAAAGAACCTGATTGGAACGATCATATCGATTTTAAAGCTAAGTTTCAGCTTTTAAAAGAGACTATTAATATTCCAAGCTTAGCTCTGGGTTTTGATTCCGAAGGGCATGGCGTTTGGCACGAAGACCTTAAAAGATATAGCATGAAGTCTCCCGGTTTTTATGCTGTTATTGGTAAGAACGATCTGCTTCTCAGAGGTTCGTTAATTAATATTGGTGCAAATCGTTCAACAGAAGATAGCGATGGAGATAAAGATATTAACACCTTCATCACCTTAGGTCAAAGCATTGGTGAAGACTTAAACTTTACTCTTGAGTATAATTTTGCCTTCAATGATAATGCTAATAATTCTACTAACGAAGTTGAAAAATATGGTGATGGAAAAGGATATTTGAATTTCTCAGTTGGCTGGTTTATTATTCCTGATTTACAATTTAAGTTTTCTGTTTATGATCTGTTAGAGAACTCTCCAAATTTCCAACCTACAGAAAAGACAACTTTTGACAGAGCTTTCCAAATTATATATTCTACTAAATTTTAAGAGGTATGATGAAAAATAAGATATATGACAGATTAAATCTCTCGACTATTAATTTTATACTTTTAGCTGTAGCTATTGCAGTTATTATTATTGGTTACATAGTGATGAAATATGCCGGTGATGATCTTGGTGATAAAACACTATCTCCGATAATCTTAACTATTGGGTATGTTGTCTTGATTCCCTTAGCTCTTTTTTATAAAAAGAAGTAGATGAATAGATTAATTACCGAGAAAGTAGCTAATACCTTAGATGCTTTTCACTTAAATGTGAAAGAGATTGTGGAAGGCTTCATGGTTGGTTTGCATAAATCACCCTATCATGGCTTTAGTGTTGAATTCTCTGATTATAGACAGTATATTCCTGGAGATCAGATAAAGGACATAGATTGGAAACAATTTGCTAAAACTGATAGATATTATGTGAGAAGATTTGAGGATGAGACCAATGTTAATGCCTACATTCTGCTTGATCATAGTAATTCTATGGCATTCTCTTCTCATAAAGTGAGAAAGATTGACTATGCCAAAAACTTAGCAGCAGCGTTGACCTATCTTATTCAGAAACAAAGTGATGCTGTAGGCTTGGTTACATATAATGAAACTATAACTTATCTCCAGCCTCCTAAAACAAATCCTGCTTTTATTGCCGGTATCTACAAAAAACTGTATGAAATTTCTCCGGAAAAGAATACTAACAGCATTAAGGCTTTACATCAGATTGCTGAGAAAATTAATAAACGAAGTTTAATTATTATTATTACTGATCTTTTAGATGACTCTGAAGAGTTAATTCAGAGTTTTAAACATTTTCGCTATAAAAAGCATGATGTTATAGTTTTCCATATTGTTGATAACCAAGAGATTGAGTTTGATTATAAAAAAGAGACACTGTTTATCGATTCTGAAACTCA
>JBAYZI010000133.1:0-7327 GCA_041672585.1 Cloacimonadales bacterium (SeqCode) | reverse complement strand
GGAAAGAGATAAAAGTAATAAAATAAAATTAGTAACAATCTTCATAACTTCTCCTTATTTAACCGTTAATGTAAAAACCCCATCCCATGCTTGAGGAGGATTCTTGAGCAGAAAATCGCATCTTTCTAACATTACTAAAGATGGATAATCATGATATTCGCTATTATGTAAATCTTTAAAGATAATTGAGGCTTCTGTAAAGTTTGCCTCTTGATATAGTTTTAGTGCTTTTCCATATTGCTCAATTAAGTTGATAATCTTGGCATCGGCATTCTCTTTCTCACCAATAAGCTCATAAATTGTAGTTGCTTCATTCTTTCCTTTAACTTTCAATCTATCCAACTCTCTACAGAGATATTTATGCCGGACAATTTCACGCGTTGTTTCTCCAATAATAATTGATGTTTTGAACAGCTTATTCACACCTTCCAAACGTGCAGAAAGGTTCACGGCATCACCAATTGCAGTATAATCAGCTCGTTGTGATGAGCCAATATTACCAATGATAACCGTGCCTGTATTTATCCCGATTCTTGTTTTCTTAGAGAAGAAACTCACAGCATCTTCTGTTGTTAGAGAATCTGCATACTTTTTATGTTCTAAAGCAACTTTACAAGCTAAATCAGCATGGTCAGCACGAATTAAAGGAGAACCAAAAAGAGCCATCAAACCATCACCGGTAAACTTATCCAGCATACCGTGATTTGACAAGATAATATCTGTAAACTTCTCAAAATAAGCATTAAGTTCAGCTACTAATTGTGTAGGTCGTTTATTCTCACAATAGCTGGTAAAGTCATAAATATCTGAGAATAGAACTGTTGCTTCAACTTCTTTCCCTCCTAGTTCAAAATCTTGCGAACTCGCGATTAAAATGTCCACTAAATCAGGATGAACATAGCGTGAAAAGATTCTTTTCAATCTTGATTTGGCTTTTCCTTCTGCTAAATAATTCAATAAGAGCATAATCAAATAAGTGACTAAAATCGCTATAATAAAAATGAACCAGGGTAAGAAAAGTCTATTATTTATCCATGTAAGAAAGATTACAAGATGAATTAGGATAATTGATGACAAGAGAACAAGGTGAGCAGGAAGTGCTTTCAAATAGCTAAAACTAACTATTATTAACAAAACAATCAGAGTTAACATAATCTCTATCAGATAATTAGAAGGAATGGTAATGAAATCAGATTTGTTTAAATTACTTAAGATGGTTGCCCAAATCTCCATTCCCGGAGTAACTTTTCCTGCAGGAGTAGTTTTCAAATCTAGCAAACCTGGAGCAGTAGCTCCGATTATAACAGTTTTGCCGGCAAAAAATGAGGAGCTAAGCACTGGTTTCTCTTGATAAATAGATGCTACGGCACTTTGTACTAAGGCACTGAAGGGGATATATTTAAAGATACCACCAACACCACCTTTGCCATACCAATTAATCAGATAATTCTTTCCATCGACAAGAGGTATAACACTATCATTTATTTTGATGTTGCGAGGAGAATAAACCGCTTGGCTTTGCTCTTGGAGCCAGGCGTTAAAAGCGATCTGAGTATATAGTTGTGATTGAATTTTATAGAATAAAGGAACTCTTCTTATTACTCCATCACTATCAGGAGTTATGTTAATCAAACCCACACTTCGGGCATTCTCTCTAAATTCTTTAATTGGTATGCTTGCAGAAGTGAATTCACTGGGGTAAGAAAGAGGAAGATTTTCCATCTGAAAAGCCTGTAATTCATTGTTTAGTTTATGTGTAGAATCGCTTATTGCTTGTCCGGATAAAGTTACCAAACCACTGGATTTAAGAGCTTCGGCAAACTTCATATCGCTCGCATAAGAATCTAAATCACCACGATTATAATCAGGCTCATAGAATTGGATATCAAAGATAATCTGTTCTACTTGGCAAGCGGTTAAATAATCCGTAACCAAAGCATAAAACTCACGCGGCCAAGGCCAGAAGGTACTGTTTTGATTAGCAAACTCTAAGCTTTGTCCATCAATAGAAATCAAGACTATATTGCTATCAGCTCGCTCGGCAATGGTAAAATTCTTAAAACGGAAATCTAAAGAAGTAGTCTCAATTTGTTCAAATAGAGCTAGCCTATTAGCTACTATTAATAGCAGACTTAGGGCTATCCATAAAGCAAAATTGAAGATTCGCGATTTTAGTTTTAATATTTTAGTTAGTGGCATTTTATTCTCTACTTCTAATACTAAACCAACTTATAAGAATGAATTTAATATTGTCAAATAGTATTTATCCTTTTAATAAAAATTAGGTACTTTTTCAATAAACATTAATTCTCCTTGACATGAGAGAGATTCTAAATTAGTATATAATTACTTTCATAAGTCGTTGATTTATGTGCTATTATAAATATCTAAAAAAATGTTTAAATTATAACTTGCACTTATAATTCTTTTTTTTATTTGTGTTCGATATAGAAACTATAAATTGGAGGAACTGCAATGAGTATTAGACCAGTTCGCGGTGGCAAGTACCAACCGCCAAACAATATGTCTGTGCCCGTCATAAACCTCCTCGGTTTTTTATAACCAAAAATTAAAATTCGGAGGATTTACGATGATAAGAGATTCTTACATTTCCAGAGACGATTGGCAACAAATCGCAACATTTTCAGAAGAAAAAGAGACACCATTCTTAGTAGTTAAGCTTAATACTGTTAAAGAAAAATATGAAGAGCTTATAACAAACTTTCCCTATTCCAAAATCCATTATGCAGTAAAGGCAAACCCTGCTGTAGAAGTTTTAGCACTTTTAAGAGATTTAGGTTCAAACTTCGATGTAGCATCAGTTTATGAACTTAGAAGATTATTAGACTTAGGCATTTCTGCAGATAGAATCAGCTATGGCAATACGATCAAAAAAGCTAAAGATATCAGAGAACATTATGATGCCGGAGTCAGATTGTATGCTTCAGATTCAGAAGCTGACCTGAGAAATATAGCTAAGGCTGCACCTGGTTCTAAAATCTTTATCAGAATCCTGACTGAAGGAGTAGATACTGCTGATTGGCCTCTTTCCCGTAAGTTTGGCTGTCAATCTGACATGGCTTGTGACTTAATAGTCTTAGCTAATAAACTTGGTTTAGAGCCTTATGGCATATCTTTTCATGTTGGTTCACAACAAAGAGATATTGCTACTTGGGATGCTGCTATTGCTAAAGTGCGTTATATTTACAGCTGGTTAGAGGAAGAAGAAGGGATTAAGCTTAAGATGATCAATATGGGCGGTGGATTCCCGGCTAATTACACTTCCAGAACAAATGAAATTGAAGTCTATGCTTCAGAAATCAAACGCTATTTAGATGAAGACTTCGGTGATGATTTACCTGAAATTCTCATTGAACCGGGTCGCTCTTTAGTAGCAGATGCCGGTGTGCTAATTAGTGAAGTTGTCCTCATTGCCAGAAAATCTCGTACTGCTTTGAACCGTTGGATATTTATGGATGTCGGTAAATTTAGTGGTTTGATAGAGACTTTAGAAGAATCTATTAAGTTCCCTATCTTCACTGATCGTCGTGGTGAAACTGAAGAGTGTATTATTGCCGGTCCTACTTGTGATTCACAAGATATAATGTATGAAGACTTTAAATATGATTTACCTCTGAATTTAGCTATTGGTGATAGGGTTTATTTCTTATCAACCGGCGCTTATACAGCGTCTTATAGCTCTGTTGAGTTTAATGGTTTCCCACCGTTAAAAACATATTTCATCGACTAATTAATAGTTAATAATTAATAAAATAGTTTAGAAACAAAAATAGCTTGTGATTAACCTCACAAGCTTTTTTTATTTAATAATATAATTGCTAAAAGAAGATATTAAGCCGGATTCTGTTCACTGCCTAAAAAGCAGCGTTATGTCTATTCATCTAAATCGGGTGTTGCCACACAATAATGTCTATAAAAGCCGATTTTAGCTGCCTACCCGGGAGTTATAGAAGCGGGACACTTCGAGCTCCCCTATTTGGCATTGCACCTGATGAGGCATTCCGAGCATACCTTGTCGCCAAGATATCTGGTAGTCTCTTACACTACCTTTTCACCCTTACTCTGCAACTTGCGTATTCAAGCGGTTTGTTTCTGTGGAGCTAGCTTCTTGTTACCAAGACTTCCCGTTAGGAAGCATCATACCCTATGGTGTCCGGACTTTCCTCGTGATCCTATTAAATAGAAGCACGCAGACATATTATCCTCTTTTAGCTAAATCTTTTATTTAATTAATAATTTAAAAGATCGATAGCTAAGAATCTTTCTCTATCTAATTTAAAATAGAGGTTTCCTAACTAAAAACCTACTACAGTTTTCGCAGAACAGAGTTTTGTTTTCTTTTTCTAATTCAATAATAACTTGAGGTCTAACTTTGAAACCGCAAGCAGAGCAGGCACCATCTTTTTCAAAAGCAACAGCTTTTCTATTACGATTAATAATAAGAATCTTATACTGTTTGATAATTTGTCTGGGTAAATCAACAGCGATAGCATTTCTTTTAGCTTTAAGTTTGTCGATTTCGCCATCTAGGCCGGCAATCTCTTTTTTAAGCACATCTTCTTTAGCCACAAGATTAGCTGTTTTTTCTTTTAGAGTTTTTTCTTTTTCAGCTTTGACTGTTTTTAGCTGGTTTTCTTGCTCCATAAGAGAGATTATTTCAGATTCCAATTCTGAGTTTTGACTTGAGAGAAGAGCTATTTCACTGTTTAGAGCCTTATACTCTTTATTAGTTTTTATAGTCGCTAATTGTTCTTCATACCTAGCAGCTTTATCTTTATTCTGTTTAATCACAAGCTCTTTATCTTTCTGTAGAATTAAGACCTGGTTAATCTCTTCTATTGTTTCTACAACAGCAATTTTGGCTTCAGCTTCTTCTGCAATTAAACTTTGCAGCTGCTTGGGTAATTCATCTTTTAAATGCTCTTTCTCGGAAATTTTATCATCACACTTTTGCATACCAATCAAACTTTCAACTCTCTTCTTCATATTAATACTCCCTAAATAGTAAACTAATATCTAATGATTTATAAGAATGAGTCATTGCACCACTGGAGATATAATCCACTCCGGTTTCGGCAATTTCTCTAATTGTCTCTAATCTGACATTACCTGAAGCTTCTAGTTCAACTTTACCATGATAAAGCTCAACAGCTTGCTTCATAACATCAACACTCATATTATCTAACATCACTCTATCTACCTTGGCTCCTACAGCCTCTTTAAGTTCTTCTAAATTGGTTACTTCAACCTCAATCTTATAAGTACAGTTGCTTTTCTTAACCATTTGCACTGCTTTTGTGATGGAACCGGCAGCCCTTATATGGTTTTCCTTCAACATTATCATATCATACAGACCGAATCTGTGATTAAAGCCACCACCTACTTTGACAGCATATTTCTCCAGTTGTCTAAGCAGAGGTGTAGTTTTGCGTGTATCCAAAAGCTTTGCCTCAGTTCCGGCAAGTTGTTCGACCATTTTAGCTGTTTGGGAAGCTATTCCGCTCAACCTCTGAATGAAGTTAAGAGCTACCCTTTCTCCTTTGAGAAGAGTTGCAGGGTTTCCTTCCAGCTTAGCAATTGGTTCTTTATTAACGACTTTATCACCGTCTCTTTTATAGAAAGTGATTTTAATCTCAGGATCTACTTGTTTGAAAACTTCAGCAAAAATACTCAACCCGGCAATCACGCCATCTTCTTTAGCAATGATTGTAGCTTGGGTAATAGTTTTTACCAATTCTAACGACTCAGTTGTAATATCACCAGTACCTAAATCTTCCATTAGGCTTAACTTAATTATCTCTTTTATATCCATACAGCACTCCATTTTGAGCTAAAAAAAATAGCATTTACCTTTATGAGTAAATGCTACTATATCATTATCTATATTCTTAGTTACACTAAAAATTAAAAACACCACTATTTTATTTTTCCTAATCATAAGTTTTTCAGCTCCCTTATAGAGTCAACTAATTACACTGCTATCATCTGTCAATTATTTTATCTATTAATCGTGATTAATATCTTTTTCTCACTTATTATTTTGCCTGTACTTGCCTTAAGAATGAGTATTCCAGGATATAAACCGCTAGTTAAATACTTTCCATTTATATACCCATCCCAGACAAATTCGCCATTATATTGTTGAGAATAATTTGCTTCTAAAGTGTTTATTTCTTTTCCTCGCAAATCATAGAGTTTTAGTGTAAGAAAAGTAACAGACTTGTCAAGGTTAAAAGTTAATTTTAAGTGATTATCTTTTTTACGGGAAATCACAGAGTTGGTTATCTCCACTCCTGTGCCTGCTTGGTGAGAATTATCTAAGCAAGAATTGGGTTGGGTAGGAGTTGCTCCGGCTTCTGCAAATGATCTTCCCCATGTGGCATCGCTCTCATTATATTCCAGAGAATAGCCCTTAGGAGCTGAATTTGAGCTGTATTGCAAAGAATCCAGGATCACACTCCCCTGCTTGAGAATAATCACGTCTCCGGTGTTATTTAGAGTTGCCCAGCCGGTAGCTTGAAATACTTTATCTTCATCGCATTCAGCAAAATTCAGCAGAAGATTATCGCTATCTTCTGCAATAACTAAATAATCTCCAACTTCTCCACTAACGGTAGTCCTACAACTACTACCGGCTAAATCAGTAATCACCAGCTCAACATCTTCCACGTCATTTAAGAGCTTTATCTCAATCCACTCTGTTTGATTAGCCCGTGGATAGTACATAATTTCCGTGAGCTTTGCCCCGACATTCTGCTGACTTATCCACTTTTCCCACAAGTTATCCACAAGTTCGATATTGCTATTACTAATTAATTCTACAATCAGCAAACCTGATTCGTTAAATTCATTAACAACAGTAATACAGTGAGTTAGACTATCAAGGGCAGAAATGCCGGATAAAGTGTTGGAGTATTTTAACTCACTATTAAAGAGTATTTTAATGCCTAGTTCAAGGTTGTCCACAGGTGATGTGGATAAGTTGCGAATAACTGTGGATACTTCAATATATGAGTCATAATGAGTAGCCTCACAGCTTGCCAAAGTAACTTTTCTCTCAAGCTGATTTGATCTTCCGGGAGTTGGGGTAGCAGAAGCAAACCAATCTGAAATACTGTTTGTGTCTTCTCCATCTCTATATCTCGCCAAGGAATGTCCGGGAACAACGCCGGGGCAAGGATTCTGAGTAGGCGTATCTCCTTCTAAATTATTGCTGTTAGGAAAGTCATAAAGAATAGTATCAGTGTATTGAGTAGCGGGATTGAAGATTCTCACCCCATCGGTGACAGAACCTCCATTCTCAAAA
>JBAYZI010000132.1:0-7349 GCA_041672585.1 Cloacimonadales bacterium (SeqCode) | reverse complement strand
ACCCCTTTTGTTTACCTAATTATTGAATTAATCTTTGTGCAAATGCTCAATTATTCTGTCTCCATCTTTTTCTTTTTAATCTCTTTAATTAGTCTCTTTTTATTAATTAGAAGTTCCAAATCTATCAAGAAATATGTTTTTGCCGTCTTTATCTATTCTCTAATTATCGCTTTGGATCATGGTTTAAACACACTTCTCATGGCGTACACAGGCATTTCTCCGAAGATTTACTATTGGCTTGATTCAATGATGTTCCAGCTCTTTTTAATCATGATTCTCACCATGGCGGATTATGTTCTAACTTACGGTGAATCTAGATTCCTGAAATATCTAAGGTTTACTATTATAGGAATCACCGCCATTAACCTATTCACTACCAACATTATTCAGTTCTATGAATTCTTTGATTATATTAACATTTCCCTTTATGCTACCACCATAATATATCTAATTGTCTATCTTGTGAGGAACTTCAAAATCATTCATGCGAAACTCAATATGTTTATCGCCATCATTTTTATCCTTGCTCCGCTTTTTATGTTTGCCACACGTAACCTTCGCTATGTTCCATATCTTTCTAGCGTTTATGTGCTCGTAACTGTTCTCATTCTCTATATCTTTGTCTATAATTTCTTTGCTCGGTTCAGAAAGAATGAAACCACCCTAACGAACACAAAGCTGGATTTACAAGAGAAGGAAAATGAGATTCTCCGCTTGGAAAAAGATAGACTTAAGAATAGCGTTTCGCACTTGAAAGGTCAGCTAAATCCGCATTTCTTATTCAATAGCTTATCCACGCTCACAGGGATAATTACCACGGATCAGGAGAAAGCAGTTAGTTATGTCGAAGAATTATCCACTATGTATCGCTACGTCCTACAAACTGACAGTAAAGAACTAATAGATTTGGAGTCTGAATTAGAATTACTCGACTCCTATAATTATTTAATTCGCATGAAGTATAATAACAACTATACCCTCAACATTGAGATTCCCTACGAATATTATAACTGGTTCTTGCCTCCATTGTCATTGCAAACTATGGTGGAAAATATCTTCAAACACAACACTGTTGATGCTGAACATAAAATGAAGATTGACATTTTTATGGAAGATGGCTATGTTGTCATTATAAGTGATATTCATGAAAAAGAATCGGCGTTTCAGTATAAAGAGAAATCTCCCGGAATTGGGCAACTTAATATTGCTCAAATCTATCAATATTATAGTGTGAAGAAACCTGTTTTCACCAAACAAGATAATAAATATCTGGTTAAAATACCTCTAATCAATAAGGATGGTAAAAATGTTAAATATCTTAATAATTGAAGATGAAGTGATAATTGCACAAAGATTAGTTCAATTATTAGACCAAATATCTGTGGAATATACTCTCTGCGGGATTATTGGGTCTGTGAAAGCAACTATTGATTGGCTGAATAATAATAAGCATCCTGACCTTATTTTTGCCGATATTCAGCTCTCTGATGGTAATAGTTTCACGATATTCAAAGCTGTTAATGTTGCTTCAAAAGTCATATTCACAACATCTTATGATGAATTTGCCTTAGATGCTTTCAAAGTAAATAGTATTGATTATTTACTGAAACCTATTACAGCTAAGAAACTAGAAAGAGCTTTTGAAAAATTGGAAGAGATGTCCCAAGCATTTACTCAAAATGAGGAAGCACCGGCAACAGAACAAGAGAAGATTAGTCATTTGTTAGACTTTTTTGACAGTAAAGATAAAGGTTTCCGTAATCGCTTCTTGATTAAAATGGGCAATTCCTTCAAATCTATTACTGCCGAAGAGATTGCTTACTTCTTTGTTTCCAATAAAACTACATATCTTATGACATTCCAGAAACGGAAATATTCACTTGATACACCTTTGGATGAACTCGATAAAGTGCTGGATACTAAGCTCTTTTTTAGAATTAATCGCCAAATGATTATTAATATTAATGCTATTAAAGAGATTCATACCTTTTTCAATAGTAGGTTGTTACTGCATATCGAACCACATTTTGAGGATGATGTGCTGGTTACACGGTCGAATATTGGCAGGTTTAAGGAGTGGATGGATAGTTAGGTGTTGGGGGAAATGAAAGGTGAAAAGTGAAGAGTGAAAAGTTAGGAAACTTTAAACTTTAAGAAGTCCGCATTCCGTTAAAATTCGTGTTTATTTGTGTTTATTTGTGGCAAAAAGAAAAGGGCGAATATTGCTTCGCCCCTACATATCTATTTATTCATAAAGAAAGGTTCAATTACCCTATCTAACACACCATGTAGCTTAGAAATAGTAACCCCATAATTAGAGATAGGCACACCGCGTCTCACGCACTCCATAATCCTGCGTTTCATCTCAATTTGATTCAGCATACACGAGCCACAATGCAGAACTAAATCATATTCCTCTAAATTCTCCGGGAAATCATTGCCGGAGAACTTCTCAAAGGTTAGTTCTTTACCTGTATATTGTCTCATCCAGCGCGGGATTTTGACAGTTCCAATATCATCAGCTTGTTCATGATGAGAACAGGCTTCAGCAATTAAAACTTTCGAACCATCTTTCAGCGTATCAATAGCCTTTGCTCCATTAACCAAGGTCTCAAAATCACCTTTGTAACGAGCAAATAAAGTTGAGAAAGTTGTTAATCTTACATCAGAAGGAACATCACCCACAACCTGGAGAACCACTTGTGAATCTGTGATTACTAAATCAGGTTTTCTACTTAATCCGGCTAAAGCTTTCTCTAATTCTTTATCTTTCACAATAATCCCGACTGCATCAGAATCTAATATTTCGCGTAAAACTTGTACTTGCGGAAGGATTAGCCTGCCTTTCGGAGCTGCCAAATCAATGGGAACGACCAAGACAACTAATTGCCCCGGACGTAACAGATCAGAGACTAAATTATTCTCATGCGTTAATGATGAAGGAACTAAAGTTACCAGCTTCTCTTTCAGCATTTTAACGCCATCTCCGGTAGTTCCGGAAACAGAAGCAAAGGGTATTTCTTGTTCACGACAATACTCTTTTGTCTCTTTAGGCAAAGGAGTAACATCACTCTTGTTAAAAGCAATGATAAAAGGCACTTTCAGCTCTTTTAAGTCTGCTATTAATTTATGTAAATCTGCATCAACTTCTGAACTATCTGTAACCACTATCGCCACATCAGTTCTGAAGAGAATCTTTCGAGTCTTGCGAACCCTCTGTTCTCCTAAATCCCCCACATCATCAATCCCTGCTGTGTCATAAATAGTAACCGCACCTAAAGGGAGCAGTTCATAAGCCTTTGCCACCGGGTCTGTTGTGGTGCCTGGAGTGTCCGAAACAATCGAGATATCCTGACCTGTCAAAGCGTTTATCAGAGATGATTTACCAACATTTCTTTTACCAATTAAGGTTAAAACTAAGCGTTCACCGCGTGGAACTTTAGCCATTCTTTTGCACCTTTGCTTTTCTTTTTTTATAATGAAGTGAATTACCTTGCACTCCGTAACCTATTGTCTCACCTATCTTATGGATAGAGTCTTCAAAGCTTTTCATAATCTCAGCACTTGTCTCTGTTGATATCGGTTTATTATCATAAAGTAGGTAATTCTTTTTGTTCTCAGATTCATAAACCACAGGCATGCAGACGTTTGCTCCTGCAAGAATGCCTCTTTCTCTTCCAAATTCATCTAAAGTTTGCAGAGCTGTTGTGGAAGCAATATTGACATCTTTTAAATAAAGCCTGGTCAAAGCAATCATCTTCAAGCCCAGTTCTAATTGCTTCTTAGGATCATAATCTTTCATCATCGCCGCCATTGGGGTATCGTGATGAACCACATACGGACCCATGCCAATCATATCAATATCATGTTCTTTAAAGAAGAGAATATCATTGACTAAATCTTCAGGAGTTTGGGTAGGAAGTCCAATCATCACACCGGTACCCACCTGATAATCTTCTGCCCGCAAGTCTTCAATCGCTTGTAGTCTGTGTTTAAAATTAGAATCCTCTGGATGGATTAGCTTAAAGATGTCGGGGTTAGAACTTTCGATTCTGAGCAAGTAGCGCGTAGCTCCTGCTTTTCTCCAACGGCGGTAAGTCTCGCGTGTTTCTTCACCTAAAGAGATAGTAACACCTAAGCCGTACTTCTCTTTTATTTCATAGAGAATAGATTCTACAAAAGAGACAAATTCTTCATCTGTTCTTTCTCCCGATTGCAAGACTAAAGAACCGTAGTTGTTATCATAAGCCCACTTAGCAGACTTCATTATATCTTCGCGGGAAAGAGAATACCTATCTACATTAGCATTGTCTCTTCTAATTCCACAGTAAAGACAATTCTTGATACAGACATTGCTAAACTCTACTAAGCCACGAAAATAGACAATATTCCCTACATATTTAAGTTTTACTTTATACGCTTCGTCATACATCTTTTGTAATAATTCAGGATCAGTTGAAGACATTAATTCTATCATATCTGATTTTGATAAATTATCCCACTTATACTCTTTCATTTGCTCTCCTAAAATCCCAACTTATAAACTCTGTTAGGACTCAATAATTCATCTATGTCAGCTTCACAAAGAAGCTTTTGTTGTATAATCAACTCTTTAATAGTAACCTTTGTGTTCAGTGATTCACGGATAAGCTCTTCAACTTTTTCATAGCCAAGAAGAGGCACAAAGACAGTTCCTACTGTTCTGCTTCTCAATAACTTATCTTTACACACTTCAGGATTAGCTGTTATTCCTGCAATACATTTATCCTTAAACAGAGGAACAATATTGGTAAGAATTTCCAACGACTCCAAAATTGAATAAGCAATGAGCGGCATGAACTGATTTAGCTCTAAATTTCCCAGCATAGCAGCGCTTGAGAGAATAGAATCATTACTGATTACTTTGAGAGCTACTTGAGAAACAGCTTCCGGCATAACAGGGTTTATTTTGGTCGGCATAATAGAAGAACCACGCTGCAAAGGAGGAAGATTAATCTCGCCCATATCACCAGAGAGAAGACGTAAGTCATTACTTATCTTAAATAAGTTGACAGCCACGGTTTTGAGCATTCCGGAAATCTCCACAAAGGGGTCAAGGTTTTGGGTAGTTTCAACTAAATTCTCCGAACGGGCAATGACTAATCCAGTAATCTCTTTTAAGTTTTCTACAACTTTAAAGATATATTTCTGAGGAGCACCAACACCTGTACCAATAGCAGTTCCGCCTAGATTAAGCACTTTAATCCTCTCTCGACACTTAAAGATTCTCCATCTATCACGGGCAATGGCTTCCGCATAAGCTGAAAACTCCATACCTAAAGTCATCGGCACTGCTGCCTGAAGCTGAGTTCTGCCAATCTTGACAATATTATGAAATTCTTCCTCTTTCTTCTGTAAAGCCTCTTGCAATTCTGTTAATGAACCTTCTAAATCTTTAAGAAAGTAGAGAATTGCAATTTTCACAGCTGTGGGATAGACATCGTTAGTTGATTGGTGCATATTAACATCTGTCAAAGGTTTAACTTCTTGATAAGAGCCAACTTCATGTCCAAGATATCTGTTTGCCAGATTAGCTATAACCTCATTCATGTTCATATTAGTAGAAGTACCGGCTCCACCTTGCAGGGCATCGGTTACAAATTCAGCATCATATTTACCCGAAGTTATCTCATTTATAGCATAGAAAATCGCTTCAAATTTCTCATCATCTAAGTAGCCTAATTGGAAGTTAGTTCTTGCACAAGCCAGCTTAACTTCTGCTAAAGCTTTGATAAACAAAGGCGGCATTGTCAAGCGTGAAATGCTGAAGTTATCTAAAGCCCGCATAGTATTTATCCCATACAATCTATCGGTAGTGATATCTAAATCACCTAAAAAGTCATTTTCTCTTCTCATTTCTCTTTCCTATTCGATGTTTTTTTATTAATATAATCCATTAACTGATTAATGCTATGATTTTATTAGACTATTTGACCTTGCACTTACATGAGCACCAATATATTTCATTATTATCCTACTTTTATCTTTTTAATTGTTCCATTATTTAATTTTAGGGCTATCTTCCCTCTAAATCTATTCCAATAACCTAACTCTTTTTGGCAGTTTGGACAAACTATTTTTGTCAGAAGTTCAATCCCATCTATCTCAATATTACTCTCTATGATGCAATCACGGTAACATTTAATCAGGGTTCCGGAGCCATATTTGCGGTATTTGAAGATAGTAAAACCACAATTACAGACTATATCTAATACTTTACTTTTCATTTTAATATCTCTATTGTTTTGGGTTTATGTTTATAATTATTTATTTTTCGTTATTAATTTAGTCTATGCCGCCCATGCAGGGCTATCTTAAACTTCTAATTCTACAAGGGGTTTGCACCCCTTGATGATATATGTCATCCCGTCGGGATTTGAAGACCACGTCTCGCCTAATTAAACGCAAAATGTTGTGCGTCTCTACTGAAGAAGGAAGAGGGGATTTAAGACCACACCCCGCCGAAATTCGGCACCCCTCTCCGGAAACTTTCTTCGAAAGTGAAGAGGGGAATTAAGAAGTTGGTCTCAGTTTATAATCAGCAGACCAATTCTTCATTCTTCCTCTTAAAACTCTGTGAAATCCCTCTTAACCTCTGTGTAACTCTCTGTTAAGGTCTTCTCTTAATTCTTTCAATTGCTAATTACTCATTGCTAATTGCTAATTGACATTAGTATCTAATTAATTTCTCCCTCTCAATATACTTCTTAAAATAGTAATCTCTAATCATCCTATTCTCATCTTTCTCCAAGTGCGGGTCATCTTCAATAATCTGGAAAGCATCTTCTCTGGCAACCACCAAAATCTTCTGATCATTAACAATAGAAGCAAACTTAAACTTCGGCATCCCGGACTGCTCTTTCCCAAAGAAATCACCAGGACCTCGTAACTCTAAATCTTTCTCAGCTATTAAGAAGCCATCGTTAGTAGAAATCATAGTTTGCAAGCGTTCTCGTCCTTCCGCACTAATAGGAGGGTAGCCGATAAGATAGCAAAACGCCTCATCTGAGCCTCTGCCCACTCTACCTCTAAGCTGATGTATCTGACTAAGTCCGAACCGCTCCGCATGTTCAATCATCATCACAGAAGCATTTGGCACATCCACCCCGACCTCTATTACGGTAGTAGAAACAAGAATATCGTATTCATGATTTTTAAAAGCCAGCATAATCTCATCTTTTTCTGCATTTTTCATTCTTCCATGCAGAAGAGCAACCCGATAATCAGGGTAAATAACTTCACTTAAGCGTTGATAAGTAGATTCGGCATCCAACAGATCCATCTTTTCAGATTCTTCCACTAAAGGGCAG
>JBAYZI010000131.1:0-7354 GCA_041672585.1 Cloacimonadales bacterium (SeqCode) | reverse complement strand
CCTGTCAAACTACAAGTTGTTGCAGAGATGGCTTACGGTTCTTTTGAAAGCTTAGTTGGAGATTCTCTCGGAAGAAATAATATTCATTTTACTCCATATCTATTAACTCTCTTTTTGTTTATATGGATAAGTAACTTAATTGGATTAGTTCCTATTCCGGGAATTAGTGAACCAACAAGAAACTTGAATGTCACAATCGGTCTTGGTATCATTGCCATAGTTGTTGTTCAGTATAACGCTATCAAAAAGAAGGGCTTATGGGGACATATAAAGAGTTTTGCAGAACCCATGTTCTTCTTAGCTCCACTTAATATTATAGGAGAAGTATCCAAGGTTGTTTCAATAGCCTTCCGTCTTTTCGGTAATATTATGGGTGGTGCAATTATTATTTTAGTTGTATCTGAATTAGTAAGATATATGATGGTACCAATTGTATTATCAGGGTTTTTCGGACTCTTTGCAGGCTCAGTACAAGCATTCGTATTTACAATGTTGGCAATGAGTTATCTTGCTGTAGAAATTAACGCTGACGAGTAAGGAGGATAAGGTAATGCAAGCAGATAGTTTTTTAATGATCAGTGCCTATCTTGGTGCTGCTCTTAGTACAGGACTTGCCTCTATAAGTGCCGGTATTGGTGAAGGTTATGCTGCCGGAGAAGCAGCTAAAGCTCTTGCCACTCAACCTAAAGCGGGTGATAGTTTATTAAAAACCATGCTTATTAGCCAAGCTGTTACAGAAACAGGTGCTATTTTCGGTCTGGTAATCTCACTTCTCCTAATTTTTGGAGGAGCAGGACATATCGCTGGAAGTTGGTTCAAGGTCGGTGCTTTATTAGCAGCCGGTTTGGCAATGGGACTTGGTAGTATCGGACCCGGATTCGGTGCCGGTTACACCGGTGGTCAAGCCTGTAGTGTGATTTCAAGACTTCCAAAAGAATCAAATAAGGTAACTACTAACATGTTAATTGGTCAGGCATTAGCCCAAACAGACGCAATTTTCGCCTTAGTTGTTTCCTTGCTTTTATTATATAGTATTCCCAATCCGGCAATTACTACCTCTTTAGGGCAATATGCCGTAAAGGTTAGTGCTTTTCTGGGTGCATCTTTAGCTATTGGCTTGGGTACACTGGGACCGGGAATAGGAATTGGTTATGTTACGGGTAGGGCTTCTAATATGTTAGGACGCTTTCCGCGTGAGCGTGGAATTATTACCAGAACAATGTTCTTAGGAGCAGCCGTTTCAGAATCAACCGCTATTTATGCTTTAGTAATAGCATTCTTATTAATTTTCTTCTCATAAGGAGGATACAAATGAATAAATTAAATAAAATAAATAAAATCCGTTGGAGGAATAATGGATATTAATCAAGCAATAGTCAGAGCTGCAGCTTTATTAGGTGCAGGAATCGCAATGGGAATTGGTGCTTTAGGACCTGGACTTGGTGAAGGTTACACAGCAGGTAAAGCCTGTGAAAGTATTGCCAGATCTCCAGAAAATGCAGGTTTAATTACACGAACAATGCTTATCGGACAAGCTGTATCTGAATCAACAGGTATTTATTCTTTAGTGGTCGCATTATTATTAATATTCACCACTTAATTCTCAGGTAATGGAGAACAAATGATAAGTATAGATGTCTCAATGGTAGTAGTAGTCCTGAACTTTCTACTTCTCTTGTTTATCTTAAAGGTTGTATTATACCAACCACTTAAAGATATGCTAACAGAGAGAGAAGGTAAAGTATCTGCTGATATTGATGAGGCCAATAAATCAAAAGAAGAGGCTAAAAAATTAGTCTTAACCAAAGAAGAAGAGTATAAACAAGCTGTAGTTGAAGCAAGAAAGTTACGGGATGATATTAGAAAAGAAGCTGAATTTGACGCTGAGAAGATACTTCAGCAAGCTTATGAAAACCGTAAATCTATTGTTGCTGAAACAGAGGTACAGTTATCTCATGAAAAGCAGAAAGTCAAACAGCAGCTTCAAGCTGAATTAGCATCCTTAGTCTCAGGATTAACAGGAAAGGTATTAGGTCAAAAAATCGACTCAGATAGGGACTTAGAGATTATTAACTCTATCATCGATTCACGGAGTGAATAATGAAAGATACCAAAACTTCAGAACGCTACGCTCAAGGCTTTTTAGATGCTTTTCAACCTAAAGATCTACAAGAGCTTCTGTTAGAAGTAAGAGTTCTGTTAGAAATACTACAAACTAATTCAGATATTATGAAAATACTCTCATCGCATAACGTTAAAAATGAAGAGAAAGTTACTATTCTTGAACCCTTCATAACTAACACTAAATTTGATGAATATTGGCAAAACCTAATGATGTTATTAGCTGAGAAAGGTAGATTTAATCTCTTAGATGAGATAATATCTATTTTAGAACGCTACATCTTAGGGGAATTGAACATTGTAAAAGTAACAATAAAAACTGCTCATGAACTGGCAACAGAAATGAAAGAGAAAATGGTAACTTTTATTGCCTCTAAAGTTAATAAAAGTATTGAACCAACTTTCGTGGTTGAACCTGCAGTACTTGGCGGTTTTATTGCTGAATCAGATAACTTCATTGTCGATTCTTCAGTACAACGAAGCTTAGAACAATTTCGCCTAAGCTTAATTAAAATGTAAGGAATAAATTATGATAAGACCTGAAGAAATTAGCTCAATAATAAGAGATAGAATAAAGAAGTTTGCCTTAGACCAAGATGTGGCAGAGACTGGGAAAGTAATCGAAGTGGGTGATGGTATTGCTCGTGTGTATGGCATTACAAATGTTATGTACAATGAGATGTTGCTCTTCCCTAACGATGTTTTCGGGATGGCTCTGAACTTGGAAGAAGATAGTGTCGGTTGTGTGTTATTTGGTGATACAACTAAAGTCGCAGAGGGTGATATCGTCAAAAGGACTAAGAGAATCTTAGAAGTTCCTGTTGGTGAAGCGCTTCTGGGCAGAGTTGTTAATACACTCGGTCAACCCGTCGATGGTAAGGGTGAAATCGCTCAAGCTGAATTCTATGAAATGGAAAGAAAAGCTCTCGGCGTTCTTGCTCGTCAGCCTGTGGTAGAATCACTGCAAACAGGTATCAAGGCTATCGACTCCATGATTCCCATCGGTAGAGGGCAGCGTGAGTTGATTATTGGTGACAGACAAACAGGTAAAACTGCCATTGCTTTAGATACCATTATCAACCAAAAAGGTAAAGATGTAAAGTGTGTTTATGTCGCGATTGGACAGAAAGAATCTTCTGTTGCTAAATTTGTTAGAACACTCGAAGAGTATGGTGCAATGGCTTATACATGTGTCGTAATGGCTGGTTCAAGTGAACCACCTGCAATGCAATATATGGCTCCTTATGCCGGTTGTTCAATTGGTGAATATTTTAGAGATAAAGGCGAGCACGCTTTGATTATCTATGATGATCTCTCCAAGCACGCTGTGGCTTACCGTGAGATTTCACTCTTGCTCAGAAGACCACCGGGACGCGAAGCCTACCCAGGTGATGTGTTCTATTTACATTCAAGACTTTTAGAAAGAGCTTCTAAATTAAGTGATAAACTTGGTGGTGGTTCTTTAACCGCACTTCCTATCATTGAAACCAAAGCTGAAGATATATCTGCTTATATTCCTACTAATGTGATTTCTATCACTGATGGTCAGATTTATCTAAGTAGCCGATTATTCTACTCCGGTAGAAGACCTGCTATTAATGCCGGACTTTCAGTTTCTCGTGTGGGTGGCGCAGCTCAAATTAAAGCTATGAAACAAGTTGTGGGACAGCTAAGATTTGCTCTTGCTCAATATTCAGAATTAGAAGCATTCTCTAAATTCGGTTCTGATCTTGATAAAGCAACTCTGGCTCAACTTCGTAGAGGACAAGCCATTGTGGAAATCCTTAAACAAGGTCAATTCTCACCTCTCTCAGTAGAAAAACAGATTATGATCATCTTTATGGCTAACGAAGGCTACTTAGATGAATTTGATGTGCATAAAATCGCTGACATTGAAAAAGAACTCTACTTAACCTTAGATACTGAATTTAAAGACTTTACTAAAACTCTCGCTGATGGTGCTTTGACTGATGAAAAGAGAGCTAAAATGGCTGAAATCAGCGAACTTGTAGCTGCCAAGTTCAGATCTTAACTTAGAGGACTGTCATGGCAAATATTAAAGATCTTAAACAAAGAATTGATAGTATTACTAATACTCGACAAATTACTAATGCTATGAAAATGGTAGCTGCTGCTAAGCTTCGAAAAGCTCAAACTAATGCTACGAGTCTGCGTCCTTATGCTGATGAAACTGCTAAAATGATTCAGACTTTGCGTCATAAGAAAGCTATCATGGATCATCCGCTTCTTTCAGAAACATCGAAAAGCGACAAGATTCTGCTGTTTGTTTTAACCGGTGATAAGGGTCTTTGTGGTTCCTTTAATTCTCAGATTATAAAACAGGCTGAGGGGTACTTAAAAGAAAATCCTAATTGTGATGTCGTCTCTATTGGTAGAAGAGGCACTGAGTTTTTTAAAAAGCATGGAGTAAATGTGATTGCGAACTACTCAGGTATCTTTGAAAATTTAGACCACAAAATAATCAATAAGTTATCTACAGAAGTAGAGCTTAAATATCTCAAAGAAGAGTATAAGGAAGTTGTATTTATCTACAATGCCTTTAAGTCCGCAATTGAGAGCATTATTGTTCACAAGTCAATCCTACCGGTTCCGGCTAACGAAGAGTTGGAAGTTAGTAAAATAGAGTATCTCTATGAGCCTGACGAAGAAACAATTATTGAAGAATTAGTAAATAAATATATTTTTACAGAAATAAAAAGAGCCTTAGCTGAATCTTTTGCTGCTGAAAATGCTTCAAGAATGACCGCTATGGATAGTGCTACTGAAAATGCTTCCGAGCTGATTAGTGAACTCTCTTTAGAATATAACAGACAACGCCAAGCCTCGATTACCACTGAGATTATTGAAGTATCATCTGGGGCAGAAGCTATTAAAAATTAACAAAGAAAGGGGAAATTATGACTGAAGGTAAAGTTATTCAGGTAATCGGACCCGTTATAGATGTGGAGTTTCCTGAAAATAAACTTCCCGCAATATATAATGCTCTCATAATTAAACAAGAGAAAAAAGACCTTGTCTTAGAAGTTCAACAACATTTAGGTGAAAATAAAGTTCGTGCTGTAGCTATGGATTCCTCAGACGGAATTAGCCGTGCTATGATAGCTTACGACACCGGTGCACCTATTTCTGTTCCTGTTGGAGAAGAGGTATTGGGTCGCATTATTAATATTACAGGTGACCCTATCGACGAAAAAGGTCCAATTAAGACAAAAGAAAAATGGCCTATCCATAGAGTTTCACCAAGATTTGAAGATCTTTCCGCTGAAGAAGAGATCTTAGAAACAGGGCTTAAGGTTATCGACCTGATTGAACCTTATTCTAAAGGTGGTAAGATTGGTCTATTTGGTGGTGCCGGCGTTGGTAAAACCGTTCTTATTCAAGAACTTATTAGAAATATTGCTACTGAACACGGTGGCTACTCTGTCTTCGCAGGTGTGGGCGAAAGAACTCGTGAAGGTAATGACTTGTGGTTAGAGATGACTGAATCAGGTGTTATTGATAAAACAGCTATGATTTTTGGTCAGATGAATGAACCACCGGGAGCTAGATTAAGAGTTGGACTTACCGGTCTAACTGTGGCTGAATATTTCCGTGAAGTATCCAAGAAAGATGTTTTGCTCTTCATTGATAATATTTTCAGATTCACTCAAGCAGGTTCAGAACTTTCTGCTTTGTTGGGTCGTATGCCTTCTGCTGTGGGTTATCAACCTACTCTTGCTTCCGAAATGGGAGCTTTGCAAGAGCGTATTGCTTCAACAAAAGATGGTTCTATCACTTCCGTACAAGCTGTGTATGTGCCTGCCGATGACTTCACTGACCCTGCTCCGGCAACTACTTTCTCTCACCTTGATGCTTCAACTTTCTTATCCAGAAAGATTGTAGAAAAAGGTATTTATCCGGCTGTGGATCCATTACAATCAACAAGTAGAATGCTCGATCCTAAAATAGTCGGTTTAGACCACTATAATACAGCTCGTGAAACTCAAAGAATTCTCCAAAAGTACAATGATTTGCAAGATATTATTGCAATTATGGGTATGGACGAACTCTCTGATGAAGATAAAATAACCGTGAACAGAGCTCGTAAGCTGGAAAGATTCTTCTCTCAACCTTTCTTCGTTGCTGAACAATTTACTAACACACCGGGTCAATATGTCCCTCTTGCCAAGACTGTTGAAGGATTTAAAGCTATCCTGAATGGCGATTGCGATTTATGGCCTGAACAAGCATTCTTGTTAGTTGGTACTATTGAACAAGCTGAAGAGAAAATGAAAAAGCTGAATAAACATGGTAAAGCTTAAAGTAATTTTACCTCGTGGTGTCAAGATTGATCAGGAATGTGACAGTGTTGTAATTCCTGGTGTAGATGGCGACTTTGCTGTCTTAGAGGGACATACACCGTTTATTACTAAAATAAGACCGGGAGTGGTTACCATTGATACCAAAAAACACTCTACTTGTTGTGCTATCCACGATGGCTTTGTTACAGTAGAGAATGATGTGGTAACTATTGTCTGTGAAAGAATGGAAAAAGCTGATGAAATTGATGCAAATAGAGCTGAAGAATCATATAAACGAGCAAAAGAAAGACTAGCTCAAGATAACAATGTTGAAGTTGATTATCGTAGAGCTGAATCATCGCTAAGAAGAGCAATAACCAGAATTAGAACTGTTAAAGACTAAATCTCTATTGCTGATATATTATATATAAACGGGCGTAAACAATACGCCCGTTTTCAATTAGCAATTGAAAGAAGATTTAGCCACGGATAACACGGATGAACACGGATTAAGATGGATACGGGGGCTCTTAATTCCCCTCTTCTGCTTGCTGTGTAGAGACGCAACATTTTGCGTCTCCAACATTTTGCGTCTCCAACATTTTGCGTCTAATTAATCAGAAAGATGGCGAATTTTCGGCAGGGTAGGTCTTGCCTAAACAAACAGAAGAAGCAGGCTGAAATACAGCCTGATGGAAGCAAGATGCATTCCATAAAAAACACACTGCATCTCCTTAGCTCCCCCTTTAGTTCTCCGTTTTGGATACGAAATTCAATCGTTATAGCTATGAGGAAGCCACTATAGCTTTGCTATTATTGGGATTACTGGCAGTTCAAAATTAAGAAAAAAGCGGAAAATATTCCGCCCTTACAATAAGATTCCGTCCTAAATAATTAGACTGCTTTTCAATTATTTATTTCAATCTATGTCG
>JBAYZI010000130.1:0-7430 GCA_041672585.1 Cloacimonadales bacterium (SeqCode) | reverse complement strand
AGAAAGAAACCACTGTAGTTGTTCCGATAATAATGCGCGGAGTAATAATCCAGTCATTGTTCTCTCCTTCTGAAGAAGCAAAAGAAGCTACGAATTTATCTCCACTCTGTGGAATCATATCTGTAATTGGAGGAGTTGTAGAAGCAGGGTTGAACACTATATAAGACATAGGTTCACCTTGGTTCTCAAACTCAATATTACTGATACCATAAGTATCACCACCATCTACATCATATTGGATCCAGTTTGGTAAAGTCAAAGCAAAGTCCGGATGCTCTTCAAAATCATCACCCCAAAGAGGTTCGCCGGAGTTAAAGTAGGTAAGTGTTATACTATTGGAAGGTAAAGAAAAACCATCAGGTTCTTCATACATACCAACAACATAGTAGGTATATTCCACACCGACCACTACTTCTGCATCGTGATAAATGTTAGTTCCTATCGGGATCATAGCTGGTGTTATTACGGAGCCATTTCTATAAACATTATAGCCGATTAGGTATCTTTCATACTCTGGTTCAACCCAAGTTAATTCTACAAAACCGGGTTGATTAGTTGCTTCCAAATTAAGCGGAGCATTATAGGCATAATTATAATATGCACTGACAAAGAGGTTATAAAGACCTGTATCATCTCTAAGGCTTCGTCCTGTCTCTCCGTTAAAGTTCTTTCTGGTGTGAGGGTTTGATCTGCTTGGGTTAACATAGTTTTCAGCTACTCGTAAGTAGAAATCACCACTTGCCGGTAACACATGATCTATATCAAAGCCGGAAGCAATAAAAGCCGTACCAGAAACATTAGCAGGATCAGTTACAGGACCATAGAGCCAAAGCTTAGTATTGACATTAGAACCGCCAGCCATTGTAGTATGAGCCATTAAGGTATCACCAATACCCATAGCCGGGATCTTGTACCAATCTACGTCGCCTATTGGCATAATAGCATAAGTATCACCTTCCACAGGAAGTGTTAATACAGTAGCACCTGTTGGTTGGTCATTGCCATCATCAGCATACGCATAACCATTTAAGTTAGCAGTGTAAGTTTCACGGCGGTCTCCCCCACCAGTTACTATTAAAGTAGCACTTTTTGTACCTTCAGAGGTTGGAGAGAAAGTTACACCAACTGTTGCCAATTCACCTAAAGGTAATACTAATGGATAAGTGTTATTATCTGTAGTAATTGAGAATTGATCAGGGTTAGTTCCTCCAAGAGTAGGAGCAGACGGGATAGTTATATCCTGTAAACCAATTGATCTCATAGTGAAAGTTTTTTCCATAGAGAACCCATCAACAGGAACCATTTCATAGGTTGTGTGATGCGGATAGACTGTTAAATCCGGAGCATCGGGAACTTCACCAAATTGCAATCTGACATTAGGATAACAGTTTCTTAAATAACTTGCGGTAGGTGGAGCACTAGGATCAGGAACGGTTGAATCGCTGTAATAGTATAAACTTCTGGCAGTAGCTGTTGGGGTACAGTAGAACTCAGAGTTGGAGGAGTGATAATCCGGATTTGTTTTGAAAACAGCAACTACAAGATTTTGTGAATCGCTATAATTGAAAGGAATATCAAGAATTATTTCGATGGGTTCCGCAACAGCAGATACAGTAATTCCACCATCATAAACCTCCATCATATCATCAATGCTTAACCAGCTTGAAGTGCTGGAGAAACTTGTCTCATCAGTTAAGCCCATGTAGATCTTAATTGCATCAGGTCCCCAGGCAGAGTCTCCATTATAGTGCCAGCTAATCTTTTCGACGCGTTGGTCAGAAAGCCCAATCTCATCAGCATAATAGATACTTTGGGAGTATGAATGCCTCCACCATGGCTCAATCGGTAAACCCTGATCTACTAAGGTTCCATCGCCTATAATGACGAGTCCTTCCGGCAGGGCAGGAAGAATATTAGCAGTTGTAGTAACTGTTGTTACAAGGTGGACAGGATCATTAGAGTCAATAATAAAACTTCCGTTATAAGCACCTTCAGCTATCGGAGTTAGTGTAACAACGACCTGTTCGAATTCGAAAGGTTCAATTACAAAGTCACCAAGTGAAAAGTTTAATTCAGTTTCAGCTACAGGTAAATTACCGGTCAAGGTCTCAGTTCCTATATTTCTGATGTTAAATCGAGCTGTCCCGGTTCTATTTAAATAAACATTTCCAAAATCTATAGCCACTGGATTAATCCGAATAGCCGGACCTTCAGGAACTTCACCAAATTGCAATCTCACATTAGGATAACAGTTTCTCATATAATTCGCAGTAGGTGGAGCTTCATGGGTAGGAGGTGTTCCATCACCATAATAGAGAATGCTTCTTGTAACATCAGTTGGTGTACAGTAGAATTCATCAGATGAAGAGTGATATGATGCATTAGAGTAGAAAACACCAACTACAAGATTCTGAGAACTATTGTAGTTAAAAGGAGTATCAAGAACAATTTCTACTAATCCAGCAGTACTTGGCACAGAGATAGTACCATCAAAAACTTCCATCATGTCATCAGCACTTATCCAGCCTGTATTGCCACTAAACTGGGTTTCAGTTGTTAAGCCCATATAAATTTTAAATTCATCCGGACCCCAAGCTGAATTACCATTGTAATGCCAACTAATTGTTTCAAGCTGTTGATTAGTGATTCCTATCTCGTTACCATAATAGATACTTTGAGAATATGAGTGTCTATAGAATGGTTCAAACGGTAAGCCTTGATTTGTTAAGTTGCCGGTACCAATCATAGCAACACCTTCCGGCAGTGCAGGTAGAATAAAAGCGGTTGTATGAATTGTTATAGCTGGATGTTCAGGATCATTAGAATTTATGATAAAACTTCCGCTGTAAACACCTTCAACTAAAGGGTCTAGTTCAACTGTAACAATAGCAGTGCTCGAAGATGTGATTGTTAAATCAGCAGGAGTGAAAGTTAATTCAGTTCCGGCTGAAGTGAAATCAACCTCTAAATCTTCAACACCCCAATTCGATATAGTTAACTCAACTACACCTGTTCTATTCAAGTAAATATCGCCATAATCTAAGGAAGTTTGAGGAACAACAATTGATGCTCCTGTAGGAATATCGACCATTGTTAATAAAATATTAGGGATTATACTTTTTAAGGTTCCCGGGCTAGGTGAAACAAAATTACTATTAATAGAATCAGAGTAGTAAACAATACTATTTTGTTCTGTTGTGGTAGTGCCAAAAAACTCATCAGAAGAGGAGTGGTAGCCCGGCGTATGACAAGAGAAAGCAACTAGTAAATTATCAGTGTTGTTATAGACAAACGGTGCTGATAAATTTATGGTAACCCAACCTTCTTCTGAAGGTACTGACATTGGACCATCATAGACCAACAACAATTCATCAGCCGGAACCCAAGAGCCAGTAGTTGTAAAAGAGCTTAAAGTAGTATGGGCAAGGTAAACCTTAACATCTTCAGTCCAAGAACTGTTACCATTATAGTAATAAGAAACTTGCTGAATTACCTGATCATCTACATCTATCCACTCTTGTTCATAGATTGATTGAGAGATTGTATAACCCCAATAGGGTTCCATAGGTAAGCTTGTATTTATTTCAGTTCCATTACCAATGACAATTGAACCATCAGCAGCAGCGGTAGTAAATTTCCACACTGCAGAAGGGACTAAAAAATCGGTAGCTTCATTAGCGGAAACTATTCTCCAGTAGTAGTTTGTTAATGAAGTTAACTCAGCAACGGTATAGCTCTCTTGAATGTAATTATCAGCTAGAAGTGCAGCAGGATTCATCCCACTCACTTGCTGTATGTCATCACTAAGATAAACCTTCACCCAATCTGTATCTGCTCCATTAGTCCAAGCTAATTCCATCGGAGCTTGCACATTAAAAGAGTTGTTGGAAGGAGTAGTTAGAGTTGCCATACTTGGCTCGCCTTCAGCTGTAAAATAGAAACGAGCATTGGGAAAGACTCCAGAATAATAACCTGTTCCAGTAGGGAAAGTACCGTCTGCGTATTGATAAACTGCTCTCTCCGGAGTTTCGTTTGTTCCTTTAAAAACAGGATAAGGTGAATTCCAGGAGCCCATATTGTTGATAACTGCTATTTCTAAATTATCAGTTCCATTATAATCAAAAGCTGTGTCTAAGAGAAGCTGATGCCAGCCACTTCCATCGTAGGTGATACTACCTGAAAAGACTAATTCAAACGAAGTATCTGTGGCAGGGTCAACATAATCTGTAGAAGCTATGCTAGAATCAGTTGTATGCCTCATATAGTATGATTGGTTATTTAAGTTAAAGTTGTTAGGTGCATTATTCACATCATAACTAATGGCAGTAATCTCCATTTCGTTAATTAACTCTGATTGAAGATAAATTGTTCTCGACCAGCCATAGCTGTAAAATCCGTATGCCGGAATATAGTTAGTGGTTGCAGTTCCTGAGCCTACTTCTACATAAATAGCACTTATTGATGCTATTAACAACATTAAAATGGACACGAAAAGTATTTTCTTTCGCATAGTCACTCCTTTTTTAATAATTTTCCTTAATTGTGGGTTGCGCTTACATTACAATATGTTAAAGAAGTTAAAATTTGTGGCATTTGAACGGTGAAGTTCGTTTCTTTATCATTCAATTACAAATTTATAGTTTTTAATATTTCTTGGCAAGTAATATTATTATTATTTTATATTATAAAACTTAATAATGCCAAGTTATTAATTTTCAATGTTTTATAGACTTCTATTTTCACATAAGTTGACTTTTACTAATCAGCAAAATCACTCAGTAAAAATTAAACAATGAAAAAAGCCCCGAGCTTAACCCGAGGCTTTTTATATTCAATTATTAATTATTAATTAATGAAGTTACTTCATGAGTATCATCTTCTTGGTAGAGCTAAATTTACCATTTTTCATGCGGTAGAAATAGATTCCGGAAGAGACATTCTTGTTATTATCATCAGTACCGTTCCAAACGATATTATGTGTTCCTGCTTCTCTATGATCATTAAGCAGAGTTTTCACTTTCTGCCCCTTAATATTGTAGATATCTAAGCTAACTTTTCCTGCATCTTGCATACTGAAACTAATTGAAGTTTCAGGGTTGAAAGGATTAGGATAGTTTTGACTTAAAGCATTAACTTGTGGAACAATTACTACATCATCATTATCGCTACCATCATCGGTGGAGTCAATTCTGAAGTTATCAATCATTAAGATAAACGCATCAGTACTAATGCACTGAATAGCAAATCTTGCTGTATTACCGGCTAATTGACTAACATTGAAATGGAAAGGAGTCCATTCAGTCGGAGCTTCTAAGTGAGTCTGACCTTGGTGTAAGGTGTAAGTGAAGTTTTCCACTTGATCTCCACCAAGAGACATTTTAACTTTGAACTTCTCTAAGCCATAATCACTGGTATAACTTCTTGCATAGAAAGAAACTACAGTTGTTGAACCAATAACCACGCGAGGAGTAATAATCCAGTCATTGTTTTCTCCTTCTGAAGAGGCAAATGAGGCTATGAATTTATTACCACTTTGTGGAATCATATCTGTAATTGGAGGAGTTGTAGCTGCAGGATTGAACACTATATAGGACATTGGTGCGCCTGCATTTTCAAACTCAACATTACTAATACCATAAGTATCACCACCATCAACATCATATTGAATCCAGTTTGGCATATCTAAAATGAAGTCGCGATGATCTTCAAAATCATCACCCCAAAGAGGTTCACCGGAGTTGAAGTAAGTAAGTGTTATACTGTTTGAAGGTAAGGAGAAACCGTTAGGATCTTCATACATACCAACAGCATAGTAGGTGTATTCTACACCAACCACTACTTCTGCATCGTTATAAGTGTTAGTTCCAATTGGAATCATAGTTGGTGTAATTACAGAACCATCTCTATAAACATTATAACCGATAAGGTATCTTTCATAATCAGGTTCTTCCCAAGTTAACTCTACAAAGCCAGATTGATTTGAAGCTTCGAAGTTAACAGGAGCATTATAATCATAATTATAATTTGCACTGACAAAGAGGTTATAAAGACCTGTATCATCTCTAAGGTCTCTTTCTGTTTCACCGTTAAAGTTCTTTCTGGTGTGAGGATTTGATCTGCTTGGGTTAACATTAGTTTGAGCTACTCTTAAATAGTAGTTTCCACTTGCCGGTAAGACATGAGTAATGTTAGTACCACTAGTAACAAAAGCAGTACCTGCGATATCGGCAGGGTCGGTTGCAGGACCATAAAGCCAAAGCTTAGTGTTGATATTAGAGCCACCAGCCATAGTAGTATGAGCCATTAAAGTATCACCAATACCCATAGCCGGGATTTTGTACCAATCTACATCACCTATTGGCATAATAGCGTATGTATCACCTTCCACAGGAAGTGTTAACACAGTTGCACCGGTTGGTTGGTCATTACCATCATCAGCATAAGCATAACCATTTAGGTTAACAGTATAGGTTTCACGACGGTCTCCCCCACCGGTTACTATTAAAGTTGCACTTTTTGTACCTTCAGAGGTTGGAGAGAAGGTTACACCGATTGTTGCCAATTCACCTAAAGGTAGAACTATCGGATAAGTGTTATTATCTGTAGTAATAGAGAATTGATCAGCATTAGTTCCTCCAAAAGTAGGAGCAGACGGGATAGTTATATCCTGTAAACCAATTGATCTCATAGTGAAAGTCTTCTCCATAGAAGAACCATTAACAGGAACCATTTCATAAGTTGTGTTATGCGGATAAACTGTTAAATCCGGAGCATCAGGAACCGGGCCAAATTGCAAGTGCACATTAGGATAGGCACTTCTCATGTAGTTAGCAGTAGGTGGAGAAGCAGGGTCTGGGATTATTGAATCACCATAATAGAGAATACTTCTTGTACCTGTGGTTTGTGTGCAGTAAAACTCATCACTTGAAGTGTGATATGGATCAGCAGTGTGGAAAACACCAACTACCAAGTTCTGGGAAGCACTATAGTTAAACGGAATGTCAAGTATAATTTCGACAAGTCCATCTGTACTTGGTACAGTAATAGTGCCATCATAAACTTCCATCATATCATCATTACTTACCCAGCTTGTGTTATTAGCAAAAGTTGTCTCAGATGTTAAACCCATATAAACTTTAAACACATCCGGCCCCCAAGCTGAGTTGCCGTTATAATGCCAACTGATCTTTTCAACTCGTTGGTCAGAAAGACCAATTTCGCCGGCAGTATAGATACTTTGTGAATATGAATGTTTATACCATGGTTCAAAAGGTAAACCTTGATTTGTTAAGGCTCCATCACCTATTATAACGAGTCCTTCCGGTAGAGCAGGAAGAATATTGGCAGTTGTAGTAACTGTTGTTGTAATGTGAAGAGGATCATTAGAAGTAATTGTAAAGCTACCACTATAAGCACCTTCAGCTAGGGGA
>JBAYZI010000129.1:0-7432 GCA_041672585.1 Cloacimonadales bacterium (SeqCode) | reverse complement strand
ATCACCCTGTGTCGTCAGTGTCATAGAAATGCAGAATTACCTGTTAAAATCCAGAGCACAATGTCTGGTATTGCCTACATTATGCGTAATCTTGCTCCTCTTTATTTGATGTGTGCAGAAAGCGATATTCAAGTAAGTTTTGCTCAGGATTCTATGCTGGATGATGGCAAAGGAGCTATTGTTATTTATGATCACTTTCGGGGCGGGATAGGTCTTTCCAAAAAGCTTTTTACTAATCTGCAAGAAGTGCTGCAATTGTGCTATATCCAAATCAAAGATTGTCAGTGTAGCGATGGTTGTCCATCTTGTACAGGACCTGTGGCGGAGAATGGCTACGGTGCTAAAGAGAGTGTACTTGAATTCTTAAAACACATAGTTGGAGAAGCTTAGCATGTCTGATTTAAAACTTTTCCTTGATGATTTAGAAGAAGATTCACCAAGAATAATCGAGAATATTCAACCAATTGATACTTTTATAGAGGGTTATTATGTTGAAGCTGAATCTCTGCGTGTCTTTATTCATGAAGAAATAGTAAGCTCTCATACTGAACCAAACCTCACTACGAACTCACCTAAAATCCCTACTTGGCTCTACAAATATGCCAGAATCTTTAATCAGGGTATAGCAGAAGAGATTATCTTCTTAGATACTGAAACAACCGGACTGGATAGAGGTGCAAGTACTTATGCCTTTCTCACAGGAGTCTGCTTCTTCCAAAATGGGAACTGGCATCTCAGACAATACTTTATAGAATCTCCCGAACATGAGACCTTGCTGATGAAACTTATAGCGGAGCTACTTTCAGGCTTTAAAATATTAGTTAGTTATAATGGGAAATGCTATGATATTCCGCTCTTAGATAATAGATTCAAATACCATAAAAGTGAATATTCTATTAGAGACTTAGACTTCTTAGATCTGCTTCATCTCTCGCGCCGTTTCTGGAAAGCTGCCCTACCCGGATGTAAACTACAAAATATAGAGACCCTTGTGTTAGACTTCACCAGAGATTATTCTAATGATCTGCCGGGTGAATTAATCCCCAAAGCCTATTTCGACTTCTTAACTACCGGTGATTCTGAAGAGATCTCCCATGTCTTTTATCATAATGCTCAGGATTTGTATTCATTAATTAAGATTTTGGAGTTGTGTTGGAACTTGGATTTTACCAATATAAATTACTTGGCTGAATTCAAAATAGATGGGTATAGTTTAGCTAAAATGTTGGTTGATATTGGGGAAGAAGCTACTTCGTTTCATCTTCTAGAGTCTTTAATTAGTCATGGCAACATCACTGAACAAAGCTTACTTCTTCTTGCGCAATTATTAAAAAAGAGAAAAGATTATAAACAGGCTATTGATTATTTAATTCTTTTAGAAGCTAAATCCCCGACAGTTTGCATTGAGTTGGCAATGTTGTATGAACATAGGTTTAAAGATTTGAATAACGCCTTTTATTATGCCAGAAAAGCTTACATGATGCTTCATGAAGAGAGTGAATTTAATACTACTCTTATTGCCGAGGTTGAGAAGAGAATTACCAGACTAAAAGGCAAGCTTCACAAACCTAATTAACCACCTGTAAAAATACATTCTCCATAAAGTAGAGAGATATATAACAGATTAGAAATGCAGAAATAGGAGTAACTATCCAACCAATAACAATCTTGCCCAGTTCATTATAATTAATATCAACATTTTTTCTGGCTAACCCCAACCCAATTATCCCACCAACTATAGCTTGCGAAGCAGAAATCGGCACTAAAGGAAGGGCAGGTAAACCTATACTATTTAAAAAATCATGCAAACTTGAAGAAGAGAATAGGAACATGGTTATTGATACAGACAATACTACTATTAAGGCTGTAATCGGAGAGAATTTATAAAGGTTATTACCAATTGTGTTTATGACTTTTTTGGAAAAAGTAGCAACGCCTACAGCAATAGCCAAACCACCTACAAAGAACAATACTTTGGTTGGATCTATAACCAGGATGTTTAGTAGTTCAATCTCTTTAAAAGGGTTTGCTTCTACGAAAACGCCCATGACATTACCAATATTATTGGCACCTAAGGCATACGAACCAAAGATACCCACAATTACTAGCCCATAACGCGTCCAAGTATCAAGCGTAATCATGTGAACCTTAGACTTATTGATAAAGTGCTGAACAACCTTAAACAGACCGTAAGTAATAGCACCTGTCAACACCGGTGAAACTACCCAAGTGGAAGCAATCTTTGTCAAGACCAAGTAATCTACACCAAAACCGGAGTAAATATTCCAACCTATAATAGAACCAACAACAGCCTGGCTCGTAGAGATTGGTATTCCTGCCTTGCTCATAGAGTAGGTTGTTACAGCTGCAGCCAAAGCAACAGTAAAAGCTGCCGCCAGATGTTCAATCGTTCCTAATTGACTTAGCGTAGAACTTACCCCGCCACCTCCGATAACAGATCCGAGTATTACGAAGATACTACAAAGAATTGCAGCAGTCCTAAACTTGACCATTTTTGTGCCAATCGCAGTACCCCAAAAGATCCCAGCGTGGTTAGCACCTAATGACCAGCCTAAGAATGCACCGCTTGATAAAAAGATTAATGACCGAATCATAAGCTAATTACAATCTCCTCTTAATTGCATAAACAGACAATCTCTCAGCTACTGATTCTGCCATATCTGAGGGAAGCACTATCTTTTCGACAAAATAGCGTAAATGCATCTTCACTGATAAATAAGCAATATCGCGATGTTCAAAGATTTTGCGTTTCAAACTCTCTTCCAATTTATCAGCTTCGTGTTCATAAAAGTGAACTTTATTAATATAATTCTCTACTAATTTGATTTCGGTAAAGAAAGCTCTTGTAGCCTTCACTAGTTCTAAAATGGTTTTGGAAGATAACTCTGATAACTCTAAATAACCAGGACGCAGGTTTTCGGGAATATCCGGTTTCTCGATAGATAATTGTTCCATAACTTTCTTACAAACATCAACAACATCGTCCAATGTTTCGATAATTCCCAGCACATCTCCGCGTGATTCGGGGATCAACATGTAGGAATAGAGTTTGAATTTAATGTCATGTCTAAGCTCATCAGCTCTGTTTTCTAAAGCAATCATGTCTTTGTAATAATTGGTGAATCTCTCTTCCTGCCAATTAATATAACATTTAAATCCTTCTTTAAAAACTAAGCTACACTTCTCAATTACATCAATATACTTATTGATTAAATTCTGTAAATCACTCGATTTAGATGAAAAGAAAGAACTCATTTTTTCCTCCAATTTTTTAAAGCAAGTCCATAGCGTAATCCACGATCGCAAACTATCATTTTGTTTGCTCCGTGATGTTCTAATATCGACTTAATTATGATCACTCCACCCAAGATAATATCTGCTCTTTTAGGTGATAAGCCACTAATATTTTGTTTCTCTGTTAAGTTTTTACTTGCCAGACTGTTTTGAAGTTTTGTTACATCTTCTAAGTTGATAATTGAACCCTGCACCTTATTAGCTTCATAAGGAACTAAATTCTGGATAATAGCTGAAATAGTGGTAACTGTTCCGCCTATTCCTATTATCATATCTAAGTGATTTCGGTAGTTTATTTGGTTCAATTCACTTGCTAAGTATTTATGACATTGCTCTAGCACTGAGTTTTCTACTTGATCAACTAAATTAAACTTATCTGTTAAGGTAACAGCACCAACATCTATTGATTTTGCGTAATTAATCATCTCGCCACTACCAAAGATGAACTCTGTAGAGCCTCCACCGGTATCAATGACTAAGATGTTCTTATTGGATAAACCTAATGTTTTTATGGCTGCCAGATATGAATATTCGGCTTCTTCTTCACCAGATAATATTTCCACACTTAATCCGGTTTCAGCTTTGATTCTTTGAACTATCTCTTTCCCATTATTAGCTCTTCTGAAAATCATCGTACCATAGATGTTAATATTAGCACAGCCTAGTTTCTTAGCTCTGCTTATACACTTCTCAATCTCGTTTAAGTTCCTCTGAAAAGCATGCTCACTAATTAATTGAGCCTGCACGTATCCTTCACCTAAGCGTGTTATCAAAGTTTCATCTATGACTACTTCTAATTCTGCACCCAACTTAACTACAAGGAATTTCAGGGAGTTAGTTCCTATTTCTATTATAGCATTCATTAGCTTTTATCCTACTGTTAAACTAAATACTACTATCTCTTTTTTATATAAAATTGTCAAGGTTTAATATTTTCTCTTCAGACTCGTATAAAGGAAAATTGTGTGAATGAGTGATTTTAAAGTCTATAAAGAAGAAGAGACCACCCCGTCAGTGAAATACACTGCCACCCTTCCGCATGAGGGGAATTAATACCCTACGTTCTTGAGCTTAGTGAACAACTTTAGTCTTATCTGTGTTTTCAGTGTTATCAGTGCCAAGCTGTGTAATTTGCGGACAAAACTCTTTCGTTTCAATATTTGTGGATAAAACTCTTCTTCAATAGAAAAAGCTCCCTGTTACAGGAGCTTAATTAGGATTGAAATAAACTAAAGCAGGATAACACTCCCTTATTAGTAAATTACTTTTGAAAAAACACATTATTACATATATCTAAATCACACAATAACAACTTAACTCACTATTTTGAAAGGTCAAATCCTAACCTTATGGATAGCAATAAGTCAGGCTTAAAATACAAAATATTAGTGCTGAATTAACAGCTCTTGGGTAGGACTCTCACTAGTAAACGGTTCTGTATTCGTAAAAATATCGTGTTACGAACCAAGATTCCAAGGAGAGCATAAGGGGGTGAAGGTATATTTTAGGGAAACTTAACTAAATGATAGAGAATAAGATAGGTAATAGTATAAGTATTAATTAGTAGATGAAAAGATTAGTCGAAGTCATCATCATTGTAGTTTATTTTATGTTTAAGCTGTTCTGAGAAATCAGAGTAAAAAAATCCCTTTCGCATAAGATAGGAACAGCATTTACTGTAAACATCTTTAACCTGGCGTCCAGTATATATTTTAACAGCTTTATCAATATTCTCTTGAATAACCTCTTCATTGGTTTCTTTGCCATATTGCCGTTCTATTTCATATTCAACAAGTGCCGAGCTGACCCCTTTTCCTTTTAGTTTGAACGAAATCTCAATTCTGCTTTTATTGAGTTCGATTAGAGATCTGACATAGAGTTCTGCTAATCTGGCATCAGAGATATATTTTCTATCCAGACATAACTCTATTATTTCATCAATTATGGAGCTATGAAACTTATGCTTTTTGAGATAGTTGCGCGATTCTTGTTCAGAATGCTCTTGTTGAGTTAGATAATTAAGCAACTTATCGCGTGAGTAACTATAGAGAATAGCTCTTAATTCTTTGAACTCATCATTCTCAATTTCTGATTTTTGAGAAAAAGGTTTGAGGAGTTTTAAAGGTAAAACTCCCCAAATTCTTTCATCTAAATAAACTTCATAAAGATATTTAGAGTTAAATTTATTCTTCAGTTGTATCTTCAATATTCTCTTCTAAAACTTCATCTTCATCACCGCTATCATCAAAATTAGCAGGTGAGACAATAGCCAATAACTTTTGTTTAATCTCTTCTTTAACTTCCGGATTTTCATTTAAGAAGTCTTTAGTCTTTTCACTTCCCTGACCTAATCTGATTTCGCCGTAGGAGAACCATGAACCAGCTTTCTTCACAACCTCATTCTCAACCGCAAGATCTAATAAGATATCTTGGGCAGAAATACCAAGACCAAAGATTATTGGGAATTCAACTTTCTTGAAAGGTGGAGCAAATTTATTCTTTACAATTTTAACTCTGGTTTTTGCTCCCATAATCTCACCTTCGCCTGATGGACTCTTAATAGATCCAACAGAACGAACTTCTAATCTTACGGAAGAGTAAAATTTAAGAGCAACACCACCAGTAGTAGTTTCAGGATTAACATAAGGAGGAACTCCTATTTTCATCCGAGTCTGGTTAATAAAGATCACTGCAGTGTTTGATTTTGAAACAATGGCTGTAAGTTTTCTTAAGGCTTGAGACATCAAACGAGCTTGTAAGCCGACATGAGTATCACCCATGCCTCCCTCTATTTCTTGTCTGGGAACTAAGGCTGCCACTGAATCCACCACGATTAAATCTATGGCATTACTGCGGCATAAATGCTCTACGATTTCGAGTGCTTGTTCTCCACCATCCGGCTGAGAAAGAAGAAGTCTATCTGTATCTACACCAAGTCTTTTAGCATAAACAGGGTCTAAAGCATGTTCTGCATCAATAAAGGCTACTTCTCCGTCTAATTTCTGAGCTTCTGCCACAATATGCAAGGCAATAGTAGTTTTTCCGGAAGCTTCAGCACCATAAATTTCAGTAATTCTACCGCGGGGAATACCACCTATTCCGAGTGCAACATCTAAGTTCAAAGCACCGGTAGGGATCACTTCAACAGCTAATTTAGGTTTATCACCAAGTCGCATAATTGCACCCACACCATATTTTTTTTCCAGTTGCTTTAAGGCAGTTTTTAAAGCAGTATCTTTTAATTTATCAACCATCGTGTTTCCTTTTATTCCTTTAAGTTATAAGTTTGTAAGATTCTATATACAGCTCCCTTTTTAGTAAGATTACTCTCAAAAAGGGTTAATTCATCTATGGTAAATTCTTGTTGTTCAATTTCAGTTTTAAGCATAAAATCAATCTGGGGAATCATTAGATTAGCTTTTATCCTGCCCAGAGTTATGTGGGCAGTAAAGTCTTTATTATCCGTCTTGTAGCCAAGTTGTTGAAGCTTATTTTGAAAGCATTTAACGCTTTTATTCAGAGCTTTGTCATTGTGAGCCAGACTGATCCAGATTACTTTGTGGTCACGAAGAGGATAGCATGACACATGTTGAAGCGTAAATGTTTGTGCCGGACAATCTCTTATGCAAGTTACGAATGCTTCTTCAATGTCTGCTAAATCAGTTGGTTTAACCTCTCCCACAAACTGAAAAGTTATATGCAGACTTTCAGTTTCAACCCACTTTACGCTAGTGGGAATGTAGCTTTTCAGATACAAAATTGCTGATTCTGCTAATTCTTTAATGGGGTCAGGTAGCTCAAAACCAAAAAACAGTCGCATCAATTATCTTTTATAACCAATATCTTGGAGGAATTTTTTTCTGTGAGTGATGTCTGAGTCCAATTCAATTCCCTTAGGAGAAGATCCGTCTATGACTCCTAAAATACCTCTTCCCTGCTCTGTTTGAGCAATAATCACTTCTACCGCATTGGCTGTAGCACAGAAAATATTAACCACTTCACGACAATCTTTGATAGCCGGTAAGACATTAATGGGGAAAGCGTTTCCTAGCACAATCATAAAGGTATGACCAGCTCCGATGTTTTTGATATTACGCACAGCTTCATCGATTAAATG
>JBAYZI010000128.1:0-7495 GCA_041672585.1 Cloacimonadales bacterium (SeqCode) | reverse complement strand
ATGTTGGAATAGTCGCCGATGCTGTCTCTTCCAGATATGTAGATAATAAGCTTTATGCTTTAACTCGTTTAGAGAGCTTGGGAATTGAAATAGTAACTACAGAGATGATTCTGTTTGAACTTATGAAGAGTGCCAAACACCCTAAGTTTAAAGAGATCTCTAAATTAATAAAATAGAGCGTAGCTGGAAATATTGCTTGCCAAGAAAATACAAAATGATATTTTGTTAAAACATCATAAAAAACAGTTAGAGGATAAACTATGAATCAACATATTGCTGAATCAGCACACTTAGGAAAAGATGTCAAAATAGGATTTAATGTCGTTATTATGGATAATGTGGTAATTGGTGACGGTTGCCAAATTGCTAATAATGTAGTTATTTATCCTGGTTCCAAGATTGGAAAGCTTGTTCGTATTGATGATAATGTGATTATCGGCAAAGGCCCTCTCTCTTCTCCCCGCAGTATTTTCAAAGTAAAAGAGAATATGGAACCTACAGAGATAGGGGAGATGTGTCAAATCGGAGCTAATGTTGTAATCTATGTGCAAACTAAGATTGGCAGCAACAATTTAATCGCAGATTTAGCTACTATCAGAGAAAATGTAACGATTGGTGATTTGAATATTATTGGACGCAATGTTACCATAGAGAACTTTACTACTATTGGTGATCGCAACAAGTTTGAAACCAATGTTTATATTACAGCCTATTCCAAAATAGAAGATTATTGTTTTGTAGCTCCTTGTGTGGCAACCAGTAATGATAATTATATGGCTCGCGATAAAGAGAGATTCAACCACTTCAAAGGTGTTACTTTAAAGACAGGTTGTCGTGTTGGTGTGAATGTAACTATTCTTCCGGGTAAGACTCTTGGTAGAGATGCAACTATTGCAGCTGGCAGTTTAGTAACTAAAGATATTTTAGAAGCAGGAATTTATGCAGGAAGCCCTGCTAAGAAGTTCAGGGATATCCCAGATTCCCAAAAATTAGATAATAACCTTGATAAATAGATAAAAAGTAGAGGAAAATAGTGAAAAGTTTAGTCATTATTCCAACTTACAATGAAATAGATAACATAGAGAGAATCATTGAGAAAGTGCTACCTCAACATGAATCCATAGAGATGTTAATTGTTGATGATAATTCACCTGACGGAACCGGTGATAAAGTTCTTGAAATTATGCAAAAGAACCCTAAAGTGCATATTATCCAACGTCAAGGCAAAATGGGTTTGGGTTCTGCTTATGTAGCCGGATTCAAGTATGCCATTACCCATGAATACGATTTTGTTATTGAAATGGATGCCGATTTCTCCCACAACCCTAATGATGTTCCCCGACTTCTAAAAGCAATAGAACATAATGATTTAGTCATCGGTTCAAGATATGTGCAAGGTGTGAATGTAGTAAACTGGCCAATGTCAAGATTGATTCTCAGCTATTTTGCTTCCTTTTATGTCAAAATCATCACCGGCATGAAAGTAGATGATCCGACAGGTGGGTTCAAATGCTTCAGAAGAACAGTTCTCGAAACCATAAACTTCAATGAGATTATGTCAGATGGCTACTCTTTCCAAGTGGAGATGAATTACCGTGTTTATAAGAAAGGTCTAAGAGTCAAAGAGATCCCAATTGTCTTTTATGAAAGACGCGATGGACAATCCAAGATGTCTAAACGCATTGTTTGGGAAGCGATCGGGATGGTCTGGCGTCTGCGGTTCATGTCTATTTTTGGCAAACTATGATTTTAAAGAATGTCCTGATTGATAAGATTATCTTCAAGGGTTTCGGCTTAGGTACCTATCAGGGGAAAAAAGTGTTTGTCCCCTTCTCTTACCCCGGCGATATTGTCGATGTAGAAGTAATCTCCGAAAAGAAAGATTATTACAAAGCTCTGCCAGTGAATTTAAATGAAAGTAAGATTAAACGAATCCCTGTAACCTGCCCTGTCTTTACTCAATGTGGTGGCTGTAATATGTTAGATTTGGCTTACCCTGAGCAGTGTGATTTAAAACGACAAGTCTTAGAAGATATCTTTCCTGATTATACTCAGCTTATTTCACCAACTCAACCTTCTCCCAAGCATTATTCATACCGAAATAAAGTATTCTTTCCTGTTCATAAAGTAGCTGATAAGATTGCCTTTGGGATGTTTAAAAATCTTTCCCATACCGTTATTTCAGCATCTGATTGCCTGCTTATTTCACCCCAAATCTTAGCCATTGCTCAAGAAATATGTGATCATTTTAATGAGGTTAAAGAAGAGGTTTATGAGGAAAGAACTAAGAAAGGGAATATCAGACATCTCGGATTTAGACTCAACTCCCAAAATCAAGTAATGGTGATTATTGTTACAAACAAGAGTAAGTTAGCTTTTACTAAAACTTTAGTGCAAAGATTAACAGACAAATTCCCGAATATTATCTCTGTGATTCAGAATATTAACAAAGCAGATTCTAATAGAATTATGGGCGAAACAGACAAGCTTCTGTTTGGTGAACCCTATTTCCTTGATACTATTAAGAACAAACAGTATAAACTTCACTACCAATCTTTCTTCCAAATTAATCGCGAAATGGCAGAGCTAATCTATGAACAAATCAAAGCCGATATCGCTCCCCAAAGCGTTGTTCTGGATGCTTATAGTGGCGTAAGTACTATTGGAATATATGTTGCAGATAGTGTTAAACAGGTCATCTCGGTGGAAAGCAATAAGTGGGCAACTGATGATGCCAAATTCAACATTACCCTAAATAAAAGCTCTAATATAACCGTGATTAATGCTAAATTAGAAGAGGTGTTCGCTGGGCTTATTCATAAACATCAGATTACCTCTATTGTTTTTGATCCTCCCCGCAAAGGATTAGAACCTAAAATAAGGGAACTTATTGCTACAAGTAACCTCCAACAGATAATTTATTTAAGCTGTAATCCTACTACTCAGAAACGCGATATTCAAGATTTTATTAAGGCAGGGTTTACCATATCTAAGATTATCCCGTTTGATATGTTCCCGAATACTTATCATATTGAGAGTTATGTGCTGTTGCAGAGGATTTAGCAATTAGCAATTGTAAGAAAGAAGGACTTTACCAGGGGGCTTCTTTAAAAAATACGTTCTCCCAGGCAGAGACACCGAGGCACAGAGAAGAAAGAAGTAGAAAGGTTAAGACTAATACGGAGTCTTTTAATTCCCCTCTTCATTCGCAAAGCGAATCTCTGGAGAGGGGTGCCGAATTTCGGCGGGGTGTGGTCTTCTAAAAGTCCCCTACCCCTGTGCGTTACGAGGCGTTGTACAACTAGCTGGTGAAAGTCCAGTCCTGCCAATTACCGTTCAGCAGGAAGTGAAAAAGACGGGTGCTTCAGTAATGAAGTGGTCGAAGCTCTTTGAATCAGTAAGTAAGCTGTAGCGAAAGCGAACATGTTAGCTCCGTTAGACTATTACAATTGGTCAGTCTCTAGGGGATGATGAAACCTGTAATCTGATAGGAAGAAACGGAAATATGCACTACCAGAAATTGTCGGAGTTATGAATGACGGCGTGTTTACAAAATGTTGTATGATGAACGTAAGAGAGCCTTTATAATAATGACTGGCTATCATAAATGGATTTCTATAAGGGTTGAACCGAAATGAAATTCAGTTATAAAGGCAGTCGGAGATGCCAATAGTAGTGATGATGAATGAGACAACATAACTCATTCGTAGCGAAGGGGCATTACTTCATAGAAATTTACAAGAAAGGATGGATATTGTGATTGATGAAAGTCTAACAAACAAAGAAAAGTCGGAGAAAACTCCGGATGACAAAGTTCGTTTATTTCAACGTAAAATATATTTAAAAGCCAAACGGGAAAAGGATTTTAAGTTTTATGTATTGTATGATAAACTCTATTTAGGCTATTTCCTTCAGGAGGCTTGGCGTAGAGTCAAGGCGAACAAAGGCTCAGCTGGGCATGATGGAATTAGTATCTCTGATATTGAAGAGAAAATAGGTGTAACCGATTTTCTTTTAACGATACAGGAGGAACTACAAACCGAAACATATAAAGCACAGCCTATTCAGAGAGTTTATATTCCAAAAGCTAATGGCAAATTGCGTCCTCTTGGAATACCTAATATAAAAGACAGAGTAGTTCAGATGTGTTGCAAAATGGTTATAGAGCCGATATTCGAAGCCGATTTTGAAGACTGTTCATATGGATTTCGTCCAAGGCGGTCAGCCAAAAATGCAATAACAGAGATAAAATCTAATCTTAAAAAAGGGTATAGACAAGTATATGACGCGGATTTATCAGGTTTTTTTGATAACATACCTCACGATAAACTTATGATTATGGTAGAGAAAAGAATAACAGACAAGAGAATACTGAAGCTATTGAGACAGTGGTTAAAAACGCCGTATTATGACGAAAATAATAAACTCCATAAAACTAAGAAAGGAACTCCGCAAGGAGGTGTCATATCTCCATTACTTGCTAATATCTATCTAAATGTAGTAGATAAAGCTGTAAATAGAGCAAATGGCTACTTTCAAAGATATGGAATAAAAATGGTCAGATACGCTGATGACTTTATTCTAATGGGAAGTAAAATACCCCAGCACTGTTTAGAGTATCTGAAAAAGATATTGGACAGAATGGGATTGTCCCTTAATGCAGAGAAAACTAGTTTGATAGATTCAATTACGGAATCTTTCGATTTTTTGGGGTTTACTTTTAGATATGATAAAGATTTATTTGGTGGAAGCCATAAATATCTGAATATAGTTCCAAGCAAAAAGTCAGTATCAAAAATTAGGGATAAAATTAGAACTTACCTTAGATTTAATGTTCATAAAAACAGGTGGAAAGTAGCCGCAGATTTAAGCTTGGTACTTAGAGGGTGGTCTAACTACTTTACTATAAAAGGAGTAAGTTATCCTAATCAGGCTAAAGGAAGTATCAGTTATTATCTCATGAATAAGTTATATCTATTTTATCAACGAAAGAGTCAGCGTAAAAGTAAGCTTTATCGCCGTAATGCTTATAAAGTATTAATACAAAAGTACAAGATGTATAATATAACGCCTTTTACGACTTGATGAACCTGTGAAAGCTTTAAACGAACTATGTCGGTAAGCCGTGTGCGGGAAAACCGCACGCACGGTTTGACGAGGGGGGGCAGGGATTTGTCTCTGCCTCTACTCTACTGCGTAGCAAGAATATGGGGAGGGAGTCTATCCTCCGAAGCTTTAGCGAAGGTGGATGGCAGTGTATTTCACTGACGGAGTGAGGTCTTTACTGGCGACTTTAACTGGGATTGCGGACGGCTCGTCCGTATTAAATCTATCTCTTGCAAAGGGATATAGACAAATCTTGCAGCAAGCAAGAGATTGATATTACCCTCCTTCGTAGGTGAATGAATACGGGCGAGTCGCCCGCAGCCCCAGTTAAAAGGATCCGTATCTATCTTAATCTGTTTCAATCTGTTTCATCTGCGTCATCAGTGTTCTATGTATTATGTATTATGTTCCTTACAATTGCTTATTACCCATAGGTTTCTTGCTCCCATCTCGTACATTATGCGAGAACTCATTGAGCTACCCTCTAAGGTCCCAAGGAGAAGGTAAGGTAAAAACATGAAGATATTTTCTTTTCTATCTTAGCGGGTATTGTTAGTTTAACATAACATATGCGAAAAATTAATGGTAGCCTATTAGATTAATCTAATAGGGGCAACTTATACAAAATAAAAACAAGAACCCGGACAAAATCATTCAAAGCTGGCACTATAGTAAGTAGGGAACTCAGGCAATGGCGAAATATCTTTCGTTTTCTCTGCTAACCTTCCATTTATAACTAAACCATTAAACAAACAAATAGATAGATTATATTACGCCCTTACAGGGCTATTGTTCATGTGTGCAATGTACCCAGGGTCAATTCTGCAAGCAGAATGAGACCACTGGGCTAAACTATGCAATCCTTTCAGGATTTAAGACCTCACCGCGCCTAATTGCATCCCGTTGATTAATTAGACGCAAAATGTTGCGTCTCTACATAATTGGGGGGAGGGGAATTAAGAAAATACGGGCGAGTCGCCCGCAAACCCAGTTAAAAAGGGCGTATGCAATACGCACCCTACAATATCGGTCATTCTCTGTGGTTTCATCTTCTTTCTTCTCTGTGTTTTCTGTGTCTTCAGTGGCTAAAAAAAGGATACCCACAAGGGATTCCACTAGAGAATTCAATTACTAGTTGCTAATTGTTTTCTTGTGTCTAACAATATAAAACACCCCAACCAGTGCCGGTAGCACACTATTCATAAAGAAGATAATCAGGGCAGTAGTAACAGCAGCAGTATTGGTAATCCCATATTGTGAAAGAACTTTAATTGCAAAATATTCACGCAAGCCCAGTCCGGAATAGGTAATAGGTATCACATTAGCCGAGAGGATCAGGGTAGTAGAGATACAGCTTTGGATAAAAGTAATATCTGTGAAAGAGCGGAGGATTAGCCAATATTGAATAATGGTGAGTGGGATATAGATTAATTGACTGGCAATAATCTTAGGGAAAATAGTTTTGAGAATAGGTAGATGCACTTTAAAGCGGGGAATAAAATAGATGATCAGCAGAAGAATCAGTGGCGATATGGCTACTATTAGAGCTACAGAAAGCCGGAGGTAGAGATTAAAGTTGGGAAAGAAGAAGATAGCAGCGATAGAAGCATAAACAAGGTTTCCCCATGTTTGAAAGAACTTCTCTAACAGGACAGAGACAAAGGTTGCCTTTTTAGAATTCTCAATAAAATACATCTTCCCATAAGTAGCATAACCACCGGGCAGAACAAATCCAAGTGAGATACCAATAAGATAGCTTTTGGTTATCTCAAACCAAGAAGGCTTATATTTGGGGTTAATACTAAGGGCATAGTACCAATTTAGACCTTGCGTAACATGCTTCATGAGCGAAGTAATAATCAGGATTAGAATGGTGAGAAAGGAGAGTTGACCGATATTACCGACAAAGAGCTTAACATCTATTTGGGAGTAGATAAAGATCAAAATAGTTGCAGAGATGGCTATTTTAAGGACAAAGCCGATTTTCTTCTTTACTTTTTCCATTTTACCTCAGAAAAGGTTCCCAGCAAAGTGAAGTAGAGCATGTAGTAGGGGTAGATTAAATTGATGAAGATATCTTCCAGCTTGAGATTCTCTTGATGTTTAATACAACTTAAGAGATGAAACACCAAATTACTAAGCAGATAGAGAATCAAGAATCTAATATCCCAGAACGAGAGTACAGGCACGGAAAGATAATAGAGAACAATTAAAATAAACCCTACTTGAAAGAGGGGAGAGGAGAGTGAAAGCTTGCCGTAATGACGGATTGCTTGTTGATAAGCTTGCTTGAGCTCCACCTGGCGTGGTCTTTCTATGACTTTTATCTCGGAATTATAAGCAATCCGATAAGAGGTTTTATTAATCAAATTCAGAAGCTGTTTATCAT
>JBAYZI010000127.1:0-7498 GCA_041672585.1 Cloacimonadales bacterium (SeqCode) | reverse complement strand
GAAAGGCTTTTCGGTAGGTAAAACAGGTCCACCTCCCTCAATTACTTTACATTTACAGGCTCCGCAAGTACCTCTGCCTCCACATGCTGAGGGAATAAAGATATTCTCATCTGCAAGTGAAGTTAACAAAGAACTTCCGCCTTTTACAACTACTTTGCGTTTGCCATTAATATCTATTTCACAATCGCCATAATTCTGTAGAACTGCTTTAGCCACGACAATGAGTAATGAAAGAACAGCACTTATACTTGTCAGAATCAATATTTCATATAGTATTTTTGAATAATCCATGCTTCTCCCTACTGAACATTAACAATGCCGGAAAATCCCATAAAGGCTAATGCCATGATTCCCGTAATTAATAAACTCATACCCGCACCTTGCAATCCGGTAGGAATAAACTTCTCTTTCAAGCGTGATCTTATTCCTGCTAACAACATGATAGCCAACAACCAACCTAATCCTGAACCGGCACCAAAAGCTACAGATTGAATAAAAGTGTAGTTTCTGATAACCATAAATAAACTAATACCCAGAATAGCACAGTTCACAGTAATTAGGGGAAGAAATATGCCGAGGGAGTAGTATAAAACAGGTGAGAATCGTTCGACAATAATCTCGGTAAGTTGCACAAAAGCTGCTATCACAATAATAAAGATAATGTATTGTAAATAGACGATATCCGCTGGCAGAATAATAAAATGATAGACTAACCAGTTGATCGCGGTAGTGGCTGTAGTTACAAAGAAAACAGCTGTACCAAGTCCGAAAGATGACTCCACTTCTCTTGAAACAGAAAGATAGGAGCACATTCCCAGAAAGTTAGTTAGTAATATATTACTGGTAAAAATCGAAGCCCAGAATAGTACCCAAGAGCTAATTTCCATTTTCTACTCCTTATTGTTTTTTCTTGTAGAATCTTGTGTTAATAATCCAAATTAGCATAGCAAGCAAGAAGAATGCTGACGGAGCCATGACCATGATTGACCAATTTACCCACCAGTCTCCCAGAACTTGGAAGCCAAAGAGCGTACCTTGTCCCATGAGTTCTCTCACAAAAGCTATGAGCAACAACACAATAGTGTATCCCACACCTGCTCCTATTCCATCAAAAAAGGAGTCAAGAGGAGGGTTCTTGGAGGCAAAAGCTTCTGCTCTTCCCATTAAGATACAGTTGGTGATAATTAAGCCGACATAGGGTCCTAAACTCTTACTGATAGCAGGATAATAGGCTTTGAGAAAGATATCGACAACAATAACATAGGCTGCAATAATTAGGATTTGTACCATCATTCTGACTGAACGCGGAGTATAATCTCTAATCAAAGAGATAGTGAAACTCGCCAAGCCAATAGCAAAGATTACACCTAATCCCATCACTAAACTATTTAAAAGCAGGTTGGTAACTGCCAAAGAAGAACAGATTCCCAACACTTGTTTCCAGATTGAGTTTTCTGTAAAAGCACTATTCATAAATATCTGTTTTTTAGTCATGCTTACTCTCCTTTAGCCATTTCTTGTTGCACAAGTGGAAGTAAAATAGCCATCTCCTGATTCAACATCTTTAAGAAGCTGCTACTAGTAATAGTTGCTCCGGTAATCTGTCTAATCTCATTACCCTTGGCAGGAGTAGCACCTTCTGAGATAAGCTTATAATCTGTTATCTTATCATCTGTAACAAAGGCTGAGCCTTTTAAATCAGCTCTAAGTTTGAGTTTATCTGCAGGTTCGCCAATTCTTCCACCAAGACCGGGAGTCTCTACTTGTTCATAAACATTAAAATCTATGAGGGTTGTTAAATCAGGGTCGAAGCCAACAACAGCACGCATGGTTCCCCATAATCCACTTCCCATAATATCAAAGCAGTAGCCGATAGTATTAAAATCAGCAATTACTTTATAATAGGTTTTTTTGTCTTTCTCTGTGGTAAGAGCATTCTCTACCAAGTACTTTTCTACATTAAGCAGAACTTCTTCATCACTTAACGCAGCAAAATCTACTTCTGCTACTTTATCATTGAAGATCTCAAGAATATTGCGGTAGTAGCTAATCTTCAGGTTATCATCGATTCTTCCCTTATGGGAATTATAAAAGAAGGAGAGAACCCCCACAAAGAGAATGGTAATGACAATCATAAAGAAGATTGGATAAATTGAAGTTTCTCTAAAGAGTTTCTTATCTGGTTTCATCTATTTAGCCCCCTGTTTTTTTGGTTTTAAATAGAACTCTACTATCGGCATAAAGGTATTAGCAATCAAAATAGCAAACATAAATCCTTCACTAAAGAGAGAATATCTTCTGATAAAGACGGTTAAGAAACCTATCATGATGCCATAGATCCACAATCCGGGTTTTGTCTTAGCTTGCGACACCGGATCTGTTACCATATAGACTATCCCGAACATAGCTCCGCCACTTACAAGAAAGTAGAGTGCATCGCCAAAGCCGTAAAAGATAACATTGAATAGGTAAAGTGAAGCTATAGTAGCCACCATAGGCTGCCATTTAGCGGTCTTGGTGAAGATGAGATAGATTGCCCCAAGCAGAATCAAGAGTGCCGAGGTTTCGCCTAAGGAGCCGGGTATTATGCCGGAGAAGGCATTCCAGAGTGTGTAGTTAGTTGTTTCTCCCAATTTGGAAGAGGTTAAAATTGTAGCTGAGGTTTGCATATCGATGCTATTGACATAATTGACAAAACCACCGGGAAGTTTGGTAAAAGGTTGTATCCAATTAATTGTCATCTGTTGGGGAAATGAGACATAGATGAAGGTTCTACCTACAATTGCAGGGTTAAACACATTCATTCCAAATCCACCAAAAACCATTTTGCCGAATGCCACAGCTATTACTGCTCCTACCCCGGCGATCCATAAGGGAATCGTGGGTGGCAGCGTCATTGCTAAAAGAGTTCCTGTTACGAATACAGCCATCGACACTTTGCCATTAGGTTTCTTGCGAATAAACAGATATTCTGTCAAGAAAGCTATAGCATTAGTGAATAAGATGACTACGAGAGAACGCCAGCCAAATAAAAAAACTGAGAGAATGATGGAGGGTACTAAAGCATATAGCACCTTGTTCATCATTGCTTGTTTCATTACAATGTTCTTCATAAGCCCCTTTCTATATATTTAATAATAATCTTTGTTCAAATAATAAAGAACTTTTTGATTCTGTCAACAATTATAATTAATATGTTGAAATTAGGGGAATAAAAAGGTAATAAGAAGGGCGGAAAATGTTCCGCCCTTACGAATTATTAATTAATTATGTTATTTCATAAGAATCATTTTCTTAGTTGAACTATACTTCCCACTTCTTATTTTATACAGATAAACACCTGAAGCAACGCTCTGATTATTGCCATCTTTACCATTCCAGACAATAGCATGACTACCAGCTGTTTGATGTTCATTAACTAAAGAAGTTACTTTCTGTCCTTTCATATTATAGACATCAAGCTCCACCTGACCTGCTTCTCTTAGGTTATAGGAAATTGTAGTTTCAGGGTTGAACGGATTTGGATAGTTGGAGATACTATTCTTGGTAACAGACTCTACTTCCTGGTCATCATTACTAACTGCGGTAACAACTTCTAATCTGATATCATCAAACATCACATATTTCCCACCTGTAGAGACAACTTGAAGAGCTAATCTAGCACTCTCTAATTCGTGAGGAAGAGAAATGGCAAAACTTCTAACCCAAGTTCCGGTAGCTTCGACAGGGTAAGGATTTAACTGAATAAAATCTCTAAGACTTGCAGAACCGGTTGAGTAATAGACATTGAATAATTCACCGTGTGTAGAAGTTCCTAACGCACTGAAACAATATTTCACTTCTTGGTTGGAAGCTAAATTAAGTTCTATTTCCGGGGAAATTAGCCAGTCATTATTAGCGACATCGGTGGCATTGGAGAAAGCCACAACAGTTTTATCGCCGGAGTAGGCTGTAATTTCTCTAATATAAGGAGTAGTAGCAGCAGGGTTAAAGATCATAAATGATTTAGGTTCTGTGCTATGTGGATAATCATAAAACATTAATTCATGAGTCTCTTGTTGGTCGTGATCTATTAAAATCCAATCTCCAAAGCTGAGAGCAAAGTCTTCATACTCTTCAAATTGCTCAAGGAAGGGTAAATCTTCTTCCACCACATTAAAGCTAAAGCTAACAGTTTTACTTAAATTGCCAGTAAATGCTTTAACAGTTAGAATATTAAAACCGGTTCCAAAAGCAGCTGCGTGTTCAGAAGTAGCTTCTAGAGTGAAGTTATAAGGTTCTGCCAGATGAACATGTTGAGTAATGTTATTCACTGCAATCTCTACCATATCAAACTCTTGTAAAGAGGAGTAAATTGATAAATCTAAGTTAATCTCATCTCCGACATTATAGTAGTTGTTATTTTTAAACTCAGCAAAAGTAACAACCGGAGTATAAGCACTATTGTCAAAGAAGCTGAAGTTAACCACCCCACCTGTCTTAGTGATATTAGTTAAGCCTTTAGACACATTGTTTGATACCCAAGATGGGATAGGCGGATAGCTATTATCAGTAAAGGAGTTGCTGGAATAAGTTGGGAAAGTTGCACTAGAACTATTAGTTCCACCTTGAGCTGACACAATATATAAGCCTTGATGGGCAGAAGCGTTAACATTATTTTGACTCATGTGTGATTGAATCCAATATTCATCAACATGATAGATGAGCATGCCATTACCTGGAACATTATAATTAAAGCCAGTTTGTTGGATATTCTCCATTAGCATATATTCACCTTCCTTAGAAGTGGTAAAGAAATAAGCTTGCGGGTGAGTTGTACTGCTTTGCAAAGTAAAGTTGCCATCATAATAGATCTCTTCCGGTTGCACCCAGCCATAGAATTTTTTACTCCACATATTATGATGAGCAGGTCTATCGCCATTACCATTATAAGCACCTGAAGCCATGATATCCCACTCTCCGGTTCCATCAAATTGACCACCAACTTCATAATTTGTATCATAGAAGTCAGGAGCACCAAGATTATGACCAAATTCATGGCAAATCACACCAATACCCGCCATTGACCAATATTGTTTTTCTGCTTGAACTGTATAGTCCACTATTCTCTTTCCATCAAGAGAGAGATTAAAGCCCCCCGCAGGTAAGGTAAAGCTATGAGACCAGATATCATTAACATCACCTGAGGTTTCTTGTCCTTTACCTTGATGATAGATAGCCACGCCATCTACAGTGCCATTGTTATCATTATCAAATAGTGAGTAATCTACTAGCGGATCAGCTGCAACAACAGCATCCCGAGCAAATTCTGCCCAGCGGTTCTCAGGTCCGTAGTAGTGGTGATTATTAGGAACAGTAACCCAACCTACAACAGTAGTATTAATAGTCAATTGACCATAGGATACTTCTAAATAATATTGTTTGAAGCATCCTGTTCCATTATAGTTATTCTGATTCATCATGTTATTGAAATTTGACTGTGAATAAGATGTACTTGTATTGTTAAAATTAGCTAAAATCACAATAAGATTATTCACTCCGGTAGTGGGAAAAGTCCCTAATCTATCGGCTCTGATTTGTTTAGCCAGATCAATTTGAGTTTGGCTATGTCTAAGATACCTAGGGATTGAAGCAAGAAAAGTTAGCTCTTCTTGAGTTCTATTTTCAGGATCTTGGGCAAGCATTTCAGAAGGCACAAGATCACCGTCAGCATCTTTAATTGCATAAACCTTATTATTATCGCTATTAAGTAGTGTATAGCCGTCAGAAGTCTCAGTCCAGTTTAATTTCTCGTCACCCCTAACATAGATATGGAGTGTTGAACCGTCCTGTTGGGTATAGGTTGTTAAAAACGGAGCTGCAGGAACTGCAGTCAGCACAAAGCAGAATAACACTGCTGTAATTATTAGTAAAGTCCTTTTCATAGATTTCATCCTTCCTTCTTTTTATAACATATTATAGTATATTTTAAGCATATTTATAAATAATAGTTTTTATGTCTATTCTTTTTTAATATTATCTAATAATATAGATTAAGAGTTAGTATGTTTTCAATTTTTTTCAGCCCTATATCTTCCCTTATAAGAATCTAACTCTATTCCACAAATTTGCAATATTTTTCTTTGTTGCATTAATTAAGCCAACAAAACACTTGCCAACTATATCATTAATTATTATCTGTCTATTAAACTTAGCAGAGGTAACTATGAATTATCAAGAAGCTTTAAATAAAGTATATCAAATTATAAAACAAGAACCTATCAAAGGTGAAGTTGCAACTTACATACCAGAATTAGCTAAAATTAATCCTGATGCTTTTGCTGTCCATTTATTAACTACTACTGGCGAGAATTACAGTCTGGGCAGCAACACTCAAGTTTTCTCTATTCAGAGCATTGTGAAGGTCTTAACTCTCACTATGGCGTTGGAGTTTGAGAAGGACAAGTTGTGGGACAGGGTTAATATGGAACCTTCCGGAAACCCTTTTAATTCTGTGGTTCAGCTTGAATATGAGAATGGTATTCCGCGTAACCCTTTAATTAATGCAGGGGCGATTGTCGTGTGTGATATTCTCTTAGACCATTTGGAAAATCCCAAAGACAACTTATTATGTTTTGTCCGGAAGCTAACCCAAAACAACACAATAAACTTTAATGAGAATATTGCCAAATCAGAGAAAGCAACCGGATTCAAGAACTATGCTTTAGCTAACTTTATTCGTGATTATAACAACATTAAAAACGATATTGATACAATCATGGACTTATATTTTACTATCTGCTCCTTAGAGCTTAGCTGTCAAGATTTGTGCAATGCCTTCATGCTATTTGCTAATCGGGGAAAGCTTCTTTCCGGAGAGAGAATTATCACGGTCAGTCAATCCAAAAGAATCAATGCCCTGATGCAAACCTGTGGTTTTTATGATCAAGCAGGATTAGTAGCTTATAAGGTTGGCTTGCCGGGCAAAAGTGGTGTCGGCGGAGGCATTATTGCTATCTATCCTGATAACTACACAATTGCGGTGTGGAGTCCCAGACTTAATCATAAAGGAAACTCAACTTTAGGTATTCGCTTTTTAGAAGAGTTCACTACAGTTACAGAAGCTTCTATTTTCTAATTTACTTTTATTAAATATGTTGCATTAAGCTACTTTTCCATTATTCTATAAGAAAATTAAAAAGGCGGACAAATGTTAAAATATGCTCTATTGTTAGTCATAATAACCAGTGTTATGGGACTATTTGCAGGTGGTAAAAAAGATGCCAAGCAAACTGCTCCTACCAAGTTTTATGATTTCTCAGCTACTTCAATAACCGGAGAGAAGATTCAAATGGATAGCTACAAAGGAAAAGTAGTGGTTGTAGTGAATGTTGCCAGTAAGTGTGGTTTCACCCCTCAATATGAAGGCTTAGAAAAACTTTATCAGAAGTATGGAAAAGATGGATTAGTGATTCTTGGTTTCCCTTGTAATCAGTTTGCCGGGCAAGAACCGGGTTCT
>JBAYZI010000126.1:0-7671 GCA_041672585.1 Cloacimonadales bacterium (SeqCode) | reverse complement strand
TAATTTTAAGTTCAAAGATCGAACCAGCGCACTTTGACTTTCGCGTTCCGTGCATTGGTTTTGTTAATTTACTAAGAGCTGTTTTTCTGTCAATATCTTTTTTACATATTTTAAGTTTTAATTATTCAAGAAGGGACATTAGGAAGGTCGTAAAGCACAAATTAGAGTAAGTTAGAGAGTACAATATTTATTAAAACTATTTTACTTTTAGTTTTTGATTCGCCGTATTTGTGAGTGAACAGGTTATTTTCAGCATGGAGGTTTTGGTAAAATGGGGAGTTGCTTCTGGCTAAACTATATATCCCCGTTGGGGATCGAGTTTTGGATATTTTTATCCAGGGTCCTTTTTGTTTATAGACAGATTAAGATTGGTGCGAGATCCCTTAACTGGGATTGCGGACGACCCGTCCGTATTCACTCACCTCCGAAGGAGAAGAGTCCTTACCTTGCAAAAAGCAAGGCCTATCTATCCCTATGATAGGGATAGATTTAATACGGACGTGGGCGTCCGCAACCCCAGTGTCTTTTCTTCCTGCAGGAAGAGAAAACTGTAGAGACACAACATCTTCTCTTTAATTTAAGTCCCGACCCAGCCGAAATTCGGCACCCTTCTCCATACAATTCGCGTTGCGAATGAAGAGGGGAATTAAGACCTCACCCCGCCTATAGGCACCCCTCCCCAGAAACCTCTGAAATACAGAGGGGGAAGGGGATTTAAGACCTCACCCTGCCTATCGGCAAATCTCTTTGATTATAAATTATCAATTATTTAAAAGCTTCCATATTAGAGAATTCACGATACAAATCAAAGCTTTTTAACTGTTTCTCATCGTCAGTAGTAACTTTATTCAAGACTATTCTGGTTAAAAGTTCTGCCAATCCGGAGCCTAACATAAAACCCTGACCGCACATTCCTATTGCATTAATAAAGTTAGGGAGTTCTTTGGTTCTTCCCACAATAGGAGATCCGTCGGGAGTCATAGGGTATTGTCCGCGCCAGGTTCTTCTTAATTTAAGATATTTAAGACGAGGATAAATATCCAGCATTCTTGTAGTTACTAAAGGTAAGAAATCTGATGTTGAATGATTATGCACGCCCCAGATTGGAGGGTCCGGAGTGATACAGAAGACTACTTGTCCTTCATGATTTTGATAAAAGTAGTAGTTAGCCGAACCCGGAGCCTGACGCATGTCTATGACCATTGGCTCAAAGAAGCGTCGAACCGGTTCTGTAATCCCGGCTTCATGACTATCGGGGAAAACCGGCAAATCAAGTCCAGCTTTCTCACCAATTTCACGAGCATTATTACCGGAAGCGTTAATCACATCAGTACTGGAGTATTTGCCTTTATCTGTTACAACAGCAATGACTTTCCCATTTTCGATAACGAAATCTTCTACTTTTTCGTTGAAATGAAATTCCACGCCCAACTCTTTTGCCCGCTTATGAAAAGCAGACATTGTGAGAAGAGTGGAACAACTTCCATCTTCAGGCGAGAAAGTAGAACCACGCAAGCCTTCCATTTTGATTCCCGGAACCAGTTTATTGTACTCTTCAGGAGTAATCCACATGATATTCAAGCCCATACCCTGCAGAGACTTCACCATTGCTTGGAGAGTTTCAGAATCTTTATCGTTCCAAGCAGGATAGGAATAACCGTTGGCACGCCAACCTATATCATAATTATATTTCTCTTTATAGGTGGAAAGTATTTCAATGCTTCTTTGACAAACAGAAAGCTTACCATAATCAGAATGAGTAGCTCTTACTCCACCAATAGCTTTTTTATTATTTCCCTGTCCGGGAGCTGAAAATTCTTCAATCACAAGAACCTTTTTACCATTTTCACTTAAACACACAGAGGCAGGAACGCCTATAGAACCGGCTCCGATAATGATGACATCATAAGTTGTATTCATGTTTACTCCTCCCTCTTGCCACCGGCAAACATGCTCAGCTGAGCTTCTACAAAGACCGGTCTTTTGGTATTAGGTATAATATGGCTAATCGGAACTCCTTCTTGTCTTATCACTTGCTTGATTAAAGTGTCGCAAGTTTTAGCTCCACAAGGTCCCATTCCGGCTCGGGTAATTGCTTTTATTTGGTTCAAATCATAAATACCCTGTTTAATCAAATCTCTAACTTCTTTAACCGTAACGCGTTCACAAAGACAGACCATTCCATCATCTTCTAAATTAGGGATAATCGCCATCTCGATTGGGTCTGTGATTGCCGGCTCTTGAATTCTAAAGGAAACAACTCTTTTAGCTACTGCACGATCAACTTGAACTCTTACTAATTGGGTTCTTTGTTGAGGAAACATCTGCACACTTTGCACAGGGAAATAGCCTAAAGATGTGGCATCGATATCATTTACTTCTATTATATCACCCTCTTTGATCATGAAGTTACCGATTTCGTAAGGCAGGGTAACTAAGGGGTTTTCTTTGTCTTTTCTGTAATCAACTAAGGTAATCGCCAATCCAGGGCAAATCAAAACGCATTTACCACAACCGATGCAATTCTCAGTATAATGAGGCGTGCCTAAGAGTCCACCATCATCTATTTTGATAGCATTTACAGGACAAACAGTTGTGCAAGGGTTGCACGGAATCTCTTGCAAACAGTGAATAATAGGCATTACACCCTCTTCACTTTCACTATAATTATATGGTTTTATCTCACCAGCAGGAGACTTTAGTAATTTCGCTTTATCAAACCACTCTTGTGGAACATTTTCAACACCTGCTCCCATTATTTTGCATATTTTAACACCTGCTATTTTCCCGTTAAACATTGCGGAAGAAGCTTCTGCGATCTCTAGAGCATCACCTGCTGCTATTACAGGAAGTCCGGCATGTTCTGCTTCTAAAGTAAATTCATTTAAAGAATCCAGACCTACCGCCATGAGAATAGTATCGCAAGCGAAACTCTTTTCAGTACCGGGAATTTGTTGAAACTTTTCATCAACTGCTACAATGGTAATACCTTCGACTGTTTCAGTACCATTAGCACTTAAGATACTGTGTGAAGTGTAGATGGGAACGCCTAATCTTCTTAATTTGTCAGCGTGAACCTTGTAACCTCCACATCGCGGAGCTGCTTCCACAAGTCCTACCACATTGATACCCGCTTGCAAAGCGTGATAGCCGGCAATTAGCCCGACATTTCCACCACCTACAATGAAAAGCCTCTCTGTAGGCTTAACCAAATCGCGATTAACTAAGGTTTGGAAAGCTCCACCACCATAGATTCCGGCAAGTGTGTTGCCATTAAAACGCAAGAATTTCTCACGAGCTCCGGCAGCATTCAAAACAAATTTAGGGTTAACAATCTTATATTCATCTTTCTTTAAGATACCTACTTTCTTATTGCTAAAAACAAACAAGACAGTACTTTCCTTCCAGATTTCAATTGATTTATATTCAGCAACTTCTTGAGCAAGAATCTTACCAATATCATTACCGCGGGTGCCGGCTCTTGAATCAGCTTGAGAACCAAAGAATTTATGCGTCTGCAAAACTAACTTTCCACCTAACGCCTGCTTATCATCTACTAATAGGGCTTTGACGCCCCTCTTCCCCATTTCAATAGCAGCAGAAAGTCCTGCAGGTCCACCGCCAATAATCAAAATTTCTACATCAATCTCTTCGATAGCAGACATTTCAACCGGGGTATCACTGTTAGGTAAGGTGGGTAATCCTTCTGAACTTTCCACAATCATGTTTTCTTTAACTTCTGTCATACATGACTTTACAGGAATACCATTAGCGATTACGGTACATTTAGCACACTGACCATTAGCACAGAAAATCCCTTGAGCTGTGTTGTCAGCGTGATGATGACCAAATACTCGAATCCCGTTTGCCATGAGGGCAGATGCTATCATCTCACCCTTACGCGCATTCAACGGCTGCTTGTTCCAATAAAATGTGACGAAGTCATTATTTTCCGGCATATCCAACACCGGGTGGTTCCTAATACGTTGTTCCATTTTAAAATCTCCTACGCTTAGATTATAAAAAACCAATTTAATGACTTTCTTCTGATTGTGTCAAGAGTTAAACTTTATTTATTTGAATATTGTATTATTAATTATAAAAAGAAGGGTTAACACAATGGCTAACCCTATAGTTTTATGTAGCTTTAGTCTGTTATTTTAATCGCTAATAGCTTGAATTTTAAAGAAGAGAACAGGCAGAACATCTCCAATCTCATAGAAGATATACTCATTATCCTCCACAGTATCGAAGTAGTTGCTTCCATCTAATTCAAATTCAGGTGTTTCGGAAAAGTAGATATCATACACTACATTCTCAATCGTGTTCCCATGTTCATCTGTAGTAACAGCATCCCAAGCAAGAATCAGATCAGATCCGGCGAAAGTAAGAGTTAAGTTCTCCGGTGTTCTTGGTCTAGAATCATTAATTGTAGCAAATGATATTTCACTTGAAAGAGTAGCATTAGAGGCAATATCAAAAGCCCCGACTCTCACGAAATATTGAGCATTAGGCGTTAAATTGGTGAGGTTAAAGAGAATTTGTCCAGCTCCGGCTTCAGCCAGCTCCGGATAATCCAACCATGAAACATTATCAGCTTCTAAGGTTATCCCTGCTTCATTACCAAAGAATATCTTATAGCCGACAAAGTTATCATCACTGCTGCTACTCCAGGCAATCTGAGCTGTCGAAGTAGTAATGTAACCAGGTTGAATAGCAGTTATAGCTGTTGGGGCAATAGAATCGATGTTCACAGACCAATCATCGCCACTGCCTTCTAGGTTATCAAAGCCACTATAAACATAACCGTAACCATTAACATCTTTAGCCCGAAATTCGAACTTAAGCTCTTCTCCATCAACCAAATATTCAGCAATAGCTTGGACTTCTAAAACATAATCGCCATTCTCATCAAGAGTACTGTTATTGGTTCTTAAGCTTTTCCTTTCAACATCAGATACAGGAGCCCACTCTTCTGAACTATCATATTGTCCATTACCATTAGCATCAAATCTATATTGGACACTACTGTAATCAATACCGTAAGCATCTTTCATTTTGCAGCTTAGCACTACTTCACGACTATTAATATAATGAAATGGATCGCCTTGAACAGGATTAACATCAGAGATTATTAACAAATCAGAAGCCAATACATTGGCTACATGGTTAGATAAATCACTGCAATTATGAGCTAAATCGTAGGCAACAATAACTAACCAATATCTTTGAGCGGGGTCTAAATTTGTTAGGGTAGCTGTTGTTGTACTACTTATTGCTAAGTTGGGATTTGCTTCCTTTGAATAGATATTATCAGCAGAAGTAGGATTATTGTGAATAGCATAATAGATAGTATAATGTGAGAAGTAAGTATCTGAACTTGCTTCCCATTCTACAGTTACAGAAGTTTCTGCTACTTCAGAAGTAAGGAGATTCTCTATTATTGCCGGAGCTATAGTATCAACATTGAAAGTAAAGTCATCTTCAATTCCTAGAACAGATTCTGTCCCACTATAAGAGAAGAAACTGTTTTGGGTATCAGTACATTTTACTTCAAGCTTATAATCCAAGCCATCACTATCTAAAGAAAGAGGTATCTCTATGATTAACTCATTGCTGTTATGATAATTAGCAATAGGTAGCCAATCTTCACCTTCATCATAAATACCATTATTATTGCTATCTAATCTATAAGCTAAAGATGAAGCAGAAATCATGAAATCATCAGTAATTTGAACTTCAATAACAGGTGATAAGGTATTGAACCATTTATCATTAGCAGTTAAGAAGTTAATAACCGGTTGAGAAGTTGGCACTGCCGAAATTATGGTTGACCACGCTGAGGTATTACCACTCAAATCAGTAGATCTAATTGCGAAGTAATATTTGGTATTAGTGGTTAACTCATTGATGATAGTGGTATTAGTAGTTGATGAGAAGAGGGTATTATCATCAGAGCCATTCCAAATGAAGAGTTGAGCTGTTAAGGTTGAATCACTCATCACGCTAATCTCATACTGATTAAAGAAGTTATTGGTAATAGGAGTCCATTCCAGTTTAATATATTCCGGATTGGCTTCTACAAGCGTAAGATCTTCAACATTACTTGGTGGTAAATAACTACCCAGCAAGCCATTTATGGACAAATCATCTAGCTGCCAAGAGTTTGTAGCTACTGTAGCTGAAGTATATTGCCATCTAAGCCTAACACTCTGTTGGTTATTAATTTCGGGAATCTGAACAGTATAGAAACCACTATGAGATTCACTGAAGTTCTCTACATTATAATAGGTCAAACCATTAAGACTATATTGCAGAATAGCTGTTACACCATTAGGTTTGACTAATTCATGCCGGAAAGAGACTTCTACGCTATAGACACCTGAAAGATTAATAGGTGCAGAAACTAATCTTTGAACTCGGGAAAGCTGAGGATTAATAACTTCCACAGACCAATCTTCTCCACTATCTTGTCTTGTGTTCCAATTTCCGCCTGATTTTGTCCAACCGGTAGGCAAGCTTCCTTCATGATTAAAGTTCTCTGAGTAGATGTAACCTACTTGAACTTTAACAACTAAAACTTGCGATACACTTAGATTAAAATCATCTGTGGCAGTAACGGTTATTCTTTCTATTCCTAGCCAACCTTGATTAGGAGTGAGAGTTAGAGAATCACCACTAAATTCAATTGCTATATTATTATTACCTGAGAAAGAATATGTTAGTTCAGAATCAACATCAAAGAAATAGCTGCTGACATTATCTAAAGCAGAAGAGGTGTTCACTAAGATCGCCAGCTCCGGAAACAAAGCTGTGATCACAGGGACATCATTAATAGGATTAACCACAATCACAAGCTCTGAGCTAAGAGATAATCCGGTACTAACTCCGGCAATCGCTTGATTATCAGGAGATAGCACAGCACCTTCAGTAGCTGTTACTTGCACAGTTTCTGTCCCAAACCAATCTTGATGGGGCTGAATATTCAAAACACTGCCCTCAAAGATGAAATCAATATTCTCATTACCTTGGACAGAGTAGTGTAATTGATTATCAAGATCGGCAAAGTAGTCTTCTAAATCAAGAGTGTAATCTAAATAATCCTCATCAATATTTATGATTGGGAAATCTGCTAGCATAGTTGGCTCATCATTAACATTAATGACAGTAACGACAACCACTTGATTAATCTCAAATCCATAAGTATCGGAGATAGATATAGTTACGATTTCAGTACCAAACCAATCAGCCGGTGCAGAAAAGATAACATATCCATCAGAATAAGCTAAATTGATATTAACATTATCTGTTATGCTTACACTTAAAGTATCGCCCTCGGTCAAATCGCTATCAACCACATAATCTGGCAAATAGTAAACTGTGTAGGTTTGATCTTCTTGGAAGGTGATATCTTCTAACAAGGTGATGAATTGAGGAGATTGCGGGATATTCTCTATGATTAAGCTTACTGCCAATTGAGAAGAGAGATTATCTGCATTAGTGGCTGTAATAACAAGATTATATACACCTGCGGAATAATAGTCAGTTTCCCAAGCAATAACACCACTTCCAGCTCCGTTATCAGTGAAAGTTGCCTGTGCAGGTAAATTCATAACAGATAAGGAGAGAGCTTTGTCTAAAGGGTCAGTAGCATTAATTTGAAGATTAATC
>JBAYZI010000125.1:0-7784 GCA_041672585.1 Cloacimonadales bacterium (SeqCode) | reverse complement strand
GAACGGAAGTTGCAACTGGTATATACTTGTATCGTCTAGAAACCAAAACATATAACCAAACCAAAAAGATGATGCTGATGAAATAACCTCCTTGTATGCTAGCAGACAAAGGCTGGGCTCCCCGCCCAGCCTTTCTGCATTTTTATGCCAACTCTCATTAATCCCCAATAAACTGCATCTTTCCTGTTCATTCCAGACACTGTGGTCCTGAAACACTGTTCTAAACAACTTATTTCCTCTTTCATCGTTTCTTTATTTCTACTCCCTAAATTCAAAAATAGAGAGAAAACTCTGGCAAAGTGTTAACTTTATTTACTTTTTACTTTTATTGTGCGTAATCCTGTTTACACATACCCCTACTTATCTAGTAGGAATTTGATTTTATAAATAATTTACCTTTTATTAATTACTAAAAACTTACTATTAGTGCATTTTTGCTCTTTTTAAAAGAAAAAACATTAAATATATAAAATAAAAGTTGCGTGGAACAACTATTGCATTATAATATAAGTGTATCGTCTAGAAAACCAAAACATATAACCAAACCAAAAAGATGATGCTGATGAAATAACCTCCTTGTATGCTAGCAGATAAAGGTTGGGCTCCCCGCCCAACCTTTCTGCATTTATAGACCAAGGATTTTTTAATTAATAATTATTAATGAATAATTTAAAAAAAGACTTTCACACGAATTAACACAAATTAACGCGAATTAATTGCATGTTGAATTATTGATGTTGCTTAATTGTTTAATCGGTTGTTGTTGGTTGCGATACCTCTTAAATCCCCTTGGGGAATTATAGTTTATTCGGAGCATCTTAAGTCCCGAAGGGATGATATTTATCAGCAAGGGGTGCAAGCCCCTTGTAAAATGGGAAATTAGAAATAGCCCTACAGGGGCGACATAGATTGAAATAATAAAAAAAACAGTCCAACTATTTAGGACAGGAAATAAAGAAAAAGAAATCTATCCACTAAATGCACCAATTACACAAATTTTTCCTTTTTCCTTTTTCTTTTTTAATTCTTATTTCTCTTTTCAGTGTTCTCAGTGTTTTCAGTGGCAAAAAACAGGGTACCCACAAGGGAATACCCCTACTTCCAATCATCATTGCGATACATCCTCCGAAGCTTTTGAAGCGAAGGGGGAAGCAATACCTCAATTTTTCATTTTTCATTTTTCTCTTTTAATTTCTTCTTTCTCTTTTAATTTCTTCTTTCTTATCTGTCTCATCTACGTCATCTGTATTCTTTTCTTACTTCTTTTAAACCTAATAATCGCAAATTCTAAATATACTTCTTGACCGTATTCCCCTTTCCTCTATTTCTTGGAAAATAATAAAAATTAAGATATGGAGGAACAATGGAAAATCGCGTATTAGCAATTAACCCCGGTTCAACATCAACAAAAATAGCCGTCTATGATGACACAACAGAAGTTTTCACAAAGACTTTAAGACACGATGCAGAAGCCTTAGAAGCTTTTGGTGGAGTAATTGAGCAATATGATTACAGGAAGAAACTTGTTTTAGAAGCCATGGCTGAGAACAATGTCGATCCTAAAACCTTAGTAGCAGTAGTTGGCAGAGGCGGCTTAATGAAGGCCATTCCGGGTGGCACCTACACTGTTAATGCTAAGATGAAGAAAGACCTTAGTGACCCTGCGTTGTGGGGCAGAATCCATGCTTCTAACCTTGGAGCATTCATTAGTGAATCAATCGCTAAAGATTTTGGCATTCCTGCTTATATAGTTGACCCTGTGGTGGTTGATGAATTTGATGATCTTGCTCGCGTTTCAGGTATTCCTGAAATTAAAAGACAATCCCTGTTCCATGCTTTGAATATTAGATATATTGCCAGATTATTAGCTGAGAAGTTAGGCAAACCTCTTTCTGAATGTAATATGGTGGGGATTCACATGGGTGGCGGAGTTTCTGTTGCGGCCATTAAAAACGGTAGAGTAGTTGATGTAAACAATGCTCTATTAGGCATGGGACCTTTCTCTCCTCAAAGAGCAGGTTCTTTACCAATTGGCGACTTAATTGAGATGTGCTATTCAGGCGAATATACTAAGAAAGAACTACTTGGTTACCTTTCCAAAAAAGCCGGATATGTAGCTTATCTCGGCACTGATGATGGCAGAGATGTTGCCAAAATGATTGAAGATGGTGATAAGAAAGCCAGATTAATTCAGGATGCGATGTGCTATCAAGTAGCCAAAGAAGTAGGTGCTTGTGCAACCGTGCTTAATGGTAAAGTAGATGTGATTTTCATGTCCGGTGGTTTAGTTTATAATGAATTAATCGTGAAGACTATTTCCGATAGAGTGAACTTTATTGCTCCGATTGAGTTATATCCCGGAGAAAAAGAGATGGAAGCTCTTTGCCAGGGTGGAATCAGAGTTCTTAAAGGCTTAGAAGAAGCTAACGTTTATCAAGGATAATCAGGAAATTAATTAATAATTGAAGAGTTTTATCCACTAATTACACTAATTTCACAAAGAAGAAAAAGTTAAGATGGAGACGCAACCTCTTAATTCCCCTCTTCCCTTTCGCAGAAAGGTCTCTGGAGAGGGGTGCCGGATTTCGGTGGGGTGTGGTTTTAAAGCCTTTCAGGGCTTTAAGAAATAAGAAGAAAGCCAATAATTGCATTTCCAATAATGTTTGTATAATGCAAAAAGGCGTGATTACTCACGCCTTTTTGTTATCTAAATTTCTTTATATTCTAAAGCCAAACATTACTCCAAAGACTATATTCCTCATAGTTTCACCATCTTTAGTAACAGGTGAGATATTTATTAAACTACCTGAGCTATACACCCCGGCTTCTAATTGACCTAAAATCACACCGGCAGCAAGGTTAAAACCAAAATCGAAGGGTTTCAAATCATCATTTTTACCGGAACCCCAAGCAATATCATCAGAACCGGTAATCGAAACCACACTTCCTGCAAAAGTACCTTTGGTTTCTCCTCCAATTCCATAACCGAGATAGGTTCCAACAGTTCCATACAACCCGATATTCGCTAAAGTAGGCTTGAATTTTATACCGAGAGGAAGCTCTAAGTAGGTTGGCGAGAACTCTAATTTAATTCCCCCGCTTTCCGCTTTCATACCTTTTTGGGCATAAAGAAGTCCGGTTTCCAAACTCATGAGCGGGTTAAGCGGAAATTCAACACCTGCTCCAAAAGTATAACCGAGTCTATTATCACTGACTTCTGAATACTTAACATAGTCATCTTTGGTAGTCAAGGAAGCACTACTAACTCCGCCTTTGATTACGAAAGTAGGTAGAAGCTGGGCAACAACTACTTGAGTAAACAAGAGTAGTGTAACTAAAATAATAATTGTCTTTAGGTTTTTCATAAATTCTCCTTTTTTATCAATGTTATGTCGTCATAGGTTATTTTTATAATCTATTCTAAAAGTACAAATTAACAATAACTATAATAATAGTTATGTCTTAAAATAGAAAAGGCGTGAATTAACTCACGCCTTTTTAAATATTAATTAGGCATTTTAAATCGATATCCGACTGTAAGTCCAAGTTCGACATTTCGGATAGAATAGCCATTCGAAGTATCAGGTGCGAGATTTATAAAACTAGTTGAGCCATACAATCCTGCTTCAATCTGATCTACAATCACACCAAAGCCAATAGTGCCACCTAAATCAAAGGGTTTCATATCATCATCTTCATCTGATCCCCAGCTAATGTCATCAGAATAGGAAAGTATAGAACCACTAGCATTTGTTTCGCCCGCAAACCCATAACCTACATAGGCACCGACGGTTCCATATAGAGACAAGTTGTTTACAGGCTTACTATACTTTAAATTGAGCGGAATCTCCAAGTACATGGGTGTAAGCTCTCTTGTAACACCATGCTTTTCCCATTTCATCCCTTTTCTGGAAAGAAAAACTCCTGTTTCAAAATTAAGAATGTCTATAACGGGGGTTTCCATACTTACCCCTATGCGGAAACCAAGTCTGCTGTCACCTGTATCGAAATAAGTGTGGTCATCATCTTTAATGATAAGTGAAGCACTACTGATTCCACCTTTGATTATGTAGGTTGTTCTAGATTGTGCAACAACTACTTGGGTAAGCAAAAGTACTACAATAAGAATAATAACTGTTTTTAGGTTTTTCACAAATTCTCCATTTTTATTAGTGTTTTGTTGTTATAAGCTATTTTATGGGAAAATATTTCTTTTTGAGAATTATTTCCCATATACATATTTCTTATATTGTAGTCCAAAAGTTCAAAATAACAATAACTATAATATGCATTTTATTTCTGAAATAGAAAAAGGCGTGAATATTCACGCCTTGATTTTATCTAAAGATTTTTATAATCTATAGCCTACCATAAGTCCAAATACTACATTTCGAGTAGAATTTCCATTCGAAGAACTAGATGAGATGTTTATAAAGCTGGTTGAACCATATAATCCGGCTTCAATTTTATCTATTATCACGCCAAAGCCTAAGCAACCACCCAAATCGAGAGGTTTCAAATCATCTCTTCGACCTGATCCCCATTCTATATCTCTAGAATAAGTACCCTCAGGCTCATAGTCATAATCATCATAATCATCATCATAATCATAATCAGAATGACTATATTTTATCTTCCCCGCAATTCCATAACCTAAGTATGCTCCTGCAGTACCATACAATGATATGCCGGATAAAGGTTTAACAAACTTTAAATTAAGAGGTATTTCTAAGTAGAGTGGTGTGTATTCTGTTGTAACATTCTGAGTTCCAATGCTACCAAACTGTTCTTCAACATATACATCCATTTTTTCTTTCAGCTTCATACCTTTACGAGCTAAAAGAAGTCCTGTTTCGAAATCAATAATCTTATTGATAGGGAATTCCACATCTAATCCGAAACTATAGCCTATGCGGTTGTCACCGATTTCTCCAACAACCATAAGATCATTTTCCCAGATAAATGAGGCACTACTAACTCCGCCTCTAATGATAAAAGTAGGTTTAGCCAGTTGAGCTACAGCTACTTGGGTAAACAAAAGTACTACAATTAGGATAATAATAGTTTTAAGGTTTTTCATAATTCTCCATTTATTTTTTTATTATTTTAATTAAAGTTGTTATAGTCTGTAGCCCACCATAAGTCCCAAGACAACATTTCTCATATTTTGCCCCTCGGAAATAACAGGCGAGATATTGGTAAAACTAGTTGAGCCATAGAATCCTGCTTCGACTTTACCAAAGATATAGCCTATCCCTAAGCCACCACCAAGATCTAAAGCTACCATATCATCTTCTTTACCTGAACCCCAGGCAATATGTTGAGATAAAGAGGTTCCGGTTTTATCGGTAATTTCTTTTTTACCTGCTACTCCATAACCTAAATAAACCCCGGCAGTTGCATAGAATGATTTATCCCCTAAAGATTTAATCAGCTTCAAGTTGAATGGAAATTCAAAGTAGAGTGGTGAAAGCTTTAATTCTAACTTATTTTCATCCTTTTTCATACCTTTACGGGCTAAGAAAAATCCGGTTTCTAAATTCATAATTTGACTAATAGGAAACTCCAGAGCTAATCCTAAATTAAAACCAAGGCGGTTATTTGCAATATTTGACTGAGTATGATTATTACCTTCCATGATAAGTGATGCACTACTAACTCCGCCTTTAATGATAAAAGTAGGTTTAGCAATTTGGGCAACAACTACTTGAGTACACAAAAGTACTACAATTAGAATAAATACTGTTTTAAGGTTTCTCATAATTCTCCATTTATTTTTTTATTACTTTAATTGAAGTTGTTATAGTCTGTAGCCCACCATAAGTCCAAATTCAACATTTCGGATAGAATGTCCACCTTCAGTATTAGCCGCGTTATTTATAAAGCTTGAAGAGCCATACAGTCCTGCTTCAATTTTATCAAAGATCAGACCCACACCTAAACCGCCACCAAAATCTAATGGTTTCATGTCATTTTCTTCACTTGAACCCCATTCAATGTCACAGGAATAAGAGAATGAGCCTCCGTCTGCCTCCTTACCACTGGTTTCAAACTCACCTGCAACACCATAACCTAAATAGGCTCCGACAGTGCCATATAATGACATATTGTTTAAAGCTTTGATAAACTTTAAGTTGAGAGGGATCTCCAAATAAACCGGTGTAAGTTCATGCGTCATTGTATCTTCTTTCTTCTTCATTCCTTTTCGAGCTATATAAAGTCCTGTTTCGAAATTAACAATCTCATTAATAGGAAAATCCATCCCCATTCCTATTTTGTAGCCCATGCGATTGTCATCTGTATCAGCTATAGTACCTAGATCATCTTCCCAGATAAATGATGCACTACTAACTCCGCCTTTAATGATAAAAGTAGGTTTAGCCATTTGAGCTACAACTGCTTGGTACACAAAAATACTACAATTAGGATAATAACTGTTTTGAGATTTTTCATAAATCCTCCATTTTTTATTTCTCTTTTTTTACTATTTCACTTATTTATCACTCTTTTTTTCATTTATAAAGCTAGCTAGTACAAAATTAGTATAAACCTTTAATCTTAGCAAGGGATAAATATTTTATTTGTCATTTTCTACTCTATCCCTACAGATCTGCTTAACAAGTTTCTTACTCCCTGAAAGGGATACATAGACTAGCCTGGGTGTTGTATCCTTGTATTTCAAGGATTAACCCCAGGTATGCTAACCCCCGAAATCGATATCCCTGAAAGGGATCAATAAAAAAACATTTGACAATATAAATTGAATATATATTTATAATATTAATAAAATATTCATAAAAGGAGTTATTATGGCACAGACATTATCAATGAATTATCTTCATATCGTTTTTTCAACAAAGAACAGAAGCTTATTCTTAAAAGATGAAAATATTCGTAAACAATTGTATTTATATATAACTAAAATTATTTCTGAATATGAATCTATTGCAATAGAAATTGGAGGTCATCAAGATCATGTTCACATCTTTCTAAATTTATCTAAAAATATTTGTTTGAAAGACCTTGTGAGTGCTATAAAAAAGAACACATCAAAATGGATAAAGACCAAAGGTGAGGAGTATTCTAATTTTTATTGGCAATCCGGATATGGTTCATTTTCTGTTGGAGAAGCTCAAAAGGCTAAAACTATTGATTATATTAAAAGGCAAGATGAACATCACAGGAAAGTCTCTTTTCAAGAAGAGTTCATAACATTCTTGGAGAAGAACAATATCGATTATAATGAACAATATTTATGGGATTGATTATTAATCCCTTACAGGGATAGGTTATTGGATGGGGTTCATTTACCTGGGGTTAATCCTTGAAATACAAGGATACAACACCCAGGCTAGTCTATTTGTCCCTTTCAGGGAATTAATATTTTATTTGTCATTTTCTACTTTATCCCTACTATTTTTAATAAAATCGTTATTCCCATTGACAGAACGCAAAAGATATATTATATGATTTAAAATTGATTATAGGAACCAACTCATGAATATAACAGAAGCTGATCTTTGTTTGAGGAAGATAGAAGAAGCAGATATCGTAGCTATTGTAAAGATAGAAGAAGAGCTGTTTGCAGACCCTTGGGACCCAAAAGTGTTTCGTGAAGAAATAGAGCAACGAAGTGAATTCTATAAAGAAGTTGGTGGCGAAATGAAAGAGACTAAACACAGTTATCTCTTAGAATATCAGGGTGAAATTGTAGGTTTCTATTTAGGTTGGGCTATTTTTGATGAATATACAGTTATGAATATAGGCATTAGTAAAAGATACCA
>JBAYZI010000124.1:0-7812 GCA_041672585.1 Cloacimonadales bacterium (SeqCode) | reverse complement strand
ATAGAGATAATCAATATCCCAATTGGTTAAATCATGATCATTAAAATTAGCACTGAATATTTCGCTCATATCTCTTCTTTCAGGGAACTGTAAATTAAGAGAACAGTTTAGTGCAACATCACCACTATTAGTAATTAAAATAGTTCTAGTTTCTGTTAATTCAGGTTCTAAGAAAACACTTATTTCCTGAGCATTAAGGGCGATATGAGCAGGGGAGACAACTTCTAAAAGAAGAGGAATATCAATGCTAAGATTATCCGGATCATTAGAGGTTATAGTAATATTACCGGAGAATAAGCCTGAAGATGTTGTTGAATGGCTGATAACATAGCTTTCAGATTCTCCTGCATCAAGATTAAAACCAATATTTCCGGAAGATCTAGCTTCTTTTATCTGTCTGGAGATATCACTTTTGGTTCTATTTGCTCGTGCTTCAATAACTGAGAAATTGTTAGATACACTAACATTTCCGCTAAGCTCTTGGTTTCCTATATTGGTAATAGTAAAAGTTTCCGAAGCTAATTCATCAAGCAGCACAGTACCAAAGTTAATATCGTTAGTATCAATAATTATGTGTGGTGTTGGTATTTCAAAGAAAACAGGAATATCGACAATGTAAGGTTGATAATCAACTCGTGAAATAACCATTTTTACAGTTTGATTAGCATTTAAAGCAGGAAAGCTAACAACTCCAGATCCGGTGCTACCTAATATTTTTGTACCAATTATCGCACCATTAACAGTCAAAGCTACATAAGAGTGAGGAGCAGCTGTAATATTCAGGGAAGTTGAGCCCACCGGAAGGTTAGCAAGATAATTTGGAGTCTGAGCTTCCGGGATTCCGACATAAGGTATTAAGGAAGGGTCACCCATAATAGAATAGACTTCCCAATAGTAGTTCTTCAGAGATGAAGAGGAAGCCTGAACTGTCATGTTCCCACGATAAATGAGAGAGCCTGCGCTATTGACCCAGTTAACATACTGTTCGCCATGCTCATGAAAGAGGGCGTCATACATACCATAACCGGTTCCAGCATAGGTAGGACGATTAATATTGGTTGGAGTAAAGTGACCAACTGACCACCAGTAATCTTCATCCCAATAAGTGCTATTGGTTCCACCAATATAAATCACAGCACCGTTAGTGGCTCTTAACCAAGCTTCACCAAAACAGGTTCCTGTATCGAAGTGGTTGGTTAAGCAACAGTTACCGACAACCACCGGATATTGATTAGTATTGGTCAAACTATTAACATTACTAATTGTAAAGCTTGGATTGTGCCAGGTGGTTTCAGAACCATGAGCAGTATAGTTAAGATAACCTAAACCGGCATTAACATCAGCAATAATATCTGAAGCACTATTGCCTGACGCAGGATAACGGTAAGCAGTAACATCCATACCGTGATTTACATTGAAATAATAATCAGTTGCGTAGTTTATTGTTCCATTACCATGAGTTGAAGCCCAGTTACCATCAACACCTGCTATGAGAGTAGTTCTTGCAAGGTAAGAAGGATCAGGCATTTCATATTTTTCATACATTAAGGTCTTGTCAACTTGAGGTTGAAGCTGACTAATAGTGGTTGCTGAAAATCTGCCATAATACATTTCAGGAAGATAATCATTACCACTAAGTCTGACATAACTTAAATCAGAAACATGACCGGAGAGTGTACTAGTTGGGAATGCAGGTACCTGAGGAGTATCACCAACGATTAATAAATAAGAAGGTGCAGGATTAGACGGCGTAGCACTATTCCAAATATTTTGGATTGCTGACTTAATACTAGAAGTTGTTGTACCAACAGTGCTTGTATTTAACACAGTAACCGCATAGCCTTGTTCAATTTTCCAATCGATAAATGGTTGCATAGTTGCTAAAAAGTTGTTAGGTGTTACAACAATATAACCAAGAGGATAAGATTCTAAAGTGCTACGGTTTGATTGATAATTAAAAATAGTAGTAGGGTAGTTTACTTCAAAAGCAGGAGAAAAAGTCTTATCTCTTAAATATTGGGTGGCAGTTAAGTCTGCACCGCTAAATTGAATATCCAAAATTGCTTCTTGAATAACGGAAAGGGTGTTTGTAGTTGGATTATAGGTTACCGGGTAGTAGTTTATCTCAAATAATCTCATTCCGCGTAAATAACCAATTTCTATTGCTTCTACTTGGAGTTGTTGAATATAATCAACACTTTTGTAGATATTCTCACCAATAATGAATTTAATATCTTCCGGTTTTGCACTTTTGGAAACAGAAGGTTGAGCAGGAAAGACTAAGTCATTAAATCCTTGTTTATTAAGGCTTATCTCACTAGTTGCATAGGTTGTAAGAGTGGTTATTACCTTTGCTCCTTCCGGAACTGCAATGAGTTTAGAGCTGTAAGGCAGTTGTGGTTCTCCCTCTTTACCGGTTAAGCCAAATTCATTTAAGAATAGTTGGGTGAATTCTCCATTGGTGGTAGAAATTGTTTGTGCAGAGAGTGAGTTTAATCTATAATCAATAGAAATCTCAGTCTCAAGATTCTTAACTAAGGAAATCTCATTGTTTCCTTGATTCAAAAGTAAATTATTACCAAAAAGTAAGCTTAAAGAAGCTAACAGTATAAACACTATTAAAAAAGTCTTCCCATTCATAGATATTTCTCCTAAAAATTACGTACTAAAAATGATATATTCTTCTATTATTAAAGATATAGAATTATTAATCCTTAAAAAACATATAATAACCAAATAGTGCTATTTCTTGTCAATATGTTTCTGAATATTTACAAAATAAATTAGTCAGAAGAGAATATAATATATTATTTTGGACTTAATTCTATAAAAGTGAAAAATCATTTGACAGTTAAAAACTAATATAAATTCATTAAAATATGTTGGGAGGCAAAATGCAAAACGTAATATTTAGTCTTATTTTACTAGTAATAGGAATAGCTACCGGTCTTTTTATTCAGAGATTGAAAAGCAATTCTCAGCTATCCTTGTTAGAAATTAAATTAAAAGAAGAGCAGAAGCAAGAACATGAACTTAAGCTAACTGAAGTTAATAATCAATTGAGAAGTAGAGAGCTGGAAGCTGAAGGATTAAAAAAGGATATTCAACACTTTAGTACTCTTAAAGGCGATTTGGGAAAACTGCAACAAGAAGCAAACGTGCTTTTAGAAGAGAATGCTATCTTAAGAACAAAAGAGACAGAAAATAGAAGACATTATGAAGAGAAATTGGCAATTCTAACAGATGCCAAGGAGAGTCTTAAAAAGGATTTTGAACTGTTAGCTAATAAGATATTTGAAGATAAAAGCACGAAATTCAAAGAGACTAATCAGGAGAATATTTCACATCTCTTAAATCCGATGAAGACTCAGTTAGAAGAATTTAGGAAAAGAGTGGATCAGGTTTATGATAGTGAAAATAAAGATAGAGCTTCTCTTAAGAGTGAAATAGTGAATTTACGCACCCTTAATGAAACACTTAATAAAGAGGCAATGAATCTGACTAATGCTTTGAAAAGAGATCCGAAGAAGCAGGGTAATTGGGGCGAAATGAAGCTGGAAAGAGTGTTAGAGGATTCCGGGTTAGATAAGAATATAGAGTACTTCACGCAAGCTCATTACACTGATCTTGAGAACAATAATAGATATCCCGATGTAGTGATAAAGCTTCCCGAAGAGAGAGATATTATTGTCGATGCTAAAACTTCTTTAACAGCTTATGAGAGGTTTGTGAGTAGCGAAACTGATTCTCAGAAAGATGTGGCACTTAAAGAGCATCTCACTTCTATTAAGAAACATATTAGTGAACTCTCTATTAAAGAGTATCAAAAGCTAGATGGGATTAATACTGTTTCTCATGTGTTGATGTTTATTCCTATTGAATCAGCCTATCTCTTAGCCTTGGAGAATGATAATCAGATGTTTGTTGAGGCAATGGATAAGGATGTCATGATTGTAGGTCCCAGCACTCTTATTTATGTATTAAGAATGATTAAACAGATCTGGAGAAGTGAATACCAAACTCGCAATGTATTGGAAATTGCTGAAGAGGGCGGTAAGATGTATGACAAGCTATGTGGTTTTGTCCTTGATTTAGAGAAGATTGGCAAGAATATTTCAGACTTAACTAAAAGCTATGAACTATCAATGAACAAGTTGAACACGGGCACAGGACACTTAATCGGAAGAGCAGAGAAAATGAAGGAATTAGGGGCAAAAGCAAAAAAACAATTGACGATTAGTAGTGTTGATAAAGATAATGACGACAAATCAGATAAAGGAGAAGAATAATGTATACTGCAACAATGAGATACTTTTTTAAACCTGAAAAGTTAACTGAATGTATTGAGAAATGGCAAGAAGATGTTTTAGAAGTAGCTGAAGAACAAGAAGGATTCGTGAGAATGCAGTTCTTGGCTAAGCTTAATGGTGAAGCAATGGCTATTGGCACTTGGGCTGAAAAAGAGTATGCCGATAAATTTATGCAAACCGGTATCTTTAAGAAAATACTGGCTGAATTTGAACCCTTTATGACTAAACAACCTGTTCCGGAAATTTGGAACACTGTTCTCTATTCAGAAGATGATGATTTTTAATAGCAGTTCTCATGAACATTTTGCTAAACTAGTTGTAAATAAAAAGATAGAGAGGTAATAATATCAATGAAGAAATATACAGATTATGCAGTTAAACAGATAGTTGCACTTTGTCAAATACCTAGTCCTTCCGGATTTACTCAGAAAGCAACTGATTACTTAATGAAGACATTTGTTGAGTTAGGATTTGAACCGGAATATACCCGTAAGAAATCTGTTCTGGTCAATATCGGTGGTGCAGGTGAACCTTTAGTATTGGCTGCCCATGTAGATACTCTTGGAGCAATGGTGAGAGCTATCAAAAGTAATGGTAGAATTAGGCACACCAAAATTGGCGGCTATCCGGAGAATAATATTGAGAATGAAAATATCATAGTTCACACCAGAGATGGTAAAGAATATGAAGGTACTGCTTATCTGATTCATCCTGCTGTGCATGTCTATAAAGATGTCGGAAGTATGACTCGCAATGATGAGACAGTCGAGATTATCTTAGATGAGAAGGTAAAAACTCAGAAAGATGTAGAGAAGTTAGGTATTAAAGTTGGAGATTTTATCTCTCTTGATCCGCGCACTAAAGTTACAAAGACAGGATTTATTAAATCGCGTCACTTAGATGATAAAGCTTCTGCCGGTTTATTGATTTCACTAGCTAAGATGGTAGCAGATGAGAAGCTGATTCTCTCCCGCAAGGTTTACCTTCTTTTTACCACTTATGAAGAGGTGGGACATGGTGGTTCTGCCGGGGTTCCTCAAGACACTGTTGACATGATTTCAGTAGATATGGGAGCAGTTGGTGATGATTTAACTACAGACGAATATAAAGTCTCTATCTGTGTTAAAGATAGCGGTGGTCCTTATGATTATGATTTAACGGGAGACCTAATCAAGATTGCTGAAGATCTTAAGTTAGACCATGCTCTGGATATCTATCCAAGTTACGGTTCTGATGTAGAAGCAACTCTTAGAGCAGGTTATGATATCAGACATGGCTTGATAGGACCCGGGGTTTTCGCTTCTCATGGTTATGAAAGAACTCATAAAAGTGGAATAGAAAATACGCTGAAGCTGCTTGTGGAATATGTGAAGAAGTAAATGTTTTAAGACCAGAGTGTTGGCTTTGTCAACACTCTGAAGACCACACCCCGCCGAAAATTCGGCACCCCTCTCCAGAGATTCGCTGTGCGAATGAAGAGGGGAATTGAAGAGAAGACCACACCCTGCTCTGACAAATTAGACGCAAAATGTTGCGTCTCTACAGCAAATGAAGAAGGAGATTAAGAGCTCTCAGCCTGCTAATTAGCGCAAAAGGTCTTTCTTTTCAGTGTATTCTGTGTTTTCAGTGGCTAAAAAGAGGGTACCCACAAGGGGCACTCCCTACAAAACTATGTGTTAATGATCTTCTTCTTAGCTGTTAATCAAAGCAAAGTTCTCCACCAAGAACCCAATTATCTCAATCCCCAAAAGATTCAACTGGACAACCCTCTTCTTTTTAAGCCAAGTAAGATGATTAGCAGAATTATTCAGTCCTAAATCATGAAGAGTGGCGATAGTGCTTCTAATATTAGGAAAAGCATCTTCTATCTTGAGGGATAAGAACCCGGGCGATTGGAGTAAGACAGCTTGAAGAATCCCGTACAGATGATTGTTAGGGATTCTAACTACTCTATTTAAGTTGTATTTATCAAGTTTGTGAAGTTTATCTTTCCAGCTGTGAAGTGTTGGTTTTACTCCCCGGAAACAGTTATTATAATTGGAGCTGGTAGCAGGAATATTTTTAAGATAAGCTTCTTTACCGGTGAAAATATCTGATATAATAGTCTCCATATACATCTTTTGATTATACTTTTGGTCTCTGTTAGTTTCATTAACAAAGGTGGCAAAGCGTCTATCAAAGAGGGGTAACAAGACTTCAATCTCAGAATGTCGGAAGTTATTACAGCTATTTATAATGTATTTATGTTGTCTATTTTCCACATTCCAGCGATCAAAATCAGAATCATCATAATCTTGAGCATAATGTGTCATAGATTCTTCAATGTTAGCAGTAAGAACGTCCCGGAATTTCTTCGAGGAGATAAGAGTTTGTTGGCAGTGGGAAAGGAGTATTCGCGGCACTAGGTCAGCTCTCTGAGGAATCGGGAATTCATCTTGATCAGGACTTCTTAACCAAAAGCAAGTGTAGCCGTTAGTAACCCACAAAGCAGAACCTTTTAAGAGATTACTAACTACCCAATCACTTTCAAAAGGCAAAGAGCGACCTAAGAAGCCGGCAGTAAAGAACTCATCAAGGGCAGAACCTGAAAAGTACTCTTCCATATTTAAGTTAGCAAAGTTATATTGGGTATAAGCAATTTGGGCTTGACTTGCTACTTCTTTGGCAATTCTAATATCGTTATTCTCGGGAGTCCCATAAGTAAAAGCATTTATCTTGGTGCCTCGTTTCTTAAAGAGAGCCAAGAGATGGCGTGAATCAATACCACCGGTTAAAGCTAAATGTGTTTGAGGAAAGTTGGTCGGGATTAGGGATTTTAAGAGGTCAGCAAACTCCTCTTTACTCTGTTTCTTTTGGTTACGGTAATCAATGCTGAACCATTCATGTCTGCTTAGGGTGTTGTCTATTTTGTGGTAAATATAGGTTATTCCCGGAAGGCACTCTTTAATTTTGTTATAAATAGTAGTCTCTCCATAAGAAAAACCTGAGGCTAAGAGGGAACATAAATTATTATCGTTGATGTCGCTAAGTGAAGCTAATTCACGAGGATTGGTAATGATTTCAAGTGTGGGTTCGAGAGAGTAGAACAGAGGATATCCCCCAAAATGATCTATGCCGAAATAGATTAGCTTTTCCGCTTCAATAACATACCTAAAACTTCCGTTAAGATAGGTAAAGAGACTCTCAACACTATTGCTTTGTAAATAGTGTTCCAATTTATTGATAGCTTCTTGATCTCTATAAATCAGAGAATCTTCAATGATATATCCCTTAAATAATTTGACTTTTAGTGTTTCCATATTTACTCCTAAATCATAGTTAGCAAGGTCAGATATTCCTGGCAAGGAAAAAAGAAACAATTATTTGTTGACGACAGTAGGCGTTTAATATAAATTTGGTCAAATGGAATTAAGGGAGATAGAATGCGGAAATATTATCTAATTCTTTTATTTATTATTACTTTTGGGTCTGTTACTGCTAAGACGTTTGATGTTACTGAATT
>JBAYZI010000123.1:0-7835 GCA_041672585.1 Cloacimonadales bacterium (SeqCode) | reverse complement strand
AGGAATATAAAGCTCCCAACCCCATCGATTGGTATAACCGGTTCTACTGATAAAATAGGTTTCGTTTTCATACTCAAACTCATTAAATGAGAAGAAGCCCATATTCTTTTCCGGATTGTTTCTGTTTCTCAAAGCTTCCTTACCATATAGTTCACTAATGACTTTATAAGAATAAGGTCCTTGCACATCAACCTTGACTAATTCATCTGAAATATCTTTAACAGTAACATCTTCGCCCGGTTTCTTATGCTTCATGATTCTATCAGCATCAGAAATATGTTCCACTTCTTGACCGTCCACCATGACTTTATCTGTGATGTCATGTCCGGCATTAATTACTAAGATGAAGTCTTGCTCTGCAACTTTCATCACAATCATATCATCTTGCACGCCACCCTCTTCATTAAGCAGAAGTGTGTATTTGCACTGTCCGGTTTTCATAGAACCAAAGTTAGCAGGCAAGGCTCTATCTAAAAGAGCTACACTATCTTTACCGGTAAATCTTATTTGACCCATGTGATCGATGTTATAAACTGCTACTTTTTCCACAGCTTTAGATTCCTCAATAACAGAGGTTAAGTAGTTCACAGCCATATCATACTGACCGAAATTACTTCTCTTAGCAGGGGTTAATTCTCTATTTAATCTCTTGGCAAGAAACGGCATGTACCATTGTTCTTCAGCATCGCTAATTGCGGTTTTGCGGGGCTGAGCAGGAAAATCAAAACCAATTTTACTCATTTTTATATCCTTTAATAATATTTTAAACTATTAGAATTTATCTGATAGATTTGTAAAGTTTTCTTTATTAACTAACATAATTAAGATAGTATAATTGATAATTGGGAATTGGCAAGAATTAGAAGCAGAGAAAGAAAGAATGAGGGGATGAGAGCGTGAGGGGGAGAGTGGGAGAAAATGAAAAGTAAAAAATGAAGAAATCTATCCACGAATTTCACGAATTACACGAAATTTGTAGGGGCGTATTGCATACGCCCTATGTTTTTGCCATAAATTCAACAGATTAAAACAGAATTCGCAACCTCTTAATTCCCCTCTTCCATTTGGCTGTAGAGACGCAACATTTTGCGTCTATCAAAGGAGGGTGCCGAATTTTCGGCGGGGTGTGGTCTATAAAAAAGAGAAAGAAAGAAAGAAAGAGGGGATGAGAGCGTGAGGGGGAGATTGGGAGAAAAGTGAAAAATGAAAAATGAAAAATGAAGAAATCTATCCACTAATTTCACTAATTACACTAAGAAGAATGAAGAAATTAAATGAGGGGAGAGGGGGAGAGTGGGAGAAAAATTAAAAATGAAAAGTGAGAAGAAACACAAAAAAGAGACGCAAAATCTTGCGTCTCTGATAAACTTTTGTCAGTCAAATAGTTTTACTGTTTTATCTATTAATCCCCTTCAGGGATAGTTTAGTTTTATGTATCTGCACCTGGGGTTAATTCTTGAAATACAAGAATACAACACCCAGGCTAGCCTATTTATCCCCTTCGGGGATTTAAGAGACTTGGGAACAATCTTAATTCCGTGAAATCTGTGTAATCCGTGGATAAAGCTCTTAATTATTAATTATTAACTATTAATTATTAATTGAAATTTATTTCTTTGCATCATATTCATCTAAAGGCTGATTAAGCTCTTCAGTACCGGGAACAGCAAATCTACCATTTCTGATAATATCAATCTCTTTTCCCTCTGCAGTAATAGCAGTAATGAAGTCTAAATCTTCATAAGGAATAGTGATATCAGTATGGCAATTAGTATAAGCTGCTTCAATATTAGTTTTACGTTTAGCAGAATGAGAGTTCTCACGAGCTGTAATCTCTTTTCCATCAATAGGATTAAAGACAGCGAAATCTTCTTCCCAAGAGAAGCAAGTATCACCGATTGCAAAGTGAGGTCCCATCTTTTCTACAATAAGAATTGGTAAAAGATTAAGAATATCATACTTCTTAGCCATCACATAAGCAGGGGTATTAGTACCGATAGCGAATTCACCGAGTGGCAGTGTTTTATGAGGGAAGAGTAAATCTTCTTGAATTAACTTCTGATTCTCTTCTTCATTTTCCATATTCTTACAAGTGTAGGCATCAACATAACCATCTTTAAAAGTAAGTTCTAATTCTTGGAAGGTGATGTTATTAAGGAAGCTCTCTCTAACATGAAGCAGACCGTTTGTTCCTTCTAGCATAGGAGAAGTAAAGACTTCACCCACAGGAATATTAACATCTGCACCACAGTTGACAAAATTAGTCTGTTTGGCAGCATCTTCTAGCGTTTGCATCTTAACCTTGATATCAGTTTTGTTGCCATTTTTACCTTTCACATGTACGAAATCAGCTTGATCCATGACATCAACCATCTTTTGTTGAATGCTTTCCCAATGGAGAGTATCAATCATGTTAATATCGGAAGTAGCTTCAAAGATCTCTTCAAATTTATTGCCTATTTCAGGTACAGGGAAACCGATAATGCAGAAACTTGTCTCTGTGCGAGGCATATATTTCTGAGAAGTTTGGCTATGAGCAATAGAGAGTTGTTGGGAAAGAGTTTGTTGCTCTTCAGAAAGTTTCAAATTCTCCGGCTTAGCTTTCGGACTAAATGGCTTCTCACCAAATGCTTCAAAGGCAATTACGCCGGCATACTTAGTCAAGACATCTGAACATAACTCAAAAGCTTTATTTTTTTCTATAATAAGTTTATCTGTATATTCCTGGTCTAGCACCATGGCAGAATCAAATCTGTGGTCATAGCTATATTGCTTATTAACAGCAGTTGAAGAAGCTCTGGAGAAGAGAGGGTTTAGATTATGGTCTTCTAATTTTCTAGCTAATTCGCGAATTATTCTCTCCTGTCCTATGTTGTAGATAATCAGAACATTCTTTTTTATGGTTAAATCTTTCTTAGCTAATTCAAAACCACGGATAAAGGCTTTAGTAAGTTCTGTAACTAATTTCTCTATCTTCTCATCAGGGTAGTTATTTAAGAATTCAGCAGTCTTCAATTCATTATTGGTGATATACTTACCATATTGATAAAGGTAACGAACATCTTTAAGATTAGCTTCCAACACTATTTTCCCAAAGCTGTAATTATTAGGATCGAAAGTATCTCTTATAGAGAGTTCTTTCTCTTCCAGGGAAACATTAGTGATGAAGTTTTTATAGATAGCAAAGAGAGAATCATAATCTTTCTTTTCAGCTTTCATAGATGTAACAATATCTAAGAAGAGTTGGTTTTTCTTTGCAAGTTCATGAATATCAAAATTAACAATATGAGACACATAACTACGATAACTGATATAAATAGCTGATATCAACTGACCTATTTTATCTCCGTATTGGGCAACAGCATACGCCGGATTGGCAAAAGAAGTTTCATAGTTTTCAGGTTTAAGTTCATCATAGATGCTGTCGTTGAAATTCCTCAACTCTTTGATATCATGATATTTGAAGTAATTATCGTTATAGCCCTCTTTAAATTTATCTGCCGCAAGTATTTTTTCAGCTATTGCTTGTAGCACCGGTTTAAAAGTTCCTTCACACTCTTTGATCTCTTCATATAAAGCTTTAATTGCTTTAATGGTTTCATTATATTTGGGTAAAGCCTCTTGATTAAGGTTTCTTTTTAGCTCTAAAAATTTCATGGCAGCTCCTTTAAGCGTTATTATATTTATTAACTGTTTATATATTTAATGATATTACTAATTATCTCTTCTTCCTCAATGTCGTCAATAGAAATATTTGCAACCTCTGTATATAGTTGTTTTCGGTCTAGATAAATAGCGTATAATTCGTCATAACTATATTTTAGCACCAAGGGCCTAGTGCTTGTTTTAATCCTTTGATAAATTATTTCCCAGGGAGGATTAAGATAAACAACCGTGAACTTCTTGAGATATTCCCTGTTTTTAGAGTCAAGAATAACCCCACCACCTGTAGAAACTATTCCGGAGGATGGAGTGGAAAGAAGAATATTACGTTCTAAAGTGCGAAACTTCTTTTCACCGTAAGTTTTAAAAATATCTCTAATTGATAACATACATTGTTTTTCCAGAAGATAGTCAAGGTCAATATGGTTTTCTCCTAAGGTCTCAGCCAATTTACGACCGATATGGCTTTTGCCGGATCCCATGAATCCAACTATAAATACTTTTGATTTGCTCATTATACAATAAAAGAAACTGCCTTTGATAATGTCAAGGTAAAAGTAACTTTAGATGATTAATAGTTAAGAATTTATCATGAATAATGAAGAAAGAAAGACTTTCACACGAATTAGCACGAATTAAAACGAATTTACGCGAATTAAGATGGATACGCAACCTCTTAATTCCCCTCTTCATTCGCAAAGCGAATCTCTGGAGAGGGGTGGCAACTTGTTGACGGGGTGTGGTCTTATAAATTAAAAGATAAAAGTGAAAAATGAAAAGTTGCGGTATTGCTACGCAATGATGATTTAGGAAAAGAGAAGAAAGAATCCTTAACACAGAGTTTTTAAGAGAAGAACTTTTACACGAAAAACATGGCTACGAACCCTCTTCCACTGGGATTGCGGATGCCCAAATCCGTATTTCTCTTTGCTTGCTATATTACAGACCTTCACTCGCGTTAAGAGTATTCATCTTAATTTCTGGCAAAACCCACTTTTCCGAATATATTAATGAGAAATGCTTGGGAGAAAAGATGTTAAAACACATTCTATTTATTATAATAAGTTTAAGTGGCATATTGCTACTTGCAGAAGCACCAACTACTGTCGAATATGTTGATCTACTCAGATATCAAGGCACTTGGTATGAAATTGCTAAGGTTCCGAATAGGTTCCAAAAGGTTTGTGCTAAAAACACAACCGCTACCTATAAGCTTAAAGAAGATGGTAATATTTCCGTAATTAATCGTTGTATTGAAAAGTCCGGCAAGGTTAATGATATTGAAGGTGTGGCAAAGATTATTGATAATAAAACAAATGCCAAGCTAGCTGTGAGCTTTGTTAGATTCTTCTGGAAGAATTGGTTCTTTGGCGATTATTGGATTCTGGGAATTGCTGAAGATTATAGCTGGGTCGTTGTGGGTGGACCTAATCCAAAGTATGGCTGGATTTTGGCTCGTGAACCTTCAATTTCGGAAGAGACAATGGAGATGGCTTATCAGATAGCTGAAGAGAAGGGGTATAAGAGAGAAGATTTTGAGCTTTCGGTGCAAGAACTAGATGTGGGGAAGAGGAAGTGAGGGAAAGAAGGAACAAGCCTATCAACGGATTACACGAATTACACGAAGAAGAAAGAAGAAAAAGAACAGAAAAGAATTAGCCACTGAAAACACTGAAAACACAGAAAAAAAAGACTTTCACACGAATTTGCACGAATTAAAACGAATTTCACGAATTAATTGCATGTTGAATCGTGGATTTGTTTAATTGTTAATCACTCATTGCAAATTGCTAATTAACCTCATATCCTTCTTCACTTTTCAGATCTCTTAACATCAGCTGTTTGATAGCTTCTAAAGGAGAAACTTCATTATGCAGAATCTTATAAGTAGCTTCTACTATCGGCATACTAATATTGTTCTTTTGAGCTAACATATAAGTGGTATTAGTTGCTAACACACCTTCTGCGACCATACTCATGCTGCTTAATATTTCTTTGAGAGATTTACCTTTTCCCAGTTCATAACCTACAAATCTATTACGACTATGAGGGGAAGTCGCTGTGGTTATCAAATCGCCTATCCCGGCGAGTCCATCTAAAGTTTGAGGCATTGCCCCTAAAGCAACTGCAAGTCGCTTCATCTCCACATTTCCTCGTGTTAACAGAGCACCCATGGTATTATCTCCAAAGCCTAGTCCAGCGATAATACCGGCAGCCAAAGCAATCACATTTTTAAGAGCACCACCTAACTCTACGCCAACAATATCATTGGTGCGATAAACTCTAAAATAATCATTACTAAAAGCTTCTTGTGCTTGAGCCAGGCGGCTATCATCACTACCGGCTATAGTTACAGTTGTAGGCAATTCACGAGCTACTTCTTCAGCATGGCTAGGACCGGATAATACGCAGATTAAATCACTATATTTAGGAGGAAGTTCTTTTCTAATCATTTCAGACAGAATATCACCATTAGAATGGTCAAATCCCTTAGCTACATTGATGATGCACTTTAGGTTTGGACAGATATCAAGCAGGGGTGCAACCTTTTTCAAAGTATCTTTCAAGAAGGAAGAAGGAGTTGCCAGAAGCACGATATCTGTATTTGGCATAATTACTTCAGGAAGAGAATTACTTACATTGGCTTTGATTATGATATTAGGTAAAAATAGTTCATTCATCTGAGTTTCTTGGAGAGTTTTTGCAAATTTAGGATTGTGCTCCCACACATAAACGCTATGTCCGTTGTCATGGAGTAGTTTAGACAAAGCCAATCCCCAGCTTCCGCCACCAATTATTGCTATATTCATTTTATTTACCTTCCTAAGTAGTTTGTATGTCTCATTTATTTAAAACCACCCCACCGAAAATACCGGCATCCACCGAGGGAAATTTAAGAGGTTTCTTTGCCATCTTAATCCGTGGCTCAAAAATCTTAATTCTTTCTTACATGGTTAATAATTGAAAACAAGAGTGTTTGCACACTCTTGTTCTATAAAATCAGTTTAAAGTTAACATTTTAAAAATCATCATCGTCATCATCATCTGAATAATAATCTTCATCTTCATCGAATATCCAGTCGGGAGCAAAGCTAACATCTTCTTCATAATCCCAACCATCGACATTTTCTAACCCAAATCTATTGAGTAAATCCTCTTCCCACACTGTGTAACCGACTTTTTGGTCTTTAATGGTCCACACTAGCACAGGATAGGCAAAGCGTCTTAAATCTATTTTCTCATTTTCTATTAAATAGATAAATTCTTGAATCTTCTTTTTATTCGACTCACTCTTGAACATAATTCACACCTCAATTAAAGTTTTAAAGGAACCTCAAAAGATATAGAGAATTGATTTTCTTCATAAGATTTGCTATCCTCTACACTTTTGCTTACTGAAGACACATTTCTTATTTTCAGAGTATAGTCAAGCGTAATATTTAGATTATCTAATAAATAGAACTTAACCCAAGGATTTAAAGTAATGGTATCATCTTCTCTGCCAGTGTGATATTTATCCCAGCCATCATAATATCTTTTTTCATAACTGAAATCAAAAACAGGCCGGTAATCGAAGTTTGAAGTTTTGATTCTTTTCATTTTGGCTTGCACACTATAAGTATTGCTCTCATGAGATTGGTCTGAAACTGCATCTTCGGGAGCTATGTCTCTTTTGGTTTCATAGTTTCTATAGTAATACCAGCCTTCTATGAATAGTTCATTAAATGAATATCGCATTCCCACACCCGGGGTATAGACTTCTCCATCATATTCAGTAAAATACTCATTATGATAGAATTGTTCAAATTTGAAGTATCCGAGCAGATAAGCTTGTCTGGTAAGTCTATATTCCGCACTTACTTTGTAGAGATTCTTATCATATTCGAATTTTTCGTAATCTAAAGTACCATCTTTGTCCAGGTAGTTTCTTACATAATTATCAGGATAGTAGCCGTACATAATCGAGGCACTAAGCTTGCGTGTATCTAAGCCAAAACCGGTAGAAACAGTAGGTTTTGATTTATCACTATTCTTCACATAAGCATCATAGCTTCCTCTAACATAATAATTATAGCTTATTTTGTTTATTTTGGTGCGGTACCTAAGGCTTACGCGTGTGCTGTTGATTAAATCATCACTTGTTTTAATGTAATCAAATATACTGTCGCCAG
>JBAYZI010000122.1:0-8299 GCA_041672585.1 Cloacimonadales bacterium (SeqCode) | reverse complement strand
ATTGTGCTTCTAAAGTTCCTATTATTAATAAACCGCCACCGCCTGTATACGAAATATTATTACAAATTACTGTACCGCTTAAGAATAGACTACCTGTTTCGCCTAAAGTAATACCTCCACCTTTGTCTGAATGGTTATATTTGACTACAGAATTAATTAGGTTTAATTCTCCACTATGGATGAATATCCCACCTCCATAAGTGTTAGATATCATTAAATATCCACTTCCTCCGGTGATAGTAAAACCTCTTACTGTAAGATTATAAACACTTTCATGACATAGTATGACTGAGCCTTGATTCTGCGAACCATTTATTATAGTTTGTGAGACATAAGTAGTATCTCCTGTTGTGGCTTCAAGAGAGATTAAGGATAAACTGTTAGTATTATCTAAGATAAGATTTTCATAATAGGTACCCGGATAAACTAAGATAGTATCTCCTGCCGCTGCACTGTTTATGGCAGTTTGAATTTCGGTATAAGGCTTTGTGCCGTCTAAATTAACTTCTAACAGGGCAGATACATTAAAGCTAATTATCATTAATAAGGGTATGAGCAGTTTTTGCATTTTTATGTCCTTTATTTAAATTTATTTTAACAAGCCCCTTGCAAAGCAAGGGACTTGTTTATTTGTTTTATTTCATCAAAATTATTTTCTTGGTTATGGACTCTTTGTTAGCACTGTTAATTTTATAAAAATAGACACCACTTGAGACTTGCTTTTCATTACAGTCTGTTCCGTTCCAAACAATTTGTGTTTTTTGTTTGTTAAATTTATAGATTTAATCGATAATTCTACAGTTTTACAACTTTTAAGGTTAAACTTAAGTTTAACCTAAGTCGTAATGAATTTAAGTTTACACAGTTGTTGATAAAGTTTTTTATATTATATAAAAGGCATGTAGTAGAGTAGAGTAGAGTAGAGTAGAGTAGAGGTTTAACCTTGATTGGTAAAAGTAAGAGAAAGTGAGCAAATTATCCCTATGGGGAACATAAATCGAATTATATAATAACATATTTTCTGCAAGGTTATTCATATTGCTTCTCTCTAAAGATATTTATTACAAGATATACTAAATGGAAACAAGTTGTCAAGAACAATGATTTTAATATTTAATTATGTGTTGTGAAAGTTATATTAATAATAGATATCATTCTTCTAATTCTTGCTTACTTTTTATTATCGAGTGGTTGTACCTTTGGATCTATCAGGCTATGTTTCATCCTAAACCCCTTTAGGAATCAATAGTTTGTCCCGGTGGAAGAGATTGCTTATCAACGATTTAAACAACAGCTCATTTAGCATTGTTTTCAAAACCATCCCGCCGGAAATACCGGCATTCCTCCACAGAGGGGAATTAAAAAAGGGCGAAAAACATTCCGCCCTTACAAGTTATTTTAAATAATATTTATTTCTTAGCAAATACTAAATCACAAGTATCAAGGGCAATTTGTAGTTCTTCATTTGTTGGCATAACAACAATAGTAACAGGTGAATAAGGTTCGGAAATAATACCTGCTTTTCCACCTACTTCTTTATTCTTAGCCACATCAATATGAATACCGATATTTTGTAATCTCTTACAAATTCTCTCTCTCATTTTCACACCATACTGACCAACGCCACCGGTGAAGACCAAGATATCTAATTTAACCAAGTTAGCAGAGTAAGAACCGATATATTTTCTAACTTTGTAGGCATAAGAATCTAAAGCAGCAATAGCTCTTTCGTTGCCTTTTTCCGCAGCATCTTCAATATCGCGAACATCATTGGAAATACCTGTCATACCTAATAATCCACTCTTTTTATTAAGAATATCATTAAGTTGTTGACCCGTATAGCCTCTTTCCATTAGGAAGAAGAGAATTGAAGGGTCGATATCTCCACTTCTGGTTCCCATGATTAGTCCTGCTAAAGGTGTGAATCCCATAGAAGTATCAACTGATTCTCCATTCATAATTGAAGTGATAGAAGCTCCGTTGCCAAGATGACAAGTGATGATATTGGTATTAGTCTCATTTCTTTTGCACATTTCGAGAGCTTTTTGAGCTACATATCTATGGCTTGTGCCGTGGAATCCGTAGCGTCTGATTTTAAATTTATCATAGAATTCATAAGGAAGTCCATATAAATAAGCTGAAGGGGGAAGTGTTTGATGAAATGCAGTATCAAATACAGCAACTTGCTTAACTCCGGGAAGAAGTTTGGCAGCTTCTTTGATTCCTGTTAAGTTTGCCGGATTGTGTAAAGGTGCTAATTCAGAATTCTTATCAATAGATTTAAGAACAGCATCGTCAATTATTACAGATTCTGCATAATCTTCTCCACCGTGAACCACTCTGTGTCCAACTGCACTAATCTCATTAATGTTTTTAATCAGACCTTTCTCTTTATCGGTCAGAGCTTTAGCTACTAACTCCATAGCTTTTTGATGATCAGGAATGGGGGTTATTAAGTCATAAGTTCCTTTTTCACTTTTCTGGCAGATATGCCCTTCAGTTTCTCCGATTCTCTCAACTAAACCTTTTCCCAGACTTTTTTGGCTTGGCATTAAGTAAACTTCATATTTTAATGAAGAACTACCACAATTAATGACAAGTAATTTTCTTTCTTCAGCCATTTTGACTCCTAACATGATATATTTTATTTTAGTAAAAGTATTTTTTTAACGGTGGAAGTGTCAACCGATTTATATTTTAGGAAGTATATTCCCGAAGCCAGCTCCCCCCTATTCTTGTGAAATAGAGGCAATTGAATAGCTTCTCTGTCGCTACTATTTATTATCCCGGACTGAGTTCCGACTTTTTGACCTTTCAGATTATAAACAGAAATCTCATACTTCTCGCCAACTTTATTATTATGTTTTACCGAGAGAATAGAGTTTTTGAACGGATTAGGATAAACAGAAATACTGCTTCCTACCGGCTCTACATTTTGGTCATTGCTGACAGGTCCGTCGCTGTAAGATAAGGCGAGATTATCCAGGAAAACCCCTATTTCTGGGAAGTTGGCATAATCGTTATTAACGCTATTATCTTCTACATAAGTGAAGCTCATTCTAATCGTAATCGCTTCTCCATCTACCGGCTTATATCTAAGTAAATCGCCTAAATTAAGGGAATATTCAGCCCAATCGCCAAAGATATAGTCTGCACGCGGGTTGTTATTATCCAAAGCACCGCCCGAACCTAAGAAAATCAGCAACTCTTCCACATCGCCATGTTGGACATAGATAGAAACACCATCTTCACCATACATGGGCATTTTGTACTTATACATGAAGGATAAAGTTAGGTTATCACTATAAGTAACAAGAGGTAAAGCTAAATCGTATGCACCATAGGTTTCCGGACGACAAGAGAGGGAGTAGTTGCCTGCATAGGCAGCATAGTTTGACCTTTGCCATTCAGCTTCACTGAACCAAGTTGGGTCTTGTTCAAAAGTTTCAAACAAGCTTTGCTCACCTACGGAAAAAGTGTAATTATTAAAGGAAGAGATATCTTGCCAATAAGCATTATCTCGTGTGCAGGTAATTGTTAAGGAAGCAAAATCTATGTCACTAAGTAGAATAAACTCATAATTAGTCATGACAAACTCTTCATTTGGTTCAAGAGATATTCTGTGTTTACTGACTACCGGGAAGCCTAAATCCGCAGATTCAGGCATCACACTTAAGTTATTAATAGTGAAGTCAGATATATTCTTAAGCGTATAACCAAAAGCATTAGCTTCTCCCAAAGCCAGAGGATAGTTATCTAAATGGAACCCTGTTATCTCTATTTCAGGTTTACCCAGATTGATCTTAATAGTTTTAGAATCGACAACACTATTGGTTGTATTAGAGTAAAGTTCTAAAGTTAGAAGAGTTGTTTGTGGTTGGGTAAATGTAACATTAAGCCAGTCTGAAATCACCCCACTTGTGAGAATTGTTCCGGAGGTTTCACCTAAAATAGTTGAACCCTCTTTAACTCTCATTTCCCAGCTAAGTTCAATATCCAAGCCATTCCTAATTCTGAAGCTGATCTCTCTGTTACTGTTAGGAGAAACAACTTCCGGGATTTGGTATTCTATGATGGTAGTGTTGGATTGTGGTTCTAACGAAAGCACTTTATATTTGAACCCTGTCTTGTAGATAGAGAGTAGTAAGCTTGGACCTGCTACAATATTCGCAATCCCATCGGAGTCTGAAAGAACGCCCTGTGTACCATCCACCTTAACGAATGCTTCTGCAAGAGGTTGACCGTTATGAGTAACAAAAACTGTATAGTTATCTTCGACATTATGATAGTTCACTTCAAGCTCTTGTGGTTCAGCAATATAGAGGTTAAAATAGCTATCCCCAATAGTAACTAACTCATAGCTACACCATTTATAAACAGAATCGCCTGTTTGGTAAGGGATAAAGGGGAGTTTTTGTAATTGATTTAGAGCTGCTACATTAGTAGTTTCTGATTGGAAGAGAAGCTTGGCATACTCTTTTTGGAAGAATTCAGAAAAGCCGAATCCGTCAGCAGAAGGAGCTCCCCAGCCATAACGCGTGTTTCCGACAAAGGCAGTAATCCCGTGAGTAGGAACTTTTACTAACTTCTTGGCAATAGCATCAAAATCGAGAGCAGCAGGCCAACACCCAATAGAGTACATAACACCGGCATAGTCATTCATCATATTGTTGACAAAGTTATTATTAATATAGCCACTACCTAAGCCTATGACATTCCAGTAGCAGTGTCCTGTATGTTCTATAATATTGGGATTTCTATTAAAATTCATCTGAGCATTGTAGGTAGTATTTTCATCTTCACTAAGGATAATATTATTGATAAAATCATTGTAATACATATCTTCAATATACTCTTGAGTATAAACACTGTTAGAATCTTCCCAAAGATTTGTAGATAATCCCAAACCTTGTGAGTAATCAGCATGATATCCTTGTTCATAGGCGATCAGCTTCTCAATTATCGCAGTCGCTTCTCCGGCAGAGTTAGTTATTGGCAATCTTCCCACAATTACTTCCGGGAATTGATCAACTTCATCATCATCTTCACCATAGAGATTATTACCGTTAGCGTTCCAATTGCCATCTAAATTAGCATAGTAAATATCGCCGGGGATATTATTCTCATCAGCCATGCCGTAAGCACAATCAAAAGCCCATAATCTTCTTTCCTTGATGTGATTAATATCTGCTCCCAGGGTAACATAATCGACACCTTCAGAAGTATATTTATCAATAATAAAGTTTCTTATTTTCTCGGCATCATCAACTCCCTGATAAGAAGTTAAGATATCTTCCACCACGCCTGTTATTACATTTAAACCTTGCATCTGTCGCCAGTGGATTAGCAGCTGATAGGCATTGGCAAAGGCTTGCGGGTAAATTAAGAGATAGATCTCTTGTACAGTTTCTCTTGCAGTTGTAAAACCCAGCTGTTGATGAAAGAGATTAGTGATTTTAGAATCTCTGGTAGTTCTTGCTTGTGGTTGAGAAGTTAGAGAAATTTCCACAGAGAATGATTCAGGCAGCAGAATTGTCTGTTTAGTTGCGTCGTAGCCTGCAGCGTAGATAGCAAGATAGCCAATGTTCTTACTTCCGGAAATACTAGAACCAAAGTTATAGACCCAATTTTCAGGAAATAGTTTATCAGATTTGAACGCTTCCGGAGCGGTTGGAGAATAAGACTCATTGCTCATAATCACCTGTTCCGGCTGAATTAAGAGAGGTTTATCTAATTTCATGTTCTTAACAGAGAGAGGCTTAACCTCAACAGCTTCTATTTTGGTGAATTCAGGTATTTCAAAATAGTGAGTTAAAATAGGAATCGAAGGTCCTAATTTATTACCTGAATAGTAGCTATCTGTTTGTAAAACTCTTGTTCCTAATTCATTGGTTGTTAACTCTATATTCTTGTTATTTATTGTTAAACTTAGCGTGGCTGCTCCTAAAAAGGAGCTTAGTAAAAACATCATGGTAACAAAGACTATTCTCTTATTCATTATTTCTCCTAAAATTCACTATTTTCTGTTAATTAAAAATCCTCATAAATACTAAAGAAATAGGTAGGTTTTCCACAATCTACTAAGTCTGTTTTCCAGGCAACATCAAACTTTAAAACTAAGTAGCCAAGACTTACGCGCGGTCCAAAACCGAATCCCATCTTGATATCTTCTAATCTGTTGCCTTTCTTGGCTTGAAATTTATAGCCTTCAGGGTCAAAGTCGTTTTCACCCCAAATTGCTCCAACATCCACAAAAGCTGCTCCCCTGATGTTGCCGAAGACAATAGGCAGTGGAAACGCCATATCTAAATAATCTAAGAAGGGAAAGCGTAATTCTAGACTGGTTAAAAGCTTATTCTTCCTTCCTCTTTCACTTTCAAAATAGCCACGCACACCATTATAGCCGGTTAATTTGAAGACATTAGCACCTTTTCCCATAGAGAAACCACCTAAGACTCTGCCGGCAACTGCGTAGCGTTTATTAAATAGTTTATAGCCTCTTATATCGAAGTAATTCGTGATGCTCTGCTCTTGTTTAGTGCCGATATCTGCTTGCAGAGTATAAACTCCACGCCAGCCCATGAGCGGTCCGGTAGGACCATACAGAGAGTTGTCATGGACAAGTGATAAAGTAGGTCTGTAGATAACAAAATCTTTCTTCTTAAATGTTTCATCAAAAGGAGCTGCATTTTCCCAATGTTCTTCAGAATCAAAGGAGACTTCCCACTCGGACTGGTAATTATAGACTAAATTAGTCAGCTCAATACGCCAGAATTTATTGAGGGGATAATTGGTCATCAGGCTCACACCTGCCTGCTGTTCATTATTTCTTAAAAATGTATTAGGATTATTACGGTCCCGATAAATAGATTCCGAGTTCAGATAGTGAAGACCAAAGCCAAAGTCAACTCTATAAGGGAGATAGAGATATCTAATTGAAAGGCTAGAGTCATCTAACTTCCCTGCTAAGCCTAAATTAATCCCTAAACCGTGATTACCCATTAAATCACTAAACCCTGCTTGGACAAAGCCTATAGCTCCATCAGAAGAAGAATAACCTGCTCCACCCCAAATATTATCTAATTGAAATTTGACACGATAATCTTTAATTTTAGGTTCTACTTTAAGAGAATCAACCACATTATCAACCTGCAAATTATAATCAAAAGTTAAGCTGTCTGACTTTTCCGTAACATCATCTTGTTTGAAATCAATGATTGTACCTTTGAAATTCTTTAAATCAATATCCGGTTTTCTGAATTTCCTGGTAGTTTTACCAATTTCAGAAAATCTCTGTTCTGTGAAAAACATTGATTTATCAATGTCAAAATTCACAGGATTTGGCACTTGGTACTCTTCCATAACAACATTATCAAGAGGGAAATCAAGATAGAAGAGATCCCAGCCTCTGTTGTAATAATTGGAGATTAGAAGCTTAGATTTATCCACGCTCATGCTATAATCCAGCACTCCGGAAATTAAGTTAGTTACTTGCCCCATCTTGTTATGAGCCAAATCTAACAGGAAAATATTGGATAGAGTTTTGTTGCTTAAGACTAGCAGCGAATCATTGGTCTCACCTACCCAGGTTGGCAGCTTATAATCATCTGTACCAAAAGTAACTTGTTCAAAACTGTTACTGACAAGATCATAAATATAGATATGGTTGGTCAAGCCTGAGAAATGTCCATCTCTACGGGTGGGATTTACAACTCTTTCTGAAACAAAAGCAATCTTTGAATCATCATGAGAGAAGGCAGGCTGACGGTCAAAATAGATATCATTGGTAATTTGTTGCAGAGAATCTGACTTAATATCATAGACAAAAAGGTCTGTTTGGAAGCTTGAAGCACCTGAAAAGACTAATTTCTCAGCATCGTGCGAAACGTTAAGCTCAAATATAGAATCAATTCCTTCGAAATCAAGGCTTTTCAGTACCTTACCTCTTTTATTCATAAAGTAAATCTTGTCTTTATCAGAAGTTTTAGCTACAAAAGCAAAGCTCTCTCCATCAGGGAACCAGCACAGGTTATTCTTATCATAATTAAAGCCTTCAAACTTTCCGGTAGCTTCCCCGGTAAAGATCTTCTTGTTGTTCTTGCCTGGTTCATAAAACGAACCCAGCCAGACACTTTGTCGCCAATTTCTATCAGTAAAATAGATATAGTTGGAGCCGTCAGGACTAATTTTGCCACCGTAATTACGAGAACCACCTTGGCTTTTATAGTCTGTAAGTCGTTCACTAACTTCATAAGGCATCTGCATTGTGGTTAGAACGGGGAGATATTCTCTCTTTAAG
>JBAYZI010000121.1:0-8299 GCA_041672585.1 Cloacimonadales bacterium (SeqCode) | reverse complement strand
TCAATAGCTTATGGCTACACAAATTTAACTGAATTAAGAATGGACATTGATATAGTGTTAAGAAAATTCTTCGAAAGTGAAGTAATTATTGATAAAATCACAGAAGCAGATAACAAGTATTATGATAAAATTGCATAAGTATCTGATAGTGATAGATTTAAACATAAAGTGTGTTAAATCTGGTCACTGTGGTTCAATCACTTAGGTGTCGGAAAGATTAGTAATAAATAAATTATCCGCAGATTACACAGATTAATACTGATTAGGAGCTGAATATTGAACCTTGTTACCGTCCTATTCCTGCAAGGAATAGGACGGGGTTTGTTGGTGCTTATGCACCTGGGGTTAATTCTTGAAATACAAGAATACAACACCCAGTCTAGTCTATTTATCCCCGCTGGGGATTTGTAATATTTGTAATACCTATATTTGTTTCAAAACTTCTTAAATCCCTTTGGGGATTCAAAAGACCTTACAACCGATTAAACAATTCAACAAATCAACTCTTCATCCTAATAATTCTTCCTAATAAAAAACAAATTATAAAGAGATTTTACTTGCCAATTTAACACTAAGTATTTAACTTAACTAAATAAATATTTTTGGAGATATATAATGATTGCTTTAGGTGTTAATATAGACCACATTGCCACAGTTAGGCAAGCACGTCGGGGGATAGAACCAGACCCCATTCAGGGTGCTTTTATAGCAGAGCAAAGTGGAGCTGACCAAATAACTGTTCATCTGCGAGAAGATAGACGCCACATTCAGTTTAGAGATGTTCAGTTATTAAAAGAAGTAGTACAAACAAAGCTCAATTTAGAGATGGCACCCATCCCGGAGATGGTTACTATTGCTAAACAAATAAAGCCTCACACTGTTACTTTGGTTCCTGAAAAGAGAGAAGAGATTACCACAGAAGGTGGATTATCCATCACGAATGAAGTGAAAGAGGTAATGGACCAGCTAAAACAGGTAAATATTGAGGTTAGTCTCTTTATTGAGGCTGATTTAGACATGATAAAGTTGGCTAGTAAATATGGAGCTGATGCAATTGAACTGCATACAGGTAAATACGCTTCTGATTTCCAAACAGGTAATTATGAAGAGGAATTAAAAAGATTACACAAAGCAGCCAAAGCAATAAAAACAGCGGGAATGCGGGTAGTAGCTGGACATGGTTTAAACTACAAGAATATCTATCCCTTATTAGAGCTAGATATTTTCACCGAGTATAATATTGGTCATTCAATAATTTCACGTGCTTTATTTACTGGTTTAGCTGAAGCAGTAACAGAAATGAAACAAATAATTAATAAATGAGAATGGAGGATAATGATGTTTAAACAAATGAAAACAGATCTTCAAGAATTGTTCGTTGAACTGAAAGAAAAAGGTTTATATAAGGAAGAAAGAATAATTGCTTCACCTCAAGGTGGAAAAATTAAACTTCAAAATGGCAAAGAAGTTCTTAATTTCTGTGCTAATAACTATCTTGGCCTATCTAATCACCCGGAAGTAGTGAAAGCTTCTCAAGATATTATGACAGAAAGAGGATATGGTCTATCTTCTGTCAGATTCATCTGTGGAACTCAGGATATTCATAAAGAATTAGAGAAAAAGGTTAGTGAATTCTTAGGCATGGAAGATACTATTCTTTATGTAGCTTGCTTTGATGCTAATGCCGGTATCTTTGAACCATTATTAGATGAAGAAAGTGCTATTATTTCTGATGAATTAAATCATGCTTCTATTATTGATGGTGTGAGATTATGTAAAGCTAAAAGATTCAGATACAAACACTCCAATATGGAAGATTTAGAAAAACAACTTATCGCAGCCCAAGATGCTAAATACAGACTTATCTGTACTGATGGCGTTTTCTCTATGGATGGAGATATTGCCAAGCTAAAAGAGATTTGTGATTTAGCTGATAAATATGATTCTTTGGTAATGGTTGATGACTCTCATGCCTCCGGTTATATTGGTAAAGGCGGACGCGGAACTCACTTTGCATGCGGTGTTGAAGAGAGAGTCGATATTATCACAACTACCTTCGGTAAAGCCTTAGGTGGAGCTAATGGAGGCTGTACTTCAGGTAGAAAAGAGATTATTGAGTTATTAAGACAACGCTCACGCCCTTATCTATTCTCCAACACTGTAAGCCCTGCAGTTGTGGGCGGAACACTTAAAGTTTTAGAACTATTAGAAAGAGATCCTACTATTATTCAAAAGACTTGGGATAATGCTAATTACTTCAGAGCCAAAATGATTGAAGCCGGATTTGATATTGTAAAAGGTGAAACCGCAATTGTACCGGTAATGATTTATGATGCACCTAAAGCAGTGGAGATGTCTAATAAACTGTTAGCTAAAGGTATTTATGTAATCGGCTTTGTTTATCCTGTAGTACCACAGGGAAAAGCCAGAATTAGAGTCCAATTATCAGCAGCTCATACCAAAGAGATGATTGATAAAGCAATTGCAGCTTTCATAGAAATTGGCTCAGAGATGAAGTTAATCTAACTAGTAGATAAAATTATAATTGCTGAGGTTTTACTTAATAAATCTCAGCAATTAATTTATAAGGAAATTATGCTTTATATTGTCCCCACCCCTATCGGAAACTTGGAAGATATTACTTTACGCGCCCTTAATGTGCTTAAGAATGTGGCTCTCATCGCTTGTGAGGATACACGAACTTCAAGCAAGCTTCTTAATCATTATGAAATTAAAACACCCACAATAAGTTATCACAAATTCAATGAGAGTAAACGAGCTTCTGAATTAATAACCAGGCTTATAGCCGGAGAAGATATTGCCATAATCTCTGATGCAGGTACTCCCGGGATTTCTGACCCCAGCTCTTACATTATTAAAGAAGCTATTACTAACGATATTAAGATTGATGTGCTTCCCGGTGCCACTGCTGTGATTCCTGCCTTGGTTATATCAGGATTAGATACTAATTCCTTCACCTATATTGGCTTCCTACCTGAGAAGAATAAAGAGAAAACAGCAACCTTAGAACTTATCAAAAGCTATCCCTACTCTTTAGTTTTTTATGTTTCTCCTCACAGTTTGCAGGAAACCTTAGCAGACTTACTACAACATTTGGGAAATAGGGAAATTGCTATAGTTAGAGAAATCAGTAAGCTTTTCCAGACTGTTTATCGTAATAAGCTAGAGTATTTTGTGAATAATTTTACGGAAATAACTCTAAAAGGTGAATTTGTTTTAATTGTGGAGGGGGCTGAAGAAGTTGTATTGAGTGACGAGTTTATCCTCCAAGAAGCTAAACATAGATTAGCAGAAGGGAAAACTTTGAGCATAATCGTAAAAGCTATGAGCAAAGAATTTAACCTTAAGAAAAACAATCTATATCAGCTCTTGTTAGATAATAATATTAAGTAATTTTTATAATAAATTACGATAGTTTTTTAATTTCACCGGCTTTTTTCAAACCATATTTGGCAGAGGTTGGTCCTACTAACATTATCAAGAAGGTTGTAGCTACCATAATACTAACTAATTGACCTGCCTCTTCAGCATAACCGGCATTAATTAGATAACTGGCTGTAGCTAAAGTTAGCCCTATAGCAACTCCTGCTTGTGACAATAATGTAAAACCTAAATATTGAGTTGTTAGCTTAGGTGCTTTGGATATTTTACAACCCAAGAAAGCTCCCCCCCACTTGCCTACTGATCTAGATAAAATATAGACTAAAATCATTACCCAGTTGGCATAAATCATGTGGAAATCTAATTTAGTTCCTATCAGAACAAAGAAGATAACATATATGGGTGGAGACCAATTACTTAAGGACATATTCATCTTACCGGATAATAAGCCACTTCTGTTGACCAAAACTATCCCAACACACATATTTAATAAGATGGGAGATAGGTTTAAGCCTAGGGCAATTGAGCAGTTTACAAATAACATACCTAAGGAAAAGAGTAGCATGATAATATTATCATGTATTTTCTTAACTATCCAAGTAATAAAAAATCCGGAAGCTACACCTATTACCAGAGCCAAAAGAATTTCTTTGGCAGCTCCCAATAAGGCACTTCCTACGGTTAGTTCATTCGAACCTAATAAGATTATGGCAATGGGGATTGCAATGGAATAGAGTAATAATGCATAGATATCATCTAAACCCATTACTGCATATAGAGTCTTGGTCAGGTTTCCTGAAGCTTTATATTGATTGATAACATCGGTTGTTCCTGCCGGAGCAGTTGCACTGGCTAAGGCTCCGTAAATAATACCTAAAGAGATGTTACGAGTAACCAAATAGACAACAAGACCCACAACTAAAAAAGTCAGGGTTGCTTCAAAAATCACGATTGTGAAAATCCCGGAACCCAATTTCCGTAACTCTTTCATCTTTAACTCTGTACCAATACCAAAACCTAACAGCGATAGCGTAATCGAGTTAATTAAATCAAAAGTATCATATTGAATCTTTATGTTCAAGAGATAAACAGTTTGCCCGATAACAGCCCCTGCAAGAATATAGCCTAACACCATAGGAGCCTTAAATAATGAGACCCCTTTTGCCATTAAGACTGACATTAAGATCGATATACCTATAAAACCAAGAAAAAGATATTGCTCCATCGCTTAATTTAACCGTAAATTTTATGTGAATTAATCAGGATAATTTTACCCAGTTCGTCACCAATAATATCTACTCCTGCATGCTTTAACTCATCAATGATATATTGAACTTGCTTCTCTTCGGCAAATCCCATTATTACCTTACCATAGTCTCTTTGAGCTCCGTAAGTATCACGGAAAGAGGCAAAAAGAGGGTTATCAAATATTAATTTATGACCGGTAGCTTCGCCGGAAACAACAATCGTATCTTCTATTCCTGCTTCAGCTAGTGCCATTAATATATCCGATATATACTTCTCATAAAAAAGTTGAAAAATCATATACATACTTACTCCTATATAAATCGAGTTTTAGTTATTTTGTTAGTTTAGCTTCGCCTGATTTTATTAACCCATACTTAACAAGGTTAGGGGCAATCATCATAATTAAGAAAGTGGTCATTGTCATAACTGAAGTAACAAGTTTAGCTTCTTCCGGATGACCTGCTTCTACCAGATACTTACTCGCAGCCATGGAAAGGCCGATAGCAACTCCTGCTTGAGACAGAAGCGTAAATCCTAAATATTTTCTTATCTTTGCGGGTGCCTTAGACACAACTGCTCCGAGATAAGCTCCATTATATTTACCAATCATTGTGGAAATTATATAAACAATAATTAAGATCCAATATTGTTGAATTAAGCCAATATCTAATCTTGTTCCGATTAGCACAAAGAACCATACATAGATTGGTGGAGACCATTCTGTAAGTGCATGGTTTATTTTAAAAGCAATTAATTTGCTTTTATTTACTGCCACTATTCCGGCAAACATATTAATTAAAATTGGTGATAGGTGAAATTTCTCAGCAAGTCCGCACATCAAAAAAACACTACCTAACGCAAGGTAGTTTACCATAAACTTTTCATGTACTTTCTTTCCGAAGTAGGCTAATCCATAACCAATTAAAGAACCAATAGAGATAGATATCAATATTTCCCAAATAGAACTCATCAAAGCTGAGCTAATAGTCAAGGTACTTGAAGCGCTTAATATCATAATTGATATTGGCAGGGTGATAGTGAATATTAGAAGTGCGAAAATATCGTCCAAGCCTAATACTGCATAAAGTGTGGTTACCAAGCTTCCTGATGCTTTATATTGTTTGATTACATCTACAGTACCAGCCGGAGCGGTAGCTGAAGCAAAAGAACCAAAAAGTAAACCCAAAGATATAGCTACATTTGTATCCCAACCCATGGCAAAATGGAGAAGTAAAGAGACGACAGTACTTACAAATATGAAAGTCAATGATGCTTCAAATATGGTTATCCAAAGTACCATTTTTCCGACTTTCTTTAACTCTTTGTACTCCAGTTCAGTACCAATTCCAAATCCTATCAGGGCTAACGTTACGATATTGATTATCTCAAAATCATCAACTCTAAATTGTCCGGGACTTGAGGCAGGGATTACCAGATCTATAACTATACCAATTACTGCACCGGCAATAATATAACCTAACAGTAAAGGGGATTTTAATAGAGAGACTCCCCTACTTGTTAATATCGACAGTAATAGCGAAACCGCTAAAAAGAAAAATATTAATGAAATTTGGGACATTGCTATTTATTACCTACTTGCGGTAATGATAGATAATATTTCGGCTTCACTTTTTGCTTTAACTAATTGTTTAAGAATAGAATCATCTTTTAATCTTAGGACTAAACGTGATAATAAACGGATATATTCTTTGTCTTGAGTGTCCGAAGCTCCAATCATAAAAATAAGATTAACCGGCTTATTATCTAAAGAGTCGTAATCTATTCCATTTTTAAGCTTTCCTATAGCAATTACAAAATCTTCACATTCAGGGATTTTAGCATGAGGAATGGCTATTCCTAATCCTATCCCGGTACTCATTAATGATTCTCTTTTGATAATTGCTTTTTTAAATGCTGATATATTTTTAATGTTTTCAGAGGACGAAATCAGCTCTATCATCTCATTTAAGGCATCATTTTTATTATCTGCCTCTAGAATTTTAACTCTTTTAACATCAATAAAATCACTAATTAGTAATATTCTCATTTGTTCCACCTTTAGAAAATTTAAGGCTACATAATTCATAGCCACTTTTTAGTCAATAATAAAAGAGTTTAGTAACTCTTAACAACTACCTAATCACAAGTTATTTATAAAATAACAAGATAAGATTTTTATACGTACTCTACAAATATGCTCTTTAATGCTCTATACAATTTATGTGCATCAAAATCATACATCATCAACAAAATTGTGAAAATCACCAATACAACAAAGAGGATAACCCATAAAAAGTTGGCATAAAGCATATGGAGCCATGCCCAAAAATGAACTTTAGGAATATCTACAGCACCACTCCCACTTTTATCCACTTGGTCATAAATCACTTCTGATTCTGTTCCCCACATTATTTCGGCATCTTCATCTTTGTCATTAATATATGGTACAAAACCTCTTTTTTCGTATTCTAACAAGAGATTTTTCGAAATACCTTCTAACTCTTTTTCCGTCAGCGTTCTTTTTGCCATCTTATTTTGTCCCCTTATTCAAACTTTCTATAGAGAAAAGTCATGATTCCGATCAATGAACAATCTGCATGGGCTTGAGGGTCAACAGTGATAGTCTCAAATCCATCGTTTAATGGTATTAATAATAGTTTACCTTCAATTTTGTCAAGCTTCATTTTTTTCAATGTTACTTCACCATCTAATCTGATTGCACAGATTTTGCCATTAGACCGCTCCCAGTCGCTTGATTTCTCAATTAGTATAACATCACCATTTTTAATTACCGGCTCCATAGAGCTGCCATTAACCTTCAAGCAGAGGTAGTTTTCTGCTCTTCCATGAATCTGATCACGACTAAACTTGACATCACCATAATCTTGTTCTTTACTTTCAATTGGTATGCCTGCAGAGATTTCTCCTGAAATAGGAATTGTGATCATAGAATCATCAAAGAATCTCTTTTTCGCTTCAATAACTTTAAGAATATGGCTATCTAATACTTTTTCTAAATTATCAATCTCTTTAACATTTGAGCCTTCAATCATCATAGAACCTTTTCCTGTGATTAACCAGTGCAAATTAATACCATAGAGAGCACAAAGCTTGTTCATGGTATCAATAGAGGGCTTAATCTTGTTTGACTCCATTTGAGAGAGAGCGGAAGCTTTAAGATTAAGTCTTTCTGCAAGCTCTATCTGCTTAATCTTTCGCACCTTTCTAATATCCTTTATTCTGCCACCAATCATAATATTATTCTCCTCTTACTTTTTACCAATATTAAGTGTTAGTTAATTATTTGTCAAGCTTTAATTTCTACTTACCTAATATAAATATTATAACTTACTTCTTTTAATAAGATATTTCAGTAGATTATCTTCTAAAGGAGTATTTGTTGTAAAGGGAATATACTCAATTCTTGAATGAGAACATTGCTCTTTGATATTCTGAAAGAAATCACTGTATTTTCTTTGATAATTTGCTTTTATCTGCCAAGGAAAAACTTTAATCTCTTCTTGAGTTTCAGAATCGATAAACAGTGTCTCTTTTTTATAATCAAACTCAATCTCTTGGTTATCAACAATATGGAAAACTATAACATCATGCTTTTTATAGCGAAAATGTTTAAAACTCTGAATTAACT
>JBAYZI010000120.1:0-8315 GCA_041672585.1 Cloacimonadales bacterium (SeqCode) | reverse complement strand
AAAACTATTTGTCATTAAACTAAAAATGTGATTGACAAGTTTTATTCGTATTAAATAATAAAGTTTATATAATATATTTTGACAGTAAGGAGTCATAGTGAGAAGAAAAAGTAATAGGAACACCAAAGTTATAGTTTTGTTTATAGTGTTATTAGCCGTTGCACATGCAATTTATCAAACAGGAATGCCATTCGCTGAATCACAGTCCGTGGGGGCTAGCAGTACTGCAAGTTTACAAGATGAATTGTTGTATAAATGGGATGATGCTAAAAGATCGAATTATAACGCTCAATTTCAGATGGTTATGGAAGCTAAGAGTATCGATAATATCGCAGATTCTTTACATTTCCTAACTGAGTATGTAGAAAAATACAAGGGTTCAATCCTTTCTAAACATGAGTATTTAGTTAGGGTTCCTGTTCCAAAAACAAAGGATTTTAACAATAAAGTTAAATCTCTTGCCAGTATAGTTAAATACAGTAGTGATTATTCTACATCATTGAACGCCGGTTCTTTAGAGTCCTATAATGATAGTTTAATTACCTTACAAGCCAAAAGAAAGAATCTCGAGCAACTTAGAAGAGATAATCCTAATATCAAGGGCTACACTGATGATATTCAAGATGCAGATAAACAAATTAATCGTATAAACAGTATGAAACAGTCGCTTCATAATCAAGATTATGATTTATATTTAATTGCTTTTTCTGAACAATACAACAAAGGCATTAACTCAGCCCAATATATAAAAAACTTCTCTAAACCCTTCTTAATAGCTTTAGTTGTCTTATCACTAGCTATTCCACTGATAGCCTTAGGCTCAAAGCTGCTCTTTAAGGTTTTAGGAATAGTGGGAGCTTCAACAAATCAACTTTATGGTGCTTATTATAATAAAAGCTATAAATCCGGTGGTTCCGACGGCTATGGCTATGGTAATTACGGTAGGAAAAGACATGTTAAACGAATTTATAAAGACAAACCAAGTGGTAGTGAGGAAAAATCCACTAAGGATTCATAGTTAATAAATTTTGAATAGCCGGCAATAAAAGTCGGCTATTCTTTAAAAAGGAGATAGTATGGCAATAGAACCTTGGTTAATTTGGTTAATAATAGGCATAATATCTATTATTATTGAGATATTTGATCCGGCAGTGTTTTTCATCAGTTTCGGTATTGCGGGGATTACCACAAGTCTTATTTCCACAACGGGCTTACCTTTTTGGCTTCAAGCTCTAATCTTTGGAATAATTAGCTTTGTCGTTTTCCTTTTTATGAGAAGAGTTTACGAGCGACTTCTCAGGAATGGAAAAGTCGAAACAAATGTCTATGCCTTAATTGGCAAAACAGGCATCGTAACAAAAACTATTCCTCAAGATGGACGTGGTGAAGTTAAAATGGGTGGCGAATATTGGGTGGCAATTTCACAAGAAAACATACAAATCATTCAAGATGAGAAAATAGAAGTTCTTGCTATTGATGGAAATAAATTAATTGTCCAGAAAACAAACTAAAGGTGGAAGAATATGCAAGCATTAATTGCAGTTGGCGTAATAGTAATATTAATATTTCTCATTATAGCCAAAGGTATTATAGTTGTTAGACAAGCAGAAGTTGTTATCATAGAGAGATTAGGTACATATAGTAGAACTTTACAAAGTGGACTACATTTAATTGTACCAATTTTCGACCAAACACGTTCAATAACCTGGAGAACTATCAAAACTGACTTTAAAGGAAACAGCTTTATCACTGAAAAGTTAGAGCATAGAATTGATTTGAGAGAATCTGTTTATGATTTTCCTCGACAAAATGTCATCACCGGCGATAATGTAACTATCAATATTAATGCTTTGTTATATTTCCAAATAACCGACCCCTACAAAGCCACTTACGAGATTAGAAACTTGCCGCAAGCAATTGAAAAACTTACTCAAACAACCTTGCGTAATGTAATTGGAGAGTTAGACTTAGACAATACTTTAACTTCTCGCGATACTATCAATACAAAACTAAGATTAATCCTTGATGAAGCTACCGATAAATGGGGTGTGAAGGTTAATCGTGTGGAATTACAAGATATTGATCCACCTCAAGAGATCAAGACTGCTATGGAAAAGCAGATGAGAGCTGAGAGAGATAGAAGAGCTAAGATTTTGCAAGCTGATGGTGAAAGAGAATCTTCTATTATGGTAGCTGAAGGAAACAAAAAGTCCAATATTTTAGAAGCTGAAGGAAAAGCTCAAGCTAGGCTTTTAGTTGCTGAAGCTGAGAAAAAGTCAATTGACCTAATCGCTGAAGCTATGAAAAAGACTTCGATGGACCCTGCTCAATATCAGATTTCCTTAAAGTATATTGAAGCATTTAACAACATTATTGCTCATGGTGATAAGACAGTTCTTGTCCCTTACGAAGCAACCTCATTGTTGGGTTCAGTAAAAACATTAAAAGATATATTTAACGCTTAATAAATTAGAATAAGATAAAAAAATGGAGGCTTAATGTCTAATATAATTAGTATTTATGGAAGGGAGATTCTCGATTCAAGAGGAAATCCTACTGTGGAAGTAGAAGTAATAACAGAATCAGGAATCATGGCTACAGCTGCAGTGCCAAGTGGCGCTTCTACAGGTGAGTATGAAGCAGTGGAATTACGCGATGGCGACAAAAGTCGTTACCTTGGTAAAGGAGTTTTAAAAGCTGTTTCCAATGTTAATGATATTATTGCTCCTGAGATCGTAGGCATGGAAGTTACAGAACAAGCTATAATTGATCAAATCATGATAGATTTAGATGGCACGCCTAATAAGGCTAAGCTCGGTGCTAATGCTATCCTTGGCGTTTCTTTAGCAGTGGCAAGAGCTGCAGCTTGGGAACAAGATATGCCACTCTATAGATATATTGGTGGGACTAATGCCAGAACTTTGCCTGTTCCGATGTCTAACATCATTAACGGTGGTTCTCATGCAGATAATAACGTAGATTTACAGGAATTCATGGTTATGCCTATCAGTGCTAAATCCTTTAGAGAAGGAATAAGGATGAATGCTGAGATTTTCCACGCTCTAAAATCATACCTAAAAGCTAATGGATATGCAACAGGTGTTGGTGATGAAGGTGGCTTTGCTCCGAATTTAAAATCAAATGAAGATGCTCTAAAAGTGATAGTTGAAGCTATTAAGATGGCTGGCTACAAACCTGGCGAAGATATTAAAATAGCTCTAGACCCTGCTGCTTCAGAGTTTTATAAAGATGGCGTGTATAATCTTAAATCAGAAAACAGAAAGCTAACATCAACTGAAATGGTTGATTATTATGTTGACCTCTGTGAAAGATATCCAATTATCTCTATTGAAGATGGTTTTGCTGAAGATGATTGGGAAGGATTCAAACTTTTCCAAAAGAAAATGGGACATAAAGTGCAAAATGTTGGCGACGACCTTTTCGTTACCAATGTGAAAAGATTAGAAAGAGGAATTAAAGAGAAAGCTGCCAACTCTATCTTGATCAAACTTAACCAAATTGGAACTTTAACAGAAACTCTTGATGCTATTGAAATGGCTAAAAGAGCAGGCTTTACCAATGTTATATCTCACAGAAGTGGTGAAACAGAAGATAGCTTTATTGCTGATTTAGCTGTTGCTACCAATGCTGGACAAATCAAAACCGGTTCTCTTTGTAGAAGTGAAAGAACTGCCAAATATAACCAACTTATCAGAATTGAAGAACAGTTGGAAGAAAGTGCAATTTACCCGGGAATGAATGCGTTTTATAATCTAAAATAAGATAAATAATTACAATGTAGGGGCGTATGAAAATATGCCCTTATTTTTTTGCCCCCAAAATAATCCGTTACATTTTCTCAGATTTAGTTATAATAATAAAAACAGTTGCCAAAATATTTACAAAGCATAAATGTTGTCAAAGGGAGGAAATATGCCTAAGTTCAAATTTGTTGATTTCAGTTGTAACCTACTACAAACAGATAGTTTTATAGAGAAGCAGGATAAAACTCTGATCATTTATCCTACTGCCAATAATGCAAATCTTGCCCAAGCGTATGGACAAAATAAGTGGCAATTTGAGGATATTGCTTATCACTCAATTGATCAATTTAAGAATATGGTACTGCAGACCGATAAGCTCTTCTTAGAAGATGATAAACGCGTAATTGCTCTTTATCTTCAATTAAGTGACGAAGATAAAGCTTATTTTCATGTAAATGACTTCTTTGATTTCATTAAGCTGAGCAATAAAATATTCTCACTTTTTGCTGAATTAGCAGAAGAGTTACTTGATTTCACTGAAGTCTGCACTCTGCTAGAAACAGCCAACGCCAATGTTTTCCCTTGGCAATTAGATTATTATGAGAGAATATTACAACTACTCTCAAAGTACGAAGCGTGGCTGGAAAGACAAGATTTAAGCGATCAAATCTTTAATAAGAATCTAAACAACATTGATCTTAGCTATTTTGCCTCTTACACAGATGTCTATTTCATCAACCAATTTTATTATACTGCTTTTGAAAAGTCTCTAATATCCCTCTTGGAAGAATCCGGTAAAACCGTGAATTTAGTCTATCAAATGCCGGAGAAATTCGTCGATAAAGAGAGTTATAATTGCACGAACTTCTTATATCAAGATTTGGCAGAAATAGCAACTTCCCAGCCGGAATTAGAATTGGTTATAGATTCTAACCAGTTTATGCTGATGAATTCACTCTGTCGTCTGGTTTCTGAGCAGGGTATCAAGCAGATAATAGACAGAGGTTTTTATGAATCCGCCTATGCAGAATTACTCTCACCGGAGATATTTGATATCAGCCTTAATCAGCCAATTCACAAGAGCGGACTCTACCAATTCTTTGATTTAGTAGGCAGTTTACTGGAAGAAGTTGAATATTATAATAATCACTTTTATCTACCCACTCATCTAATCTATAAAGTATTTCTTAATAAGAACTTTAGCAGCTACTTTGAAATACCGGATTCTCTAAGCTTAACAGCAGAAATCTATAAGCTGCGCGATAAGGGCATCCTCTATTTTGATAAGAATCTCGCCATTGCCGGAGAATCATTCTCTGATGAACTAAAAACAGCGGTTTTAAAGCTATTTAGATTTATCGACACCCTACGCCGCGTGAAGTCGATCGGCGAATTTATCAAGCTTATTGACGCTCCTGAAGGCATTATTTTAGATAGACTCTGTTCCGAAGCAGAATTAAAACAAAGCGATATCAAAGAAGTAGTTTATACGGAATTGGCAAACTTAATGACCTACTCTTTTAACAACCTAATTACCAAGTGGAGTGATTTATCAGACAAATCTGAACATTTGATTATTTACAAACTCTTTATTGATGGACTCAAATCAAAGAGCATTAAGTACACTAAAACAGAGAATCAGCCTCGAATCAGAATTAATTCTCTCTTAGACACCAGAAACAACAGCTACAAAACCCTGCTTTTTTCTAACATGCTGGAAGGAGTCTTGCCAACTGCCCGCACTACTCAATTCCTCTTTAATGAAAAACAGCGCGAAGTGCTGCATCTTAAGAGTTATGAAGATATCAGACTGCGCGAAAAATACTATTTCCAACGCCTGATTCTCACCTCCGAAAAGTGCTATTTTCTAGGAATAGAGAATGTCGATGACGATATTACGCTAAGTTCATTTTTAGAAGAATTACCTCTCATTAAGCCTACTAAAGCTGAAATCCAAGCTGATTATGGCTACTCCCAAATGTTTACACAACTGCAAACAGAGAGAACTTCTTTAGATGTAAATGAGTATTGCCGACTCAACCTAAATGCCGAAAGATTAGGCAATGAGCAGCAAGCGCTCCGACTCTCTTATACCAGACTAAAGAATCTAATCAGCAACCCTTTCTATTTTGTGGTGAAAGATTGGGCAAAGGTGGAGAAAACTGAATTGTTGAATGAAGCAAAATTAGATTATAGGTTTATTGGTATTTTTGCTCAAGACTATGTGAATCATATCATTGACAGAATAAACAACAGTTCTGACCGACAAGTAGTAGTGAGAAATTTTGGTTTTATGGACATAGCTTACTTCGAAGAAGTTTATGATTCTCTACTCCAGACTTACCAAAACCGAGACTACCTGATTCCGCACAACTACTCTTATAATTTCGTTACCAAAATCCTCAAAACTGCCTTAGTAGAAGGTATGCACTACTTCTTTACTAAGATTATGAACTCTGTCTTAAAGCTTACAGACACAGCTCTCAAACTCATTCCTGAATTCGATTATGCTCAGAATAAGAAGTTCTTCTATAAGGATTTTGTCCTTTCTCAAGAAAACAGTTACGGAATAAATATAGCAGTTACCGGAAACGCAGATTTACGCATAGAAAACTTAACAGATCAGAGCAAAATCGTGATAGATTATAAAACCGGAAGATACTCTAAAGAGCAATTAGCCCTCTATCAATATATCTATTATTGGGATGAAATAGAGTCGGGAAACCTGGCTAAATCAGGCATCTATCAGATTCTAAAACAGAAGTGGGATAGTGAGAAAAAAGAAGCAGGCGTGGCAGTCTCAACTCTAAAAGAGAAACTAATCGCAATTCTTGATGAGATTGCAGAATTCGGATTTACCATTCCGGATAATCAAACTGAAGCTAAAAAATACGCTGAAATAACCAGATCAGATTTAGTCATGAGGGGGTAACAATGGAACATAATATTAAAAAAGTGATTATGGCATCTGCAGGCACGGGAAAGACTTACCGTTTATCTTTAGAGTTTATTTCTTTACTGTTGAAATACAAAGATGACCCGGAATTTAACTTCAACCAAATAGTCGTAATGACCTTCACCCGCAAAGCTACAGCAGAAATTAGAGAGAAGATTATAGATTTTCTGCAAGAACTAGCTACCCAAAGTTCCGAGGCAAAACAGATTATTGCTAATTTAGAGAAAATAAGTGGCTACGATTGGCAAGAAAATGATTTTGATTACATTAAAAATAGACTTCTCCCCGAGATTTTACAGCGTAAAGATCTTTTGCAAGTCTCTACTATAGACTCTTTTATAACTAATATTTTTAAGAGCATGATTGCTCCCTTCTTAAGAATAAAAGAGTTTGGTATTGATAACAGATCTAACGAAGATATTATGCCCCAGCTTCTGGAGTTTCTCTTCTCCGACCAAGCTTTTCCTAAATTTAAACCTCTCCTGAATCGTTTAAACATCAGAACTGTCGAAGAGAGCGAAGGCTTCATCAACTCTTTACTTAATAATCGCTGGATTCTTGATTATTATGAACAAGGAGGAATGACCGGCGAAATTAGTAGAATTTTAGGGTTAGGACTGGATAAATTCGAAAGTGTTAAAGCCGAATTGTGGGAAAACTTCCAGGTTCCCTATCTTAACTTAGTTGCTGAATACAACACTCAAGTCTTTGAACCACAAGGTAAACTGTGGAACAAAGTAATCCTTACAGATTATAAGAAACTCTCACATGTTGATGAAGAAGCAAAAGTTGAACTTCACGATTTCTTCTCTTCACTTCTCTCTGAACCAGTCTATGTTTGTAAGAATTTTAAGCTTTTTGCCCAGAGCCCTTTTCCTTTTGGCAGGGTAGTTAAGAAAGAATTTAAAGAAGCAATTAGGCTTTTAGAAGAAGAGTTTACAAGTTTAGTTCCCAAATTGGCTGAATATTACCTGATTAGTGAGATTTTACCTAAGCAACAAGAGATAATCTCCGCTTGGAAATTGCTGTGTGACCAATATGATAAATATAAATTTAATCTGGGAAAATTCACCTATAATGATGTAACTTTCTATACTAAAAAATACCTCTACGAAGAGAGTTTATCCCTGATTGATCGCGAACGCGGAATGGTTTCTAATATCTTCTATGAACAGTTAGTCAGCAGATTCAGATTCTTATTAATAGACGAATTTCAAGATACCTCTTTGAATCAATTCAGTATTCTCTATCCTATTATCCAAGAGCTAATTAGCGGACGAGCTTCTAAAGATTATGCAGGCGTGATAGTCGTGGGTGATCCTAAGCAATCTATTTACGGGTGGCGTGATGGAGAACGCGGGATTCTCATGATGATGCCCACTATTCTAAATGTTGAAGCTGAAGATCTTAGCCAATGTTTCCGCTCTACCAGACCGGTTATCGATATCATAAATAGAATTTTTACAGATGCTGATTTTCAAAAACAATGTAACGAAGATGTTGATAATTGGGACTATTCAGAAGTAAAAGCTAAAAACTGGGATCCTGAACTTCACAGATATCGGGAAGAGAAAGAGCAAGGAGGAGAGCTTTTT
>JBAYZI010000119.1:0-8402 GCA_041672585.1 Cloacimonadales bacterium (SeqCode) | reverse complement strand
ACTCCGTCATTTCGACAATTCGTCATAATGAAATCCTGGTTGGGTTATTTATTAAGAATTTACCTAAAAATCTAGACATATAATCCTCTTCTTTTTATATTCTCAATTTCCAGCAAGACAGCTTCAGGAGTTGCCGGCATTTTTAACTCTAGCGTCTCCGGTGATTTCGTGATGAAGCTTAAGGCATTCATAATTGAAAACCAGGCAGCTAATCCATATTGGAATGGCGGTTCGCCAACTGCTTTCGAGCCTAAAACACTTGCTTGAGATCTCTCTTTATCTACTTGCTTTAGTACAAAGTTAGAGCAGACATCGCTCATGGTTGGTATTTTATACGTAGAAGGAGTAAAAGCCATACTCTCGCCTTTCTCATTAAATCTTATCTCTTCCATGGTACAATAGCCTAATCCTTGAACTACGCCACCATAAATCTGTCCTTTATCAATTTCTGCATTGAGAGGAATACCATTATCATGAACTACATAGATGGACTCAAATTTATAAGACCCTGTTAAAAGATCAACTTCTGAAACAATTAAGGAAGCACCATAAACAAAGTAGTAGAAGGGATTTCCTTTATTGGTTGATTTATTAAAATTAATATTCGGTGTTTTGTAGAAGCTATGCTCTCCCAAATCTACCCTCTGCATATAAGCGTAATTAGCTAATTCCTTGAAGAAAATAGTTTTATCAGGATAGTGAGAAGAATAAACTAAGTTATCCTTAAATATAACATCAGCCGAATTAACTGAAATATCATGTCTCTCTTTAAATAGTTTGAGAGAAACTTCGGTAAGTCTAGACTTTAAGTTCTCACTCGCTTGTTTGGCAGCATTTCCATTTAGGTCAGACCCGGAAGAAGCAGCTGTGGGCGAAGAGTTTCCTACCCTTTTGGTATTAGTACTTTCACTGCGGATGTTATCTAAAGTAATGCCTAACACACCACATACTATGGTTGCAACTTTGGTATATAACTGTTGCCCCATCTCTATTCCACCATGACTCAATGAGATAGAACCATCTGAATAGATCCAAATTAGAGCTGAACCTTGATTAAGAAAAGTTGAAGTAAAGGAGATACCAAACTTGCCGGTAACGATGCCTATGCCTTTTTTCTTATATTTATGCTTCTGATTAAACTCTGTAACTTCTCTTTTCAATACATGATAATTAGAAACTTCTTCCAATTCCTCTAACATCTCTAGTCCCAGAGCTTCCTTAACTTCCATCTCATATTGCGTAGTCTGCCCTACTCTATAGACATTTCTTTTCCTTATTTCTAATAAATCCATTCTTAAGGCATAGCCCACTTTTTCTAAAGCAAACTCAGCTGTAAAAGCACCTTGGGGAGCACCGAAGCCTCTGAAGGCAGTGTTAGGAGGTAAATTTGTTCTGTAAGCAGTTCCGGTAATATTCATTTCGGGAATATAATATCCACCGTCAGAATGCAGTAAAGCACGCTCTAGCACAGCATAAGAAAGGTCGATGTAAGCTCCGCCATTAGCCTTTAAATCAAGATTATAGCATAGTAAATCACCCTGATTATTATATTTAAGCGAGAAGGAGTTCACAAATTCGTGCCTTTTACCTGTCCAGCTAATATCATCTGTTCTTTCTAAAGCAAGATAAACAGGCTTTTGGCAGACATAACTTGAGATAGTTGCAAGAACAGCCCAAAGATCTGCTTGAGCCTCTTTTCCTCCAAAAGCTCCACCTATGCGCCGGACATCAACAGTAATATAATTTGCAGGAACACCTAGTAATCTGGCACATATATCTTGAACTTCCGTAACTGCCTGAGTTGAACTATAGACGGTGAAACAGCCATTCTCTTCATTAACCACAAAACAGCGTTGAGTTTCAAAATAAAAGTGTTCTTGAGCTCCAATGGTGATTCTTCCCTCTAGCTCTTTAATATTATCTTTATCATAAGCGTCAACCCGACTAAACAGTCTGGTCGGAGCATATTCACTTCCCGCTTGGACAGCATCTGCAACATTTAAAACCGGGGTAAGGCTTTCATACTCAACTTTCACTTTTCTGCTTAGAGAAATTGCATCTTCCATAGTGGCTGCCACGACAATAGCTAAAGGTTCACCCACATAATTGACTTGATTCTCTGCCAAAGCAGGTTGATTATCACCGTTTCCGTGAGCAAGATTGTTGGTTCCTGGGATATCTTTATAGGTTATTAATTTACGAAAATTAGGATTGTCTTTAATAGATTCAACATCGATATGAAGAATCTTGGCTTTAGCTTGGGTGCTAACTACCGGATAGGCATAGAGACAATCTTTTGCTTGTTGGGCAATATCTTCTATGAAAGTAGATTTTCCGGTAACATGCAACTTTCCGGAAAGGTGTTTTGCATTAATCTTCATGCTGCACCTCCGCTTTGAACTTTTCTAAATGCTTAATCGTGTGATTCCTGATTAAAATATGACGATATTCTGCACTTCCTCTAATATCACTAATAGGTGAAAATTCAGTGGCTACTTGTTCAGCAAGTCTTTCTAAATGAAGCTCTTTTATGTTTTTACCTTTAATTGCTAAAGCAATGTTTAAAGCTAATTTTGGATAAGGAGAAACTCCCCCGAAAGCAAAACGCGAAATATCCGGAATGCCATCGGTATGTTCAATATAACAAAATGAGCAGACTGAAGAGATGTCAGATGTTCTTCTCTTAGCAGATTTCTCAAAACTATAGAAACCTTTATCCTGAATGGGGATAATAATCTGCTTAATAAACTCATGATTCTTGATTATTATCTCCTTATAGCCTTTATAGAATTGATTAATGGAAACTTCTCTTTCGCCATCATCGCCAAAGATAATTAAGCGGGCATTCAAGCCAATTAAAGAAGTAACACAATCACCGGCAGGAGAAGCATTTCCCACATTACCACCAATAGTAGCTACATTTCTGATCTGCTTACTTGCCATTTGAGACACTACTTCTGCTAAAATTGGAAGATACTGTTTCACTAATTTATCATGCCTGAGTGTTTCTAAAGTTGTGGCTGCTCCGATAATCAAATGCTTATTTTGATATTCTATGGTTGTTAGTTCAGGAATATAGGTAATATCCAAATAGTTCTTGAAATAAACTCTGTGAATATTTCCTATCACAAAAAGATCTGTAGCGCCGGCAATTACTTTTATTGTCCCACTTCCTTGTAGCATTTCAACTACTTCCCGGTACTTATCCAGACTCTTAATTAAATAATACCCTTCTACCCCTCTGCTACTAATATTCTGCTCAGAAGTTGTGAGATTAAAGGTATCACTAAGCTCTTTAAGCTGCTTATTTCCCCTGATTAATCTTTCAGAAAGTAACTCCACTTGATTCTTGGAATAGTATTTCAAAATCTCTTTCGCACCCTGAATAATATGGACATAACCGGTGCATCTACAAAGATTTCCATTGAGAGATTCTTTCAGCTCTGCTTCACTATATTCACTATTTTCAGCAAGATAGGCAAAGATAGACATCACAATCCCGGGAGTACAATAGCCACACTGAGTACTATAATTATTATAGAGAATCTCTTGAATAGGATGGAGTTCTGAATCGCTTGGAGTAAGGCCTTCAACCGTGATTACATGCTTATTATAGAGTTTCTCTGCCGGATATAAGCAAGAATTAACAGCCTTATAGACTATTTTGTCATCACGATATTCAGCAATTGTTACAGTGCAGGCACCACAATCTCCCTCATTACATACGCGCTTTGTACCATTCAGCTGATACTTATCTCTTATGACTTCCAGCAACGTTGTATCAGGTGTTATTTCCAGACTCTTTAACTCTCCATTCAAAATAAATTCTATTATATTAGTTTGCATTAATTTCCCCTTACCCCTCTTACTCTCTTTGATGTTTTAGAACATAGCGGTTATTTAATCAATACTACTAATAAGCTGTAAAACACTATGTTGCCACAGACTTTTACTATTTATATTACCTGTCAACCACTATTTCAGATTCTCTCAAAAATAGTTCCAAAATATGTTGGTTAGACTTATCTTTTTTGAATATTTCCCTTAAAGAGTTTCGCACCTACGGAGCGATGAATATTTCTTGTACGCGATGTGCTACAAAGGTTTAGCTCCTAAGGAGCAAATATAAAACAAATACTTACCATTTTACCACTAACATCTGCATTCATTCATAGTTATTCAAAAAGCTTAATTTGTTTTACTTCGTGTAAACTGACTTAATTCGTGTAAAAACTCTTTTAATATTTCCAATTTAATTTGACATAAATCCTTATTTTTTCAAGATGAATCTATTAATAAAAGAGTAGAGTAGGTAAATGCTGGATATCTTAATTTATGATAAAGAATTAAAGCTAATGGTCAGTAGGATTATCAGAACAATAAGAAAGTACAAGCTAATCACAGAGAATGAAACAATAGCGGTTGCCTTGTCTGGAGGCAAAGACAGCACCGTTCTGCTCTATATTCTGTGGTACATCAATAGCTTTTCTTACTTGAAATTTAAGCTACTGGGGATTCATGTGCAAACCGGTGATTATGATTATTCTGTTTTGGAGAAGCTCTGTGATTTGCTTGGGGTAGAATTTGTTAAACTAAATATAGATATGGAGAAAATAATAAATCACCCCTATGTTTGTTATTCATGCTCCAGAATAAAGCGTCATGCCATGTATCAAGAGATTAGCAAAAGAGGGATTTCCAAAATAGCGTATGGACACCATGCTGACGATGCTATAGAAACTTTCTTGATGAATTTATTACTTCATCATAATATAGAGTCTTTTCCTCCTAAATTAATGTATGAAAAGCTGGATTTAGCAGTGATCAGACCCTTGATTTTCATTAGAGAAGAGTGGATTCAGGAAGTGTTTGAAAAAAAGAATTTGACAAAACTAGCGTATAAATGTCCTTATGAAGAGAGAAATGTAAGACACGATTTCAGGGGAAAAGTGGAAAAGATGCAACAACTCTTCCCTGAATATAGTGTTGAAGATAATATTATAAAAGCGTTAGAAACGCAATATGACCTACTGTTTGCCCAAGAAATAGATAACTCCATAAAAGTTTTTAAATAGAGGAAAAATGAAATTACTTATTCATGTTTGTTGTGCCCCGTGTTTTATAGCTCCCTATCAGCATCTTAAAGATGAGCATGAGATTACCGCCTTTTGGTTCAATCATAATATTCATCCCTATACTGAATATCAGAAAAGATTAGAAACACTCAGAATCTTCATAGCTAAGAATAATATCTCTTATATTGAAAAAGATGAATATGACTTAGACAGATTTATCCAGAATGCTGTTTTTAAAGAGAATAAAAGGTGCATAAGTTGTTATTATGAAAGACTTAAGTACACTGCTATTATTGCTAAGAAAGGTAATTTCGATGGGTTTACTTCTACCCTACTCTATTCCAAACATCAAAATCATCAACTTATGATTGAGATTGCTGAATCGCTGGCTAAAGAGTATGGGGTGAAGTTCTTTTATCAAGATTTTAGGGAGTATTGGAAGGAAGGGATTGAGCTGTCAAAAGCTGATGAGATGTATAGGCAGCAATATTGTGGGTGTATTTATTCTGAGCGTGACAGATACTATAAAAATTAGCAATTAGCAATTAGAAATTAGCAATTAAAGAAAAAGAAGAGTTTTATCCACGGAATAACACGGATTCTCACGGGTTAAGATGATTTCGGACTTCTTAATTCCCCTCTTTCACTGGGAACGCACTCATCCCTGAGTGCATCATTGCGCTAAGTAATGAAAATTTTAATTCCTCTGTGGAGAAGTGCTGAATTTCGGCGGGGTGTGGTCTTTGTCTCAATTCCCCAAAGTGTTCTAATTTCCTAAACATCAATTAAACACTTCAACAAATTAACGATTAAACAATAAAAGAAGGGTAACCACCAACGATTACCCTCCACAAATCATCTATTTATAGTAGTTTTCCAGAGATTCTAAGATCTCCTTTAAAACTGCTTTTCCATTTTCAACCTCATAGGTTTCGATATCTCCATTATCATATTGAAGCACAATACTTCCTAATGAGAGAGTTACTTTTCTTATTTTACTAATCACAATATGAGTTTTCGCACCTGTATGTTCTACAAATGTATAGATTACTTTCATTATTTTATCTTAATCTTTTTAATAATGGCTTGATTTTCAGCAAGTGGATTATCTCTACTATCGCGAGGTAATTGTTCGATTTTATGAACTACATCCATACCTTTTGTAACTCTTCCAAAAACAGTATGCTTACCATTTAGCCAAGAAGCACCATCTTTCTTAGTTACGATAAAGAACTGTGAACCATTAGTGTTCGGTCCTGAATTAGCCATACAGATTGTGCCATAGCTAATAGGAGCAATAAGTTCGCCCATAGTAGTCAATGGTTTTGAACCGGTCTTTTCATAGAAGAACTCATAAGTCTTAGCCATAATAGGAGCACCGGATTGTTGATTTGCTACAGCGTTTAGGATATCGGTAACTTCTTTATCTGCTTCGCCACCTTTAGCTTGCAAATAAGGAACTAACATTTCTTGATAAAGTCTGGCTGCCTCGCCTTCTGAAGCGATTTGACCTGTTAGCGTTTTTTGACCTGCTGTAGAGTAAGTTTCATCTTCAAACTTATAGCCGGGATCGCCTGTTCCATCATCACTTCTGTCATTGTTTAAAGTCTTAGGGCAACCACCTTGAATCATAAAATCAGGGATAACTCTATGGAAATACATGCCATCATAGTATCCTTTGTTAGCTAATTTCTCAAAGTTTTCCACTGTTTTAGGGGTCAAATCTTTGGTCAGTTCTAATTCAATATCACCAAGGTTAGTTTTAATTACAGCCTTAGTAACTTTTGCTTGTAAACAAGAAATCAGCATTAACACTGCTAGACTGAGTACAATTACTTTTAGAATTTTCATTTCTCCTCCATTTAATTATATCTTTTACTTATTTATTATAATATTTAAGTTCAGGAACGCCATCATTTATTTCAAGATAGCTGCTGTGCACAATCCAATCACCACTATTAAGATAAACTCCTCCATCAAAATCTACCTTCTGAGGTTGGTGAGAATGTCCCATAATCACAATGTGATAACCCTCTTTAATCTTCTTTTGGGCAAAATTAAGCAAGCCTTTGTTCTTTCTTTCTGTTATTTCCGGCGGGTCTTGTCTAGCCTTATTGGAGCGTGAGAGTAGCTTCCCTATTGAGAGAGATAATTCAGGATGGGCAAGATTAAAGAAGAATTTAGTTACCGGGTTTCGGAGCAGGTTTCTATAGAATAAGTAACGAAGATCATTAGAAGTGTACTTATCTCCATGGGTCACATAGATTTGCTTTTGATTATCAATCATCATGAAGTAGTCAGGATAAATTTCAATTCCCAAGCTTTCTAAAAAGCCATTAAACCAGAAATCGTGGTTTCCGGCTGTCATAACAATTTTAATCCCTCTTGTAAGTACAGCTTTAAGTTCATGAATAAAGTCATAATATCCGGCAATAATAACTCGGTTCCAATCAAACCAGAGGTCAAAAATATCGCCGTTAAGAATAAGCAGATCAGTATCATTAGGTAAGTTTTGTAGAAAAGAGGTTACCCGTTCGCGTCTTTCAAGATCTTCTTGATTTTCATCATATTTAATATGAGTATCGGAGATTACTACTATTTTCATATTACCTGGTCAGTATGTAGGATAGGATGTTGGTGCCGAATTTAAGGGCTTTTTCGCGTGTTTCATCAGAATCTTTATGCGTGCTGAAATCAGCCCAGCCATCAGAAATATTAGTCTCGAAAGTGTAGAGCACCATGATTCTGCCATAATCATCAAAGATGGCAAGTGTTTGAGGTCTTTTTCCATCATGCTCATGAATCTTGGGCGTTCCTTGGGGGAATTTAAAGAAACAGTTGAACAACTCATGTTCTTTAGGTAATTCTATTAATTCATTGTTAGGAAAAACCTTCTTAATCTCAGCTCGGAAATATTGGTCAAGTCCATAATCATCATCAACATAGAGGAATCCACCTTTAAGTAGGTAATTCCTCAAGTTCTCTCTTTCGCGGGGAGAAAACTTCACATTTCCATGTCCCGTCATGTAAATAAAGGGGTAATCTAACAATTCAGCATCTGTTAACTTCACAACTTTCTCGTTAGTTACAAGCTTGGTATTCAACTCTTTATTGACATATTTAGCTAAATTCGGCAATACTTCCGGATCGTTATACCAGTCGCCACCTCCGGTATAGTGGAGTCGGGCTAACTGCATTTGTCCGAAAGCAAGACTAAAAGATAAAACTAAAATTATTATCGTTATATATTTCTTAATAAGAAGCTCCTGAGATAATTTTAGTAATATTATATTTAGAAAGAGTATTAAGTCAAGTATTTTGTTTAAT
>JBAYZI010000118.1:0-8499 GCA_041672585.1 Cloacimonadales bacterium (SeqCode) | reverse complement strand
GCTTAGCTCAGTTCCGGGTTGTGCTAAATTAACAACTAAATTTTGAATACCTGTATTTCCGATTGTTAAAGAAGCATTCCTTATTCTATTTAAGTTAACATCGCCAAATGCTAAAGAGTTTTGGTAAACATGGATTGCAGGTCCAACAGGTATTGCACCAAATTGCAAGTGTACATTAGGATAGTAATTTACCTGCCACCCTCCACTCCAATAAGGATTCGCAGGATTGACGGCTGTGTCACCATGATATAAAAAAGTTCTTATGACATCACTTGGTGTGCAGTAAAATGAATCAGTGAACGAATACGAAGATTCAGAATCATAAAGAACGCCAACTACAAGATTTTGTGAACCCGTATATTCAAATGGATTGTCAAGAAAAACTGACACTATACCATCTGTGCTGGGCACAGTAATTGTACCATCATAGACTTGTACCATTTGATCTAAACTTATCCAATCGAAGGGTTCTTCAAATTCTGTAGCAGATGTTAACCCCATATAAATTTTAATATCGTCTGGACCCAAAGCTGAGCCACCATTATAGTGCCAACCGATTTTTTCGATTCTTTGGTTAGTAAAACCAATTTCGTTGGAATAATAAATACATTGGGAATATGAATGTTTATGGGATGTAGCGAACGGTAAATCTTGATATTCGGATGTCCCATCACCTATTATCGCAAGTCCGTCTGGTATAGCAGGAAGAACATTAGCAGTTGTAGTAACAGTTACTGACGGATTGTCAGGATCATTAGATGCAATTGTGAAACTTCCATTGTAAGGTCCTACAGCTTGAGGAGTTGACTGAACAACAACTTGGATAATTCCTGAAGGTAGAATTGAAAAACCTTGAGGAGAAAAGGTTAGTTCAGTGCCTGTTGCGGATATAGTACCTGTTAGGTTAGCAACACCTATATTCCGAACATTTACCCTAGCTGTACCTGTTCTGCCAAGATAAATATTGCCAAAATCTAAAGAAGTTGGATTAACATTAATAGCAGGTCCTGTAGGGATAACATTCATAGTGAAACGAGTGTTGGGAATTATATTTGAAGTGTTGCCTGCATCAGGTGAAACAAAATCACTGTTTACATAATCTGAATAATGAAAAATACTCTTGTTTTCTGTAACCATAGTGCCCAAAAAATCATCGCCCGAACTAGCATAGCCTGGAGAATTGGCTTCAAATGCAACCAATAAATTGTCTATGTTGTTATAATTAAATGGAGTATCTAGCACTATAGTAATCCACCCAGCTTCAGTAGTTGTTGAAATTTGACCATCATAAACCAGGGTCAGGCCATTACTTGACGCCCATGAATCTGATCCTGCAAAGCTACTGAGTTGGTGATGTTTCATATAGATTTTAATATCTTCATTCCAAACACTATAACCGTTAAAAAAATACGAGATTTCTACAATTCGGTGATTGCTGACATTAATCAATTCTTGATCATAGATTGTTTGAGACATTGAATAGCTAAAGTATGGCTCCATCGGTAGATGGGTGCCTTGTTCTGTTCCTGTACCTACTTCTACATAAATAGCGCTCATTGAGGCTATTAACAACATTAAAATAGACGCGAAAAGTATTTTCTTTTGCACATTTACCCCTTTCTTAATTTTTTCATAGAATTTTAATTGCCCTAGACATCAATGTTAAAAAATTATTAAATATACTTGTAAATTAATTTATTAAACATCGTTGACTCATTAATATTTTTTGGTCGATTGTTGTCAAGATAATCATTTTTATTTACCCCTTTTTTCATATCTAAGTTATTGATAAATAATACTCATATTTGACAGAAGTCATCAGTAAAAATTTAATAAGCTATGAAAATCAGTAATTATTAATTTGAAAGAGAGTCCAGTTGGTAAACCAGCAAGGCTCTCTTTCATGTTAAGTTAATTAATTAATGTTTCGCATTATTAATCTTTTTTTCTAAATCCTTTGGCAGGATTGCTAGGATTAACAGGTTCAATTGAAGCTTCAATTTTAAAGAATTTCATGTTTTCAACACCGTCATATACATACTCTAGTGCATCAACTGTTGCTAAAGGCTCTATTCCATAATTACCCTCAGGAGTATCGCAACCCCAAATAAGGTATGAATTAGCGTTATCAACTTCTGTCCAAGTGATCTTTAATCCACTTTCTACTGAAGTTATAGCAACATCAGTAGGGGCTTCAAGGTCAACAATTATTGGATCAGCAGTTAAGTTGATGTTATAAACTATACTTTGAGGACTTGCCCAAGTAGAAATAATCATGTAATAGGTACCAGCCGGTATCTCTACATTTTGAAAATTAATCGTACTTGAAGGTCCTGCTTCGTGCCTGTAAGTTGTAGTAACCGGATTAGCTAGGTTAGGTTCATCTTCAAGAATAAAGACACCCATATAGCCTTGATTAGCTGTAATTGTACCATTTAAAAGCATTGCATCAGCTAAAGTGAATTGATAAACTACGTCATCACCACTTAAATAATAACTTGAAGGTGTAATCATATAATCAGAATAGTTGTTACCATAGTTGGCTGTATCACCTGTAACATTTACAGCCGGGAATACTAATGGTAATGGATGCGCACATGTTAAACCTAGAGGGTGAACAAAACCTTGACCACGAAGCGTAACAGAATGTACATCCCTATTTATGTCATCGGTGATTTTAAGAGTAGCCTCTTTTAAACCTCCTGCTGAAGGTGCAAATACAACTGTAATTGCTAATGATTGTTCGCCAGTAATTCCTGTTGGTAATTCTTCAGCTATAGAGAAACTAAAGTCATCAGTATTAATTCCGTCTATTTCAATATTAGTAATGTTTAAAATTCCAGCACCAAAGTTAGTGATTAATACTTCACGGGAAGCAAATTCGTTCACATCTACAGTATCGAAGTTTAATACTGTTGCTGAAAGATAAGCTGTCGGAACTGTTGGTGATTCCATTATAGTTATATCATCAATACTGAACCAACCTGAGCTGTTGGTATGAATAGCTTTAATCCCAATGTTGTAGATACCTGATTCAGCAGGAGTAAATCTTCCGATAACTAATTGATAATCGCCATCGGCAAGATCAACTTGTCCGGTAACATCTATCATTGATGCTATTGTAGCTTCAGTGCCATAGTAAATACCAATAGATGCGCCAGCAGTGGCAGCAGTGCTTTGTCTGGCATATAGCTCAGCACTATAAGATTGACCACCGGTGAAATAAAAAGATTTCATTAACCAATCAATATTGTCATATTTTAAAACAGCATTAAATGATCCTGTTCTTGGGGTTCTGTTATGGTTGAATATACTTCGATTTGTAGTCCAAGCTTCAGAACCTCTTTCTGAAACTTGTGTCCAGCCATCTATATTTGTTGACCAATCAGTATTATTCTCTTCAAATCCTTCAGTAAAAGGAAGCAAATAGACAGTTGGATCATAACAATTACCGTTGAGAGTAACAAAGTTTAAGTCTCTGCCACCGGTAGTTTGTCTTGGTGCAAAACTAAGTCTATTTGTTCTTCCAAGATCATCAGTGAATTGTATTTCAGCAGCGTGATCGCCTCCTGAAGTAGGAGCATAAACAACTGAAATCAACATTTCTTCTGCCAATCCCAAAGATATAGGATAAATATTGTCATCAATCAATTCAAACTGATCAGCATTTGCTCCTGTAATAGTAATATCAGTAATATTAAGATTGGCAAGACCATAATTAGAAACAGTCAAAGATTGAGGGTTACTCGCTGTACTAACAGTTTGAGTTGCAAAAGTTAAAGCATCTACACTTACGACAAACTGAGGTTCTTCACCAAGTTCCGTATAATTAAAGCCGGTAACAGGTCTATAAGAGTACACGGTACCGCTAACAGAAATGTTTGGGTAATTGTTATGTGGGTTAGTACCATCGGAACAAAACGTAATCGATCTATTACCTTCGACCGGATGGTTATAGAACTTGGCAGAATTATTTTGATACCCTGACTGAGTTGCATAGAATAAGACAACTAAGTTATCTGTATCGTTATAGATAAAGGGTTCGTCAAAGTTAATTATAACAACTGGATCTTCAGTATTTACTGACATTGTACCACTAAAGACATGAGTGAAATCACCTGTTTCCCAATCATAACCAGATGCGAAAGTATCTTTGGTAGTATGTTTCATGTAAATTTCAATAGTTTCTGACCAATTGCTGTGTTGATTGTAAAGATAGCTAATCGAATTGATAGCTGAACTTTCAATATTTAACTCTGCTTGTTGATAGATGCTTTGAGTTACAGTGTAGCCATAATATGGATGCATGGGCATATTCTGACTAGTAGATCTGGCACCGTCAAAGAAAATATCTGCATTTGGGAAGGGGCTAGGTCGTGTAGTAAATGACCAAGTTATAATGCCTTCTTCAGTTTGACCAAGAGCATTATAAGGAACAACTTTCCAATAATGAGTGGTATCGTCATTACCACTATAAGCACAAGAATTTGATATTACTGTTATAGGAGCAGTGATATCGCCAAATTGTGGATCTGTTGAGAAATAAACATGATATCCTTCAGCAAACGAAGCTTCATTCCAGGTAAGGTTACCTTTTTTACCAACTTCTGTATCTCCGTTAGCCGGATATGGATTAGATGCTAAGCCGGGAAGTGATAATTCATCAGCTGTTAAGTTAATTTCATAGTCTAGACTTTGACTAAGTGAATTGCCGGAGATAATCAAGTAGTAAGTTCCGGCAGCAAGTACCTCGTTAGTATAAGTTAATGTAGTTCCCGAATTTGTTTTGCTCAAAATCACAGGAGCCGGATTAGTTGCATTAGGTTCTTCTTGCAGAATAAAAGCACCAATTCCTGTACCTGTTGTAACAATATCACCATTCAATGCTTTTGATTCAGCAAGAGTGAATTGATAAACCGTTTCGTTACCATTTAGGTAAGAATTTTGGGGGGTTATCCAAGTTGAAGAGTAATAGTTACCATAATATTCTGTACTACCGGTAACTGCTGTACTCGGAAAAGTTAACGGAAAAGGATTTACACAAACAATGCCCTGAGGAGGAAGAGAAATTGTTCCTGTAAGAGCTATATCGTGAAAAATTGGGATAAAAGGGTTAAGAGGATCTAGCTCTTTAATTCTAAAATTACCAGCATAAACTCCTTCTGTTTCAGAAGAGAAAGTAACTGCAACATCGAAAGAACTTCTTATTGCTAAGGTAATAGGTAATTCTTCTGTGCTTTCAACAGTGTAACCTTCAGGAACGATAAATTCTGTAATTTCAGCAGCGACTGAACCATTATTAGCAATGGTAAATGTTTTCGTAGCTGCAAAACCTTTAAATATTTGGCCAAAGTCATGAGAAGCAGGTGTAACTTGAACAAGTGTTCCTTCCTGCATTTCTTCGATAGTTACATCATCTATATAGAAAGAAGATCCGTAGGTATCTTCCAGAACAAAGGCAATAGCTTGATTACCACTATAACCTTCCAAAAGAATGGTTTGTTTTGATAAAGTAGTTGGCATGTTAGAGCCTCCCACATAATGCGCAAGCACATCTGTGAAACTCTCTGCACCTGTATAATCAGCTGCTATCTTAACTTTTAAACCTGTTCTGACATCAGTACTACCTTTCAGCCAGAAGGTTAACTCGTAAGCAGATGAATCATTAAAGTCAAAATTTGGTGTGATTAATAAATGTTCACTATAGCCTCCACTATATGGAGCTTGTGCACTTCTTGTTCCGCTATGCGGGAATGCATTTGAACTCGCCCATGGACCATTCCCGATAAGGGAAATTTGTGTCCAGCCTAATGGTGCTGCAGGTGAACCTCTCCAAGGACCTTCAAAACCTTCTGTCCATGGAAATTCACTTATTGGACCTTCAGGTTCAGTTGATTCATCCCAAGATATGCGGGTGTTGGGGTAGGAGTCCACAGAACTGCCCCATGAATCAGGGAAAGAACCATCACTATAATTATAAGCACTGGCTGAAGGGAAATATGTACTATAGAAATAAGGATAGTTCCCTTCATAATTTCCACTTCTATCTTCCCAGATAATTTCTAGGTTAGAGGCTCCATCATAAGCAAAAGGATTTGTTAATTCAATTCCTTGCCAACCGCTGCCAGTCCAGCTTACTGAACCGGTGTATATTTGTGTATAACCTGAAATGGTTGGTGATGATATGTTGTTATTACTTACAGTGGTTTCTTGAGTTAACTTCATATAAACTCTTTGATTATTTCTCACGCAGCTTGGTGAACTGGAGACATTAAACTCTAACTTAGTAATGTCGCCTGGGCTTGTAATTGTTTCGCCGGGTATAATGAAATGTGACCAACTATAATTATAATATGCATAACTTGGTACATAACTCTGTGTGTTTGTATCACTTCCAATATCTACACTAAGACTGAGAACGCTTGTTATCATAAAAACGGATAGCAAAAACGCTAACATAATTTTTTTCATGCCTTTTCTCCCATAACATATTTCAATGTTGTTTGTTTTTGGACGTAACAGACAAGAGGAATGTTGATACATTTCCACAATAACAGGATAGTGATGATTATCATGCATATCATAATCAACAGTATTCCGGACATTGTAATCTGAATCATTTTTCATCCTCAATGGTCTGTTACTATCAATTCTTTAACTTGATATGGTGATTTAGTTGAGTTGTTTTTTTTTATAGAATTACCATCTAAGCGTAATTTTCCCTACATAAATTTTAAACAAATCCCTAATAAAACGCCATGTTTCCGTCATCTTTTCACTTTTTCAAAGCTGGTTACTCTTGTTATAGTAGTGTGGTGTTCATTATCTATACAGTAAAACCTACAGTGACAAAGCAAAAAATCTACATTCAATGAACAAATCCATATTTACTTTAGTTATTTTATTTGTCAATATTTATTTTATAATCGTGAATTTTGTTTAGCATATTCGTTGTAACTTCCTTAGAACCTTAGTAGGTAACCTGTATAGAATTCGAAAACTGATTGAGGTGGTAGAGAAGATGCCACCTGAGAACTGCTCACTAGCCCAAGACGAAGCAAATTATGCGGACTTTCAGTATGTAAAAGTGCCAAACTCTTAGCTTTATAATTTTTTATTGATTGTTCATCGTTCTAAAAAAAACTCTTTTTAAAAGGTGGTTTTATAGCTAATTTACCCTCAAATCCAATAACTTCTTCTTCAGTATTATAGTGATATCTTTTTGTTAAATTTATTGCAGAAGTTCTTTAAATTTTTAACTAATTTATTTAGCCACCTGTTTATTTTTGTATAATAATTTTGTTAGAATAATAAGCTAGTAGAGTCAAATAAAGTGGAGGTAAATAAATAGTATTTTAATGAAAGCAGTAGTATAAATAAGAGCAAAAAACAAGTGAAAATAATTAAAGAAGGTCTTGATTTGAAAGCTGATTAGATAGAAATATAAAAGATAAACAAATAATATTGTAGGAAAAAAAATAGGAGTTGTGTTAATTGGTAGCGAGAGGAGGATTCGAACCTCCGGCCTTCGGGTTATGAGCCCGACGAGCTACCAGACTGCTCCATCTCGCGACAGCTTAAAACTTAAATAAAATGGGGTGGCTGATGGGGCTCGAACCCACGACAACGTGAACCACAATCACGTGCTCTGCCAACTGAACTACAGCCACCGTAATTAATACAAACTAAAATTTAATGGTACGCCACAAGGGATTCGAACCCCTGACCCTCGCCTTAGAAGGGCGATGCTCTATCCAACTGAGCTAGTGGCGCACAAAAAAATAATGGTAGCGGCACAGGGACTTGAACCCCGGACACTTGGATTATGATTCCAATGCTCTAACCAACTGAGCTATGCCGCCATTTATGGTAGCGAGAGGAGGATTCGAACCTCCGACCTTCGGGTTATGAGCCCGACGAGCTACCAAACTGCTCCATCTCGCGCCAACGTTTAATCAATTTATAAAACCGTGTTTACTTGTCAAGAGTTTTATTTAAAAACACTAATTATTTTAAGTGAAACACTCACTCATAAACACATTTATCACACTATATATTTGGTACGCCCAAGAGGAGTCGAACCCCCAACCTTCTGATCCGTAGTCAGACACTCTATCCAATTGAGCTATGGGCGCACTTTGTCTTTGCATATAATTATCACTCGGGTATTATGTCAATAACTTTTTTTCTTAGATACGACGATAAGAGCTGTATCATGCTGAATAAGTAGCGGATAATTATTTAATTTAATTTGAAGAAACCTCTGTTGAGGCACTTTAAGTGATCTCTCTTTTAGTTAATTCCTATCTTGGATTAGCTAAAAAATAGTTATGATTCTTAGATTTAAGCAAGTGAATAATTGAAGAAAAAGTGTTTTAAGAAGAATAATAAATAAATTATCCGCAGATTACACAGATTAATACTGATTAGGAGCTGAATATTGAACCTTGTTACCGTCCTATTCCTGCAAGGAATAGGACGGGGTTTGTTGGTGCTTAT
>JBAYZI010000117.1:0-8534 GCA_041672585.1 Cloacimonadales bacterium (SeqCode) | reverse complement strand
ATGTCGGGAATGACTTTTTTAGCCAGATAACCGGCAACGACTAAACCTGCTGTAAGCCTACCTGAAAAGTGTCCACCACCGCGCGTATCGTTATGTTTATGATATTTGCAGGAAGCGGTAAAGTCAGCATGATTAGGGCGCGGAATATCTTTTACCAACTCATAATCAGAAGAACTGACACTGTTATTAGGAAAGGTAATTAGAATTGGAGAACCGGTAGTTTTATTTTGATAGACACCGCTTTTAAACTCAGGAATATCAGCTTCGCGTCTGGCTGAAGTGCCTAATTTACCTGCTCTTCTCCGATCCAAAAGCAGGGCTATTTCGGCATGATCAAGTTCAATTCCACTTGGAACACCATCAAGCAGGACGCCAACACAACTGCCATGCGATTCTCCGAAAATCTCTACTCTTAGCAATCTGCCAAAGCTATTCATAGTTTACTCCTAAAGAATTAAGATCAGCAACAAAATCAGGATATGACTTTCCTATACATTCATAATTATCTATGGAAATCGGTTCTGAACTAATAGCATTCAGAATTAAAGCAGCCATCGCAATTCTATGATCATTAAATGTCTTAACTTTACCCCCCTGAGGTTGGGTAGGGAATATAGTTAAAACATCACTCTGTTCATCATAATTATGCTTAACTTGCAGTGCTGAAAGAAGTTCGATTATTGAATTTAATCTATTAGACTCTTTATGCTGAAGTCTGTAGCAATGAGAAAGTCGGCTTGGGGATGTTGCACCAATAGCCAAAGCAGCAAGCAGTGGAGCTAAGTCCGGACTGTTTGTTAAATCAAAAGTAAAACCTGAATAATCACTCTTTTTGACCTGCAGGGTGGTAGGGTTAATAAACTCATAGTCTCCACCTATCTCTTTCAAAATAGCTAATACTGCTCTGTCAGGAAGTTCAGCTCGGTCATGAATATTTTCGATTAGCAGATCCCCATTGAGCAATCCCAAAGCAATTAAGTAGCTTAGAGAAGACCAATCAGATTCAGGGGTAAACTCTTGCTTAGCATAACTTTGATTACCTCTAATAGATACTTCGTTAAGTTCACTGTTAGTGGTGAATTCAATCCCGGATAACTTAAGGTAATGGAGAGTTAAATCAAGATAGGGCTTGCTTACAGAATCTTGGAGAATAAGCTTAGAATCAGACTTTAGGAGAGGCAATAAGAAGAAAAGTCCGGAAATAAATTGAGAAGAATTGTTAGCTTGTAGAGTATAATTGCCTGGGTTAACTTGTCCTTTAATAGTAGTCGGAAGTTGAGAAGAGGTAGAAGTTAAGCCAAGATTCTGCACAAATTCTGAAATCCCCAGTTCTCGCTTAAGAATTGTCCCCTTCCCTACCATAGTTATTTCATCAGCAAAATAGGTAGAGAGAGAAGCTAAAACACGCGCCAGAAAACCGCATTCTCCTACATCTAATTCTATCTTTTCTACTCTCTTAAAATCATTTATGTTAGTAATTATCAGATCATTACCGTCAAATCTACATTCAAAGTTTCTTAGCTGCTTAATTACGGCAATACCCACTTTAACATCATTACAGGTAGAGATATTACGGATAATATATTGGGGATATTCAAAAGAGAGGGCACAGCAGATCAAGGCTCGCAAAGAACTACTTTTAGAAACCGGTGCCTTTAACTTTCCTTTAAATAACGCCATCTTCACCCATAATTGCGTTTTTAATAAACTCTAAAGAGAGTTCTTTTACCACCGGAGAACCAACTTTTGTGAGCAGAATAAAGGTTATTCCCTCTCCTTCTCTCTTCTTATCATTTAGCAATGCCTTAGCTATATCTTTCCATTCTATTTCAAATTGTTTTAAAAAGATTGCTAACCTCAATTCATCTCTTAGTCTGGTGAATGTTTCAGAAGAGATTAACTCTGAATGATAAGATAATCTTATAGCCTGAATCATTCCCCATATTACGGCAACTCCATGAGGGATATTAAGTTGCTTCTCAATTACATGCCCTAAAGTATGACCAAAGTTCAAATATCTTCTCTTACCCCTATCCCCCTCATCATCTGACACAAAGTGAAGCTTGATTGCGATAGATTCTTTAATCAGCTCTTGCATTTCCCTGCTTTGATGATCAAGAACATAGGTGTAGGGAGCTTTAACTTTGGCATGATATTCCAGTGAATAAATCAAGCCATGCTTAATCATTTCAGCTGCTCCATTAAGATACTCCGGTGCCGGCAAACTCTCCAAAAGTTCTTGATCAATATTAATCCAGTTCGGGTGTCTAATAGTCCCGAATTGATTCTTGTAATTCTTGGAATTAACGCCATTCTTCCCGCCAATAGCAGCATCAACCATGGCTAGTAAAGATGTAGGCATGAGAAATAACGGACAACCCCGCTTGTAAATAGCAGAGACAAATCCGGTAAGATCACAGACAACCCCACCTCCAAAGCCAACCACAATTACATTTCGGGTAAGATTTAACTTTAGCATCCGTTCTAAGATTTTATTAGCCTGACTAAGCGTTTTAGAAGCTTCACCCGGTTCTATACTATAGTATTTATGTTTCTGGAGAATCTCATCATGATAAAGTTTCTCCAGATTATTATCTGTGATTATAAAACACTCTGCTTGAGCTAATTTAGAGATAAAACTAGAACTCTTATCAATGCTGATTCTCTTCTGATACTCTTCAATCCAACTCATTAGTTCTTCCTAAAAAAGTTAATTATTGGAATTAATTCTTGCATTAAAGAATCGAACTCTGCAAAGTTAAGCTGTTGCTCCGGATCGCTAAGTGCCGTGTCCGGTGTAGGATGAACCTCTACCATCAAGCCATCAGCTCCGGCTGCAATCGCAGCTTTACACATAGAGGGAATCAAATCTTTTCGCCCCGTAGCATGAGCAGGATCTACAATCACAGGCAGTCCGGTTAGCTTTTGCATAATAGGAACAGCACTCAAATCTAAAGTATTGCGGGTGTAAGTTTCAAAAGTTCTTATCCCACGTTCACAGAGAATTATCTTACTGTTTCCCTCTTTATAAATATACTCCGCACTATGCACCCACTCTTCTATAGTAGCCTGAAATCCTCTTTTAAGCAGAACCGGCTTATCAATCATCCCCACCTCTTTTAAGAGGGGAAAGTTGTGCATGCTGCGCGAACCTATTTGGATAATATCAATAAAGTCCAGACTACTGTTGATAAGTCGGGGATCCATAATCTCAGTTATTACCACTAGATTCAGCTCCTGCTTAAGCCTGAGTAATATTTCCAAAGCCTCTTGCTGAAGTCCCTGAAAAGAGTAGGGTGAGGTTCTGGGTTTAAAAGAACCGCCCCGGAAAATATTAGCACCACTGCCTTTTGTAGCTTTAGCACTTGCCGACGCCATTTCATACCCTTCAATACTGCATGGACCCGCGATCAGCAGGAAATCTTCACCCACAGTAATATCACCGATTTTGAAGTTAGTTATCTTGTTCTGTACTACTTTATTCTTTGTCATTTTCTATACTTTCTTTAAATAGTTGCAACTGTTTCTCACTTTGATAGCGCCAAAATTCTCTTCCGGAAATATACTTCTCTCCAACTTCTAACTGCAGAGGTATTTCCACTTGAGAATAAGGTAAATCTATCACATACTTAAATTTATTAATACCTGTCTCTTCACTAAAGCTCTCCCCGTTCATACCCAGAGAGGAGCAATTAATCATTAAATCAAAATATAATGAGGGGCTTATTTGGTCAATGATTTCTCTTAATTCATACTCTTTTCTTAATTCAGCCAGCTTTGTTTTAGACCGGGCAGTGAGAGTTATTTTATAATCCTGAAATACTTCAATCGCTAATCTCGCCATGCTCCCACTTCCATATATAAGAATATTATCAATGGGGAATTGCTGTAACTTCTGCTTAATCGCCATAAAAGCATCTCTATCACTATTATAGAATCTTTTCTCCTCTCCCCAAATTAAGAGATTACTAATTTGTGAATGAGAGAATAAGCGGGGAATAGTGGCTTTAAAGGGCATGGTTAATGAAAAGCCGTAGCAGGTGGAATTAAGTTCTCTGTTATTCTCAATTAGCTTAAAGAATAGAGCGATATCCTCTTCTTCAATATGTAAGGGAAGATAAACTGCCGGAATATTATTCTCTCTAAAATGTATATTATAATAATCTATACCAATTGAGCTATCTACTTGTTCCCCACCAATTAAGCCACCCCACTGAAACTTCTGATTATTACCAAAGTGTGGAAACTTTTCCACTTCTGCCAGAGTTAATTGCCCCTGGACAGTCTCTTTTCCGGCTCTCACAATATAAGTTCCTAAAGAGCCAAGCTGTTGATGAAGTAATCTCTGTAATTTAGAATAACGTCCCATAACCACAGATAAGATTGGCTGGGGATATGTATTAATTAGATTGTAGAATTCTATTAATTCTTGGAGAGAATCACACTTCTGAGCCAGCTTAATAAAGAATGGTTTATGGTGCTGTGCCTGCTTGATTCTTTGCTGAATGAGGGATGCAGAGAATGGAGCAAAGCTATGATTAGAGAGAATCACCCGCTGAAAATCTATTCCCAAATCTCCAACTTCTTCCAGCATGGCTATCTCAAGATCAAACGCAAGATTAGGCAAAGACAATAATGATTTGAATAACAAGAGCTTCTCAGATATAGTTCTGCTACTCTTCCCGCCCTCTTCTATCCATCTATCTGTGATGATAACCTTATAGTTGGTTAGGCTATCAAGATGATTTAATAGTTCTGCACATAAATCAAGGCGTAATTCTAGCCATTCAACCCAAACGGGTATCTCTTTTAAATCTTCTGCTTGCGAAATCGAGTATATTAACATTCTATGTTAGCCCCTGCCTTTTATATGGAATGAATGCATCTTGCGTTCATAAAGCGGTACCCAGCCTGCCTCTTAAGACCACACCCCGCCGAAATTCGGCACCCCTCTCCAGAGACCTTGCTGCGCAAGGGAAGCGGGGAATTAAGAGGTTCCGTATTCATCTTCTTTCTTTCTTCTTTCTTAAATCCGTGTTAATCCGTGGCTAATTCTTTTCATTTTTCTCTTTTCATTTCTTTATTTCTTCTTAGTGTAATTCGTGTAATTAGTGGATAGATTTTCTTTTATTAATCACATCCCTAATCACTTGCAAATTAACCCCCACTATCACAATCCCAATTCCCACCATCTGCCAGCCTGTCAAAGTTTCCTTAAAGATCAGATAAGCCAAGATAGAAGCAAACACCGGTTTCAAGAAAAAGAAAGAAGCCCCTGCCACTGTAGAGATTCTTTTCAAGCCGGCAAAGTAAGTCAAATAAGCAATTCCTGAAACAAAGATACCGAGATAACCCAGAAAAAGCACATTCTTGGTTGTTATTTCAACACTAAGATCAAACCCAAACATCAGGGAAACAATCGCCAGCAATATTGCTCCCCCTAAAAAAGAGACAGCGTTAGTCAGCACATTACCATACTCCTTCACATACTTCTTAGAGATAGTTGTGTAGAGTCCGAAAGTAACAGACGCAATGCAAGCATAAATAATGCCTAAAGTAGCGTTTCTCACATTGGGGGAAGAGACATGGTGATTAATAATGATAATAATAATCCCGGTCATACCGAGAACCAACCCCAGTGCTTTATAGAAGGTCATCTTCTCTTTCAGAATAAAATAGGAGAAGATAGCCACAAAGACAGAGTTTGAACTAACAATAATAGCACTGATATTGGCTTCTCCATAATAGATGGCAAGCTGGAGAAATAACATAGAGATGGTTACATTGATAAAGCCGGGAACTGATAGCTTGAGATATTCTCCGGTTGTTATCTTTCTATTCAAACTCCTCTTCTGCTTAATAGCAAAAGGCAACATCAAGATTCCACCTATTAAGAAACGATACAGGGTTACAGCATAGGGCGAAATTGAAGCTCCAATCAGCTTGCCTGTAACTTCCAATGTTGAAAAGAGTATTATTGTAAAAAGTACTAAGAGATATCCCATTTATTCCTCGAGTTTTTAATCTTATTTGCACCATCTAAGCTGTAGATAATCTGTCAATAACTTTCATCATGCCTGCTCTTTAACTGATGTTTTCAGAGAATTTTAGGTGTTAACAGAGTCTTGCTTTATATTCTTTTAAAACTTACAAAATATTGATTGACAGATAATTAAAACTATTTAATTGTTTGTTTAAGTAATAATTAAATATGTAAATTTTTAAATAGAGGAGTTAATATGAGAAAAACTCAAATGAGTTTTATTGTTTTCTCGATAATGCTGATGTCGGTTGGCACAGTGTTTGCAGCTACTGACCGCAATGTAAATACAGTATTAGACTTATGGAAGGTAAGAGATAATTTAGGTGATAACTATACACAGACAAATACTGATATTGACTTAAAAGATACTAATCCTGCAAATATTGTAGCATATAGTAACACTGGAACCTATACCGTAGGTAACATTGTTTCTTACGATAACTATGCCTATTATTGCATAACAGCTATCACTGTAGGAGAGACTTTTCCCCCTTCAAAATGGACAAAAATGTGGGAAGTCTCAAAAGGTTGGGATCCTATCGGAACTGAAGCCGTTCCTTTCCACGGTAATTATGATGGTGGAGGGAAAAACATTTCAAATCTTTTCATTAAAAGAGGAGTAACTACTACTCCAGCTGTCAGCGTATTCCCAGCGGACGGAACAAACTTAGTTGGACTCTTTGGCTCTGTTACTAATGGAAGCAATGCTACCAATGGCAATAATACTGCAGACATATATATCAAGAATGTAAGATTGATAAATGTTAATGTTACAGGGAAAAGAGGTTCTGGAGCATTGGTTGGTAAAGTCTTGTTACCTAATGTTAACAAAGCAAAGTTAGTGATAGTTCAGAACTGCTCTGTCGATGGTGGTACTGTTACAGGCTTTGGTGCTGTAGGTGGCTTAGTTGGAGCTAACAATAGTGATAGAAAACAAGTGTCTCCAATGATAAGAACATCATGGGCCAATGTTACAGTTGCTTCTACTCTTCCAACTAATAAAAGCATCAACTCAAGTGATAATAATAATCCTTATAATATTATATGGTGGCTTAGTTGGTTGTAATGAAAACGGCCGTACCGAAGATTGTTTTGCTACCGGTAATGTAAGTGGTGGCGATAGAGTTGGTGGTTTAGCCGGCTGTTCTCTTGGAGGAGCGATCTTTAGGTCCTTTGCTACAGGAAATGTTACTCAGAATGTAGCTGCAATAAAACCTGAAAGCTGGGATGGTGGTTATGGTCCAGTCGTGGGGCTAGCAACCGGGAAACTACCTCCTGGATTAGGTGGTACTAATGCACCAGGTTCTACAGAATATTCTTATTACTTAAGTACCGGTAGTGTTACATCCAATGTTACAGGAGCTGCGGCTAAAAATACTTATGGAACAGCACAGACAGGTCAACAACTCACTGATGCAACAACTTATCCCAATTGGGACCCTGCTGTTTGGGATTTTTCAGATGGCTATCCAAAATTAAGTGGTTCACCTACTTCAACTTATTATTTCCAATCCAATAACGTAGCTGGTAATTTCTCAACTGTTGGCGATTGGCAATCATCTTCTGATAATTTAGATTTCGCAACTTCAACATTTAAACCTGACTATACAAATTCTCAGAGTATTCTTATTCGTGATTCTCATGTAATTACTATTCAAAATAATGAAACAGCATATATCAGTAGCACAACAATTAACTCCAGCAGTACCTTAAAAGTAGCTACCGGTGGTAATTTAAACATTGAACATAAAGCATTAAATGATAATGATTTAATAGTAAATGGCAAACTTGAAGTAAGTGGAAATATGTATATTGGTCAATCTGCTGTTGCCAAAGTAGATGGGGATTTTGAAATAATAGGAAATGTAGTGATTGATCCATCAGCTAAGCTTATAGTTAATGGTATGCTTACTCAAACATCAGGTACCTATACTGAAGGAGATAATATTGAAGTTGATGGATTCAGTTCCCCTACTGTTAAACATGTAGCATGGCTTGCAACTGATCTTAATGTTAAAGAGTTTAGTGCGAATACTACTATAGTTCCAGATCCTGCTAAGCAACGCATTGCGCGTACTTGGACTATCGGTAGTAGTAACACAACAACTACATCTAAAACAATAACCTTCTATTGGGATGCTTCTGATGATTACGGTTATGATTGGACTAGTACTGGCTCTGTTCCTGTCCTTTATGATGGTGATACGCCAATAACAACTACAATCTATGATCTAAGTGATGAGTTATTAAGATCTGCAACCTATACAGTAGATTTAAGCACTGCCACTAAAAGTCGAGCAGATAAAGAATTCAAAATTGGTTTAGAAAACAACGATACTCTTCCAGTTCTCCTATCATCTTTCACAGCTATAAACAGTATTAGCAATGGTGTTATGATTCAATGGGTTTCACAATCAGAGAGTGATTTAGATGGTTATAGAATCTATCGTAATAGTGCTAATTCCTTAGAGAATTCTCTAATGTTAGATGC
>JBAYZI010000116.1:0-8586 GCA_041672585.1 Cloacimonadales bacterium (SeqCode) | reverse complement strand
AAGGTTACGGACTTTCAGTAATGGAAATGTCTCACCGTTCAGCAGAGTATCAAAAGATAATTGACGATGCAACTGCAATGCTTATTAAAATCATGGGTCTTGGCGATGATTATGAAGTTCTCTTCCTCGGTGGCGGAGCAACTACACAATTCTTAATGCTTGCTATGAATCTTATTCGTGACGGTCAAGAAGGTAACTATGTTAATACAGGTACCTGGGCAACTTCAGCTTTAAAAGAAGCTAAGAAAATCGGTAAAGGTATGCATATTGCTGCTTCTTCAGAAGATAAAGATTTTACTTTCATCCCTAAAGAAGTTAAACTTTCTGCAAACCCTGCTTTCTTACATACCACTTCTAATAACACTATTCGTGGTACAGAATATCAAGCAGATCCTGTAGTTCCTAAGGGTGTAAAACTTGTTTGTGATATGTCATCTAACTTCTTAAGCAGACCTTATGACTTCACAAAATATGACCTCATCTATGCAGGTGCTCAGAAGAATATCGGACCGGCTGGCGTAACTGTTGTTATCATCAGAAAGTCTATTGTTGATCAATTCAATGATAATCTTCCTACTATGATGGATTACAGAACTCATATCAAAAAAGGTTCCATGCATAACACACCACCAGCTTTCAATATTTATGTTGTCGGCGAAGTTTTAAAATGGATTGATGCTTTTGGTGGACTTGATAAAGTTCATGCTCATAATGTAAAAAAAGCTAACTATGTTTATAATGCTATTGATAATTCCAACGGTTTCTACAAAGGTACTGTTGCTAAAGAAGATAGATCTCTTATGAATGTTACTTTCAGATTAGCTTCTGAAGATTTAGAAAAGAAATTCATCTCTGAAGCTAAAGCTGCCGGTATGATCGGTCTTAAAGGTCATAGAAGTGTAGGCGGATGTCGCGCATCTATCTATAACTCATGCCCATTAGAAAGTGCTAAAGCTCTTGGCGAATTTATGGTTAAATTTGCTGCAGACAATAAATAATATATATTACTAAAATATAATAGGAAGAGGAGATCGCAGGGTCTCCTCTTTTTTGCGCCTAAATAGGGTGGTTTAGGCTAAATGCTAGGGGGTAATTCAGGGGTAAGTCGATTCGAATTCGAAAACAGAACCTGTTATCCACTATGGTGCCTAGGTAGAGACGTAACATTTTGCGTCTTCTTCTTCTCAATTGCAACATTTATGACTTTATAATTCTGCAAACTAAAAAAAAGACTTGACGGGATTTCAGCAATTCATCTTAATGACAATTAATAAATAATAAAATAAGAAGTGATAAAATATATGATGAAGAAGAAGATAAATATAGGTAGTAATATATTGATAATAATAGGTATAGTACTAATTGCGAGTATTGGTACCTCTATCTACAGTTTAAAGTACATCCACAATATAAAACCCAAAGTAAGTAATTATCCCGTATTACAAACTAAAATAGATTCACTCAGCAACTTGAATGAACAGATTTTAGGAAGAATACAGACTTCTTTAGACTCTATTAACCAATTCTATCAATCTTATGATATTGGTGAATATGAGTTAACTTATCCTGATTCTATTCTTACTTGGAACCAACTGTTTAAGCTTGATGAGAATGGCGATGTAGATCAATGCCATTGCAACGCCTATGTTTGCGTACTAAAAGAAAAAACCAGAACGCTTGTTCTCTTTAATGAGCTTTCGAAAGGAAATTACGACTTTTATGTCAATTCTTTGAATGAAGCTCCTCATATTAGCCCTACTTATGGAGTGCAAACTTCCAGCTATGGATATCGTAAGCACCCGATTTATAAACGCAGAATTTTTCATCGTGGTTTAGATATTGCCAATGATTTGGGAACCCCTATTTATGCTACCGGAGATGGTGTCGTAACTAAGTGTGCTTGGGATTCTAAATATGGTCGCTATATCACAATAAAACACTCTCAAGGTTATGAAACTCGTTATGCTCATTTGAATGCCGCCAAGGTCAAGCTCGGGTCTATTGTTAGGTCAGGTGAAGTAATAGGGGAGATGGGACGAACCGGAGTCTCAACCGGTGTTCACCTACATTATGAAGTAAGAAAAAACCAAAGGTTAGTTAATCCTTATAGCTTTGTCAATAATAGCTACCGTAAAATAAAACCTAAGAATAGTATAATTTAATGAAGCGTGCCTTTCTCTTTACCAACTCACCGTGCAAAGCTGAGATTAAGGATATACTTAAACCAACAGATTATATAGTAGGAGTTGACGGAGGCGTTAATACGCTTGACAAAATTAATCTCATCCCTCAAATCATTATTGGAGATTTCGACTCTGCCAATGCAAATAATCGTTTTCTCAATACAACTATTGAAAAAGTAAGTCATAATCCCCATAAAGATTATACAGATACAGAACTGGCAATTAGCTATGTGCTAAATAAAGGATTTGATCAGATTATCATTGTTAATAATATGCAAGAGAGAATTGATCATGTCTTGGGCGTTCTGGCATCCCTAAAATGGCTTCACCGGCAAGGCATTAAAGCATTTGTTATAGGTGATAACCAACTTTTTATGTTGCTCGACAAAGAAGTTTCACTCTCTTTAGCTGTAAATACCACCATTTCACTTATCCCACTTACCGAAAGCGTAGAAGGTATATTTACGACAGGCTTAATCTATCCTTTGAATGACGGAAGGCTTACCGGAGATAGAGCCAGAGGGGTTAGTAATGAGGTTTGTGAAGAGCAGGTTACCATCAAACATACTAGTGGTGAATTGTTGCTGATAGTTAATTATCAGAATTATAAAGAGATCAAGGAAATAGTTAATAATTAGTAATTGAAGAAAGAAGACTCAAGAGGGATGGCAGTTGCTGCCAGAGTGTGGTCTTCTCAAAGTCTCCTTCAGGGGATTTAGGGGCATTTAATTCACCCTAAACTGTAAACTTTATTCAGCGTAAATATAGCACATGCAAATTGGTTACCGAAACAGGGATAAAAAATATTCTCATAAACTATTGACATTAATGTAAGGTTATTAAGAATGTCATAATGATTTTTGCTAATATAAATAGAGGAAAAAATGAAAATATTTGAAACTCATGCTCACTTAGATCTTAAGGATTTTGATAAGGACAGGGCAGGAGTCATCGAAAAGTGTAAGAAAGTTGGAATTGAATATTTAATCAATATTGGTTATAATGAACAGACCTCCAACAATTCGATTGAGCTAGCTAAAAAGTATGACTTTATCTATGCTTCGGTAGGATATCATCCTCATAATGCTGATGAATACCAGGCAAACGTCATAAAAGAGCTGGCTCTAAAAGATAAAGTTGTCGCTATAGGTGAGATAGGTTTAGACTATTATCGCAACCTCTCTCCTAAAGATAGCCAACAACATGCTTTTAGTGAACAAATAGAAATAGCTAAAGAGTTTAAATTACCTATAATTGTCCATGATAGAGACGCCCATGAAGATTGCTATAAAATTCTCAAAAATCAAAATGCTAAAGATGTAGTGTTTCACTGCTTCTCAGGTGATGTGATTTTTGCTGAACAAGTCTTAGCTGAAGGTTGGAAAATCTCAATTCCCGGGACTATAACTTTCAAAAACAACTATAGTTTAAAAGATGTCGTAAGAATGCTACCGGATGATAGCTACTTTATAGAAACTGATTCTCCCTACCTTGCCCCTGTTCCATATAGAGGAAAACGGAATGCTCCGTATTACCTTCCTTATGTGATAGAAGAGGTCGGACAGATCAGAATGCAGTCTCCTAATAAAGTCGCAGATCAGACCTTTGAAAACGCAATGAAATTCTTTTTTCCCAATAAAAAAAAATAAAGCTTGCAACAAAATCATATAAAATATAAAATAGATAAAAAATACTGGAGGAAGTAATGTCCGAAAACGTTAAACGAGATAAAGTCGGAACTATTATCCACGGCGAAGATACTCCTGAAAAAATGGAAGTAGAGTACAATGAAGTTAAATCATCCGGCGATTTAGATTCACCGGTCTATATTTACTACAATTGGTGTAAGAAATGTGGTATCTGTGTTGCTTTTTGTCCAACCGGGTGCTTAGAAAGACAAGCAGATGGTGCGCCATTTGTTGCTCATCCCGAAAAGTGTATCCATTGTGAAACATGCGACAGACTCTGTCCTGATTTCGCAATTACCGGTGCATTAGTTAAAAAAGGAGAAAGATGCGATGACTAAAGCTACAAAAACTACTACCAAACCAGAAAAGAAAGAACCAGTAATGAATGCTGTTGAAACAACAGTAGAAAAACCAATTGCAAAAACAATGGAAAAAAAAATCTCTAAAGCTGTAGTTATGCAAGGTAATGAGGCTGTTGCCAAAGGTGCCTTAGCTGCAGGTTGTGATTTCTTTGCCGGTTATCCAATTACCCCTTCTACAGAAGTTGCTGAAATATTAGCTACCGAGCTACCTAAAGTAGGCGGTACTTTCATGCAAATGGAAGATGAAATAGCCAGTATTTGTGCAATCATTGGTGCTTCTCTAGCAGGAGCTAAATCATTAACAGCTACTAGTGGACCAGGCTACTCACTCATGCAAGAAGCCATCGGTTTTGCTAAAATTACCGAAACTCCTGCAGTTGTTGTTAATGTTCAAAGAATGGGACCAAGTACCGGTATGCCAACCAGCCCCGGACAAGGTGATATTATGCAGTCTCGTTGGGGTTCACACGGTGATGCTCCTGCGATAGTGTTATATCCGGACTCAGTAAAAGAGGCTTTCCAATTAACCATTAGAGCTTTCAATTTAGCTGAAAAATATCGTACCTTAGTTGTATTACTTATGGACGAAGTTTTAGGCCACATGAGAGAAGCTGTTACTTTACCTGACTTATCAACTGTCAGAGTGATTAATAGAATTAAGCCCAACGTGCCACCTCAATGGTACAAACATTATGATGAAAACCAAAAATATCTCTCCCCAATAGCTAGCTATGGTGATGGTTACCGTTTCCATGTTACCGGATTAACACACGATGATCATGGTTTCCCAACCAATAAACCAAATGAAGCTGCTAAAATGATGGAAAGATTAGATAAAAAGATTAAGCACAATATCAGAGATTTAGTGCAAATAGAAACTGTTGATATGGAAGATGCCAAAGTAGCAGTCTTTGCAGCAGGTATTATGGGTAGAGCTTCTAAAGAGGCTGTTAAAATGGCGCGTGCTGAAGGTATGCAAGTAGGATTACTACGACCTCTCACTATTTGGCCTTTCCCTGATGATGCTGTTAAGAAAATGCTTAAAGATGTAAAAGCTGTTGTTGTTCCTGAACTTAACCAAGGTCAACTCTTCCATGAATTAGAAAGATTGGTCAGAGGTCGTGATGATGGTCGTTTAGTTAGAATTAACAGAAACGATGGAACTGTGATTACCCCGGCTGAGATATTGAAAAAGATTAAGGAGGTTTATAATGACTAAGATTCCTCAAAGAAAGATTCATGATTATCTAAGACATGATAAGAAATTCCCACATGTATGGTGTTCAGGTTGCAGTAACGGTATTGTACTCGGCGCTGTAATTAGAGCCATAGATGAATTAAAATTAGATAGAAATAATATAGTGATGGTTTCAGGTATTGGCTGTTCATCTCGTATGCCTGTTTATGTAGATTTTGATACACTTCACTCTTTACATGGCAGAGCTATTGCTTTCGCAACCGGGATTAAAATGTATAAACCCGGCATGAAAGTTATCGTTATAACCGGTGATGGTGATGCAACCGCAATTGGTGGTAATCACTTTATTCATGCAGCCAGAAGAAACTTAGACCTTACTGTCATTCTTTTAAACAATAGTATTTATGGAATGACCGGTGGACAGTATTCTCCTGCAACTCCCCATGGAGCCAGAGCAACTACTACTCCTTACGGAAATATAGATCCTGATTTTGATATTTGCAAATTAGCTATTGGTGCAGGTGCTACTCATGTGGCTAGAACTACTGCATTCCATGCTCTCGAATTACAAAAACAGATTAAAGAAGGAATCGAACATGTTGGTTTTTCTTTGATTGAAGCAATCTGTGCTTGTCCTGTTATTTTTGGCAAATTAAACAAAAAAGGTGATGCTCCTTCTATGATGAGAAATATGAGAGATAACTCCATTACTATCGCTGCAGCTGAGAAATTACCTAAAGAACAAGTTGAAGGTAAAATTATCAGAGGCACCTTTATCAAAGAAGATAGAACAGAATATACCCAAGCTTATGCAGAATTAAGAGCTAAAGTTGTAGCTGAGGATGGTAACGATGACTAAGACAAAAATGGTAAAAGAAGTTAGATTTAGCGGTAGTGGCGGACAAGGTTTAATCCTTGCCGGGATCATTTTAGCCAGAGCTGCTGTAGAAGATGGATTGAATGTAACCCAGACTCAATCTTACGGTCCTGAATCTCGTGGTGGCTATTCTCGTGCTGATGTTGTTATTAGTAATAATGAGATTAACTACCCTGAAGCTACTAATTTAGATATCTTACTTGCTTTAACTCAAGAAGCTTGTGATAAATATATCCATGATTTAAAAAGAAAAGGTATTTTGATTTGTGATACTAGTCAGGTAAAAAATATCTCTATCATTAATGATAGTACTTATGAAGTGCCTTTTACTGAAATTGCTACTGAAGAATTAGGATCAGATATTCCTACTAATATTCTTTCCTTAGCTTTTGTTGTTAAAGTAACCGGTATTGTAACTGAAAAATCCTTAGAATCAGCTATTATTGAATCTGTAAGACCTGCTTTTGTAGAGTTGAATATCAAAGCTATGAAACTTGGATTCAAATTAGCTAATGAATATAAGGCTCAGGATTAATCAAAATGATTAAGAATTTGAGTCATATAGGAATTGCTGTCAAAGATCTTGATGAAGCAATAGCAATGTATGAGAAACTGGGATTGACTTTAGAAGCAACTGAAGAAGTAGCTTCCCAAAAGCTAAAAGTCGCGTTCTTTAAAATTGGAGATACACGAATTGAACTTCTTGCTGCCACTTCTGAAGATAGTCCTATTGCTAAATTCATAGAGAAAAAAGGTGAAGGAATTCAACATATCGCCTTTGGTGTCGATGACCTTGAAGCTGAACTTAAAGATAAAGCTGATAAAGGTTTTAAACTCATTGATGAAGTACCAAGACCAGGTGCTCATGGAGCTGATATTGCTTTCTTACATCCGAAGTCAACTAAAGGGGTTCTCATCGAACTCTGTAAAGATAAACACTAATTTATACCGGGAATGCCGGCATCATTGCCTGCTCTTCTCTTATTTAATAATGTATTGATTAGGTTAATATATGAGGCACAGGGAAACTTGTGCCTCTTTTGTTTATGAGCTGGGAAGTTCTGACTTCTTAGAGTCCCAAAGGGATACGTATGTCAGCAAGCTATGTGACTTTTCCTTTCATGCTTTGCTTGGTTTTAAATGCTGTTTATCGCTTTATTAATTCTCTTAGAATCCCTTCGGGATTTTAAGAAGTGAGTAGGCAGACAAGAATGTCTACAACACCAATTGCCAAGAAGTCTATCCACACTTCCACTAATAACTAATAAGAAAAATATTGACAAGAGACTTACAAATAAATAATGTAGCAGAAAGATAAAACAATGGATTTATTCGATTCAAAAAACATAAATAACAGGGAGTTAGCTTATGGATAAGGCTCAAGCTAAGCCAACTGAAAAGCTTCTTACTGAATTCGTTCCACCTACATACGAAGAGTGGAAAGAGGCAGTTGAAGCTATGCTTAAAGGTAAGCCGTTTGAAAAAGCGATGTTTACCAAGACTTATGAAGATATTGTGTTGAAACCGATCTATCGCCAAGAGGATGTCGCAGATTTAGCTCACATGAATGACTTACCGGGAACACCTGGAAGTGCAAGAACTAACAAAACCAGTGGCTATTTAAAAGATGCCTGGTTAGTAGCTCAAGAACAAACTGATTATCTGCCTGAAGAGGTTAACGCCACTCTTTTAGAAGAGTTAAACAGAGGGTTAACCAAAGTTAATTTGAAATTAGATTATGCTTCTGCTCATGGTAAAAATCCTCAAAAATTAGTGGGTGATCACCGTTATTACGGTACTTCAATCTCCACTTTAGAAGATTTAAAAGTAGTGCTTAAAGATGTCTTGATTGAACATATTCCTGTCGATATTAATGCCGGCTTAATGGCTCCTGCTTATTTGGCAATGTTGAAAGCAATTGCTGAAGAGAGAGAAATTGAGTTTAGTAAACTAACAGGTTGCATAGGTTTAGATCCTATTTCTGTATTGGTAACTGATGGTAAATTAGATGTCGATATAGAAGAAACTTTAGATTATATGGCTTGTATGACTGATTGGGCAATCAAGAATGCTCCTAAAATGAAAACTATCTTAATCGATACAGCTATTTATGGAGATAATGGGGCTAATATTACTCAAGAGTTAGCACTTGCTTTCAATACTGCAACTTACTATGTTAACGCAATGTTAGATAGAGATCTAGCCTTGAATGATATTTTAAGTCATATTCAATTTAACCTCACAGTCGGATCGCAATTCTTTATGGAAATTGCCAAGT
>JBAYZI010000115.1:0-8628 GCA_041672585.1 Cloacimonadales bacterium (SeqCode) | reverse complement strand
TTCAATAATCACATAGGGTTGCACATAATCGACCAGTTCTCCGGTCTCTTTGTTAACTATATTAGAAGAGAGAATAGGGAAGTTCGCCATTTTAAGGGTTTCGATAATCTCTTTTTCTTTGATATCATATTCGTGATTACCGATAGTGAGGGCATCATAGCCAATCATGTTATAATATTCAATGATAGCTTCGCCATTTGTAACGGTACCTATTGGTTTTCCTTGCCAGAAATCTCCTGCATCTAAGAGCAGGTTATCTCTGGTTTCCGATTTTAGTGTTCTTACATGCTTAATAAAGGTAGCATGAGAGGCTCCACCGCCTAATTTGGGTGGGAATTCAGGATTCATGAAAGTGGCTTCATCGCGTGATATGCCACCATGCACATCATTAGAGAACATAATATCTAATCTTAAATCTTCACCCCACAGGCTCAGAATTGCAACTAGAATTATCAGTAGTAAGTTTATTTTTTTCATATTACACCATTATTGTTGTTTAGAGGTCTAATGTTAAAGAGAACATAAAATCAAAGATATTTTCTTTTACAGTATCAGGATTACCCCAATCACGATTGGTAAGATTAATATGGCTATTAGGCCAGAGAGCCGGGTACTTGTAATATTCATCCATGAAGAGATCTAAAGTTTCGTATGTCCTGAAGGAATATGTAAAGCCCAAGTCTGCTTTTAATCTATTAGAGAATTTGAAACCTGTTCCGAGTGCAACAGTAGGGGTCATTAGTTCAACAGCATAAGCATACTCATTATCGTAAGCAATCTCATAGCTGTGAGTAGAGCTGAATCCCATTCTTACAGGAATAGTTTCAATTATCTTGTGTTCAATCCCGAGATAGTAATTGAATTTATCTGCGAAGAGTTTATTTGTTTCAGACCAGCGTACTAATTCTGCTTCTACATTGAAAGTAGTTTTAAGAATATTACGTGGTTTGAATTGAACTGCAAATTTATAAGAAGATGGTAAATCATAATCGTTAAGCATAACTGCATGTTTGAGAGAATCAGCACCTGTCATGACAAAATCATAAGTATGTGTAGAATCGACATAGGTTTTGAATCTGTTGAGACGTGAAGTTGCATCTACTTCAATAGTAGTTTTAGGATTATACACAAAAGCTAAAGTAGTTCTGTGATTAATTTCATAGTTCATGCCAATTTGGGTAGTGAAGCCTGAAAGGTCTCTGTCATATACAACTTCATAGTCAGGTAAGACACCATAACCGGCAGCATTATGAGCCCAATCTGTAAATCTTACACTCTTGGTTGATTTAGCATTACCATCTAACATTTCGATGTTTGCACCAATGGCGAGACTTTTTAAGTAAGGCATGTCCAATGTAGCTTTGTAAGCAAGAGCTATACCGTAAGCCATGAGATTCCCTTTGTTTTTGATTCTATTAACAGCAATCCTTTCAGGGAATTCATCATCATTAGAACCACGGTTGTTGCGTACTTCTTCATTATAATCACCGACAAAGCTATGTTTAGGAGCAGTATAAAGACCGAAACCAAGATGATTAGTATCATTTATATCCATCTTATAAGTAATAGCTGCACCAAGGTTATAGTTGATGCTTTCTTCTGCTGTATAAGTAGATTCATTAATATAAGCGTTGAAGGAGTTGTACATTGGGAAAGATCTTTTATCTTCAACTTTAGCTGCATTTAAAGAAGTTTCAAAACCAAAAGTGCCAGTCTGATTTAGAGTATTAACCGCATTAAGGGTAATACCAAATGGATTAGAAGAACCGGCAGTACCTGTATTTCCCATACTAACTGCTGTTGCATCAAAAGTATTTAATTTGTAGCCATAATGAAACTCATTAAGAGAATAGCCACTAAGCATTCCAACAGTCAAGACTGTTAATAATAAAATTATATTTTTTCTATACATTTATCCTCCAATTAAAATCTATAATCAATTTGTAATCTAAAAGTATTATCTTTCTTTTCAACTCTATCATAGTAGGTTGGCATTTCTTGGATACCGGGGTCATCAGTTATATTGTATTTTCTCACAAATAACTCTTGAGTTCTGTAGTTCTTATGTTTGTATTTGAATGTAAGATAGAGATTCTCAGAGATGTTATTCTGAACACTAAGCCAATACTTGAATCCACGATCGCCCATAAAGTCTAACTCAATATCTTCCCAATCCCAGTGAGATATATCATAACCATTCCAGAAGCAAATAGAACCACGGAACTTAAGCTTTTGGCTTAAATAGTGGGTGTAGTTGGCAGCAATATAATCACCATTCATATAGCTCATTGATTGAGCATGGGTGTTTTCGCCCTCTTCAGCAGGATTAGTTAAGGAAACATAAGGAGGAGATTTAACTGTATTATAGCGATATTCAATATCTAAATAATTACGGTTAGAGAGAAGCATACGCGCAGTAAGTGTATATTCTTGAGTATTAGAAACGCCTCTTTCTGCATCATCTTCATAACGGTTAACTTGATTCTTATACTTCAACTTAAATCTAAGTTGGTGGAAAGCTCTGTATTCCAATTCAGTTTGGAACCTGACAGTGTTTCTACTATCTGCGACTCTTTCAAAGAGATCAAGATAGGTTCTTCCAAGAATGAAGTTACTATGGAACTGATAACGAGTCTCAAAATAGACACCTTTTTCCGCTTGAGCCTGAGATGAATTTTGATAAACATCTGAGATTAAAGGGTTAGTTAAAGCATAGATGTTCTTATCTAAGATTGTGTCATCATACTTTGGCTGTTCTGCAAAGGCGTTAGAATAAGGATTATCAAAGTCCAAATCATAGTTTCTATAGAGGGTTAAGAAATAGAAGTTATTGTACTGAGTATGGGCTTTGACTAGATAAGCTTTAGGATCATCTCCTAGTTTCATATCATCGCCATCAACAGATAACTCGGCATATTCACCTTCAATAGAGATATTTTTGATTACGGTTCCGCCGTCAAAACCTATTACTCTTCTATAATCTCTGTCATATTTATCAGTTTTTGTGGAGTACATTGCTTCCAAAGCTGTGTTTGGTTGCTTCCACTTATTATAATTATTATTATTACGTATCAATAAGCTCATGAGGTCTGTTCCGCTAGGAACAACAAAATCAGCATTGTTATAAGTTGCTGTGTAAGTAGTGAAACCTAAACGTGTTCCTATAAGCGGACTGAATTGCAAATGACCACCAATTACTGATTCATCTACAATGTTCTTTCTTGGTGCAAGGCTTATGTAATCAGTATCATACCCGGTTGGAGTACCACTATGAGTTACACCTACTGTACCAAGCTCTTGATTGAAGTGAGCTTCAGCTTCAGCTAATTCATCATTATCAAATCTGATTGTTGAATTAATATGAGAGAAGACTTTGTAGTTACCATCTGCATCTTGCACAGGAACAGACCAAGTTTTTCCATTTTCATCAACAACTTTCTCCATATAGACTAAAGCATCTTTTTTAGCATTAGAAAGGAAGACACTACCGGTGAAGTAATCATTCTTAACTTCAACTGCTCCACCCCGCAAAGCTGTACTGTGGGATTTAGACAAATCAGGAGTAATGCCCATGATTCTTTTGGAGAAACCAAGTCCGGTTTTACGTGGAGAGTAGTAATCAGTGTTCTCCATAACTAAGCCTTCACCATAGGTAACTCTATAGTTTCCTGCATAAGCTTTGATGAAGTAGGCACCGCCTTGCTCTTCAGAAAGGGTAAATTTGTCTTCATAGCCAACATAATATTTAGCATCATCGCGAAGATCTACCCAACCTTTATCAATAGTCGGATTGACAGTTTTATCAGAATAATCCATCAGACCAAACTTATACTTATTGCCATATCTAGCTCTGAACTTATGAGTTATAGCAGGATTATAGCCATCTAAATTGAAGTAGCCATAATAAGAGTTATTTTTTTGTCTAATCTCATTATTAATAGCAATTAAATCAGTATAATCAACTTGATGAGTGTCTCTTAGTTGAGGTTCTTTATACATATCAGTAGAACCCTCTTCCAAGTCTTGCGATTCTATCTTGAATTGGTAATCGACATAGACCCGATCCAGCGTTTTGGCATCATCAAAGAAGACATAGTTCTTTAAATTTGAGTAACCGTAATGCGATAAACCTTGAGTTGTTCTGATATCTCTGGCATCACCGAACTTATTACCATCTGCGCGTTTAGTCAAAACAGCTACAGCATCAACAGCTGAAACATTAGGAATACTGATAAGATCTTCGTAAAGCATATAATTGATGTTTTGTGGAGACATTAGGTAGTCTTGCCACACATCGTTCATACCTTCAGAAGAGCCTTCACTGTTGCCTAAGTTTTCTAACAGATAGCCAATATCTTCTCGACGCTGAGCGACTTCATCAACATCAGTGTAACGAGAAATTTTCACTTCTTTTCTAATCTTGAGCATAGTTTCCTGATCTATAGATTCAATCATCTTTAAATCAAATATACTCTTGAAGAAACTAACAAATTCACGATATTCAAAGATGTCGTTCGCTTGCTGTTCAGATATCGGAAGAGTTTTAAGTTCTTCCAATGTGGCAGTATTTAAATCGACAAGTGCTTGAGCCAGTGAACAAGCAAATATCCCCAATAATATGATCAATATTTTTTTCATATGGTACCCTATTATTTTGTTATTATATATTTACATAACATTATCTAATATAATCTTAAATTTGTAAAGAGTTTTATTTAAGTTATTTAAAATAAATGCTACAGTTACTTAATTATTAACGATTTATCAATCTTTTTCCCTATAAATTCCTTGTGAGATTGAGTTGGTTTTTAAGTATAACCATAAATCTCGGAGCCATGTTTTCTTCAAACCGGGAAAAGGGTTTATCGCAACAAAATCTCTTCTTAAATTAGAAGTGAAAAGACGCGATATAGTTTTATTGGCATCTAAATTACCAATTACCACACCTAATAGTTTAATGTAGTCTTGATAAGTAAGAAGCTGCAACTCTTGATAAATCTTAGCCAGCTGTGTACCTTGATACACTACTAGATTATGAATTTTGACATCCTTAATAATCTCAGTTTCATTTACGAAGTTTATTGTCTGGAGAACCATAGCTTCTGTCTCACCGGGAATCCCTAAAATTAGGTGAACTCCCACAGGAATATTATGTTTGGCACATAGATTCAGAGCCTTAACTGTATCTTCCTGACTATGGTTTCTGCGAAGGAAGTTAAGAGATGCATCATGAACAGTCTGCATTCCAATTTCTATCGTTATCGGTAAATCTCTATTCTTCAACACCTTTATTACCTCTTCATCTAAGTAATCAGGTCTGGTAGAGATGATTATCTCTTTGAATATATTGCTATTTTCCAGAATTGCCAGTGATTTATCTAAATAGTCTAAAGCACAAGCAGTAGAAGTTTCATCTTGCAAGTAGGCAATAAATTCATTAACCTTAGTGTTTTGTTCTATTTTGGGTAGAAGCTGTTCAATTTGCTCTGTTAAGGTAAGCTTCTTTTTGTCATTTATCTCATCAGTGAATGAAGCAGGTAGGCAGAAGATACAGCCACCAAATAAGCGATTAGGACAGGTTATCCCTAAGCTTAATCCAATTTTCATCACGCGTGAATTGTATTCTTTTCTCCACTTTTGGGAAAGTAAATTCACATGTTCTTCTAATCTCATAATTATAATTTGATATCACAGATTCGATAATGCGGATTATACTCTTTTCTATATGCTTCGCTATGATGAAGCGTGTTATCACACAGAAGCTCATCACCAACTAAATCTATTACAATGTCCGGTTTAATCTGCAAAATTAGCTTTTCCAACTCTTTCCACTCGTCAAACCATGCACCGGTCGTCAAGACTTGAGTCTGATCTGTTAACGCCAAAAACCTATCCGCAATATAGCTAATTTCGTATTCACCATTGATAATCGTAATTAAACTAATTCTACTCACTTGCAAAACATAGGAGATATCATAGCTGGGAAAAATATAGGTCTCCGGCTTCATCTCATCTATCTCTTTCATAAGTGTTCTTTTGAGAAAAGCTAAATTACCAATAAAGTGCTGACTTCCTCTACAATTCTGATAGAACAGTTTATAAAGATCTGCCATTGTAGCCACAGGGAAGAGAGTCAACTCTTGTTTAATCAGAAACTCTGCCCGGACTTTATTATACATAGAAAATCTTCCCGGAGATGACTACACCTACTATTTCATTATTACTGAAGCTCTTTTCTAAGAAAGGGTCAAGCTTCAGAATTGACATATCAGCTTTAAAATCAGGTGCTATAAAGCCTTTGTTAGTGACATTTTCTAAAGTTGCAGCATTAGTAGTATAAATCTTAATAGCTTCTCCTATTGATAATCTTTCTTGCTTATTATGATGAGAAATGGCAGCTTCCAGTTGCTCTAAAATATTAAGAGTGGTAATGTACCAATCAGAACTTCCGGCTAAGAGAACCCCGCTATCAAGAATAGTTTTGAAGCGATTAGTCTGCATAGCTCTCTCTTTGCCTAAGACTTTGGCATAGAATTGCTCTTCTCCACCCCAGAGCTTATCAAAGGAAGGTTGCATCACAGCACTGATATTATATTCAGACATCTTGCTTAAGGTTTCATCACTCATTAATTCATTATGGATAATTTGATGTTTAAGATCTTTTGGGTCTCTCTTTTGTGCCTTTACATAAGCATTAACGATTTGGTCAATCGCACTGTCGCCAATACAATGAACTCCTACTTGTAGGTTGTTGCGATGAGCTTCCCACACAAAGTCATCCCAGAATTCATCAGTTTGATAGAGATTTCCCAGACATGAAGAATCATCAGTATAAGGAGAAGAGAGAGCTGCTGTGTGAGAACCAAAAGAACCATCAGCTAAGATGCAGCCACCTATTCTTTTAGAATTTCTCGCCAATGCCTTCTCTACATTAAAGAACTGAGGATAAAGCACGAAGTTAATATCAAACTTACTAAGGTTATCTTGAATTAAAGGAAAATGATTAAAACTGTTTTGGGCATCGCCTATCATAGTGTGAACAGTGGTTAGCCCGCTTCTTACGGCAATATCATTAGCAGCTTTATAGGCTTCTAAAATAGCTTCTGCATCTAATGTATTATGGAAAGTATGAGCAGCAATATCGTTATTCTCTTTATTGAGTAACCCATTAAAATTATTAGGTAATTTATGAGGAAAATCTATAATTGTCAGAGCTTTACTGTTAACCACACAAGAGTGTCCATCAATTCTTCTGAGCAGAAGGGGATTATTAGGCACAACTTTATCTAACTCTGACTTAGTTGGAAACCTTTTCTCCTTCAACCTATTCTCATCTAATCCAAAGGCAAATTTGTACTTTCCCAGCACAGGTGAAGCATCAATCAACTCATAAACTTCCTCTAAAGAAGTGGCGTTTTGCAAGTCTGCTCCCATACTATATAAGCCCCCCTCGAAGCTATGCGTATGCGAATCTATAAAACCGGGGAAGACAGTGCTGCCTTTGAGGTCAATCTTCTCTATATTTGTCATGTGAGGAGTCTGTTTATAGCACTTACGAATTACCCCATTTTCTACTAAAATAGCCTGATAAATATCATTATCACTATTTAATGCATAGAACTTGGCATTATGATAGAGCTTCATAGTTCACCATCTTTACGGAGAATTTTCTTAATCTCGCGATTGAATCTATTAATAGGAAAACCCATTACATTGAAATAACAGCCGGTAATTTTCTTAATAAACTGACTTCCAAAACCTTGAATTGCATAAGCACCTGCTTTATCAAAGCTTTCACCTGTATCTACATAATTCTCGATATCAAATTGCGATAATTCATCAAACTCCACAATTGTTTTCTCAAAAAAAGAGCAAACCTGTTTCTTATAACAGATGGTAACGCCTGTATAGACAGTGTGTTTCTTACCTGAAAGCTTCTCTAGATAATCAAAAGCCTGATATTTACTGCCGGGTTTACCCAAGATCTTACCATCTAAATAGACTATTGTGTCTGCTCCAATCACTATACACTTCTGATCTAAATGCTGGGCAACTTCTTTCGCCTTACTAAGTGAATGTTTCATAACTAATTTGTAGGGAGGAAGATCAAACATCACCTCATCTATATTAGCCGGTATATACAAGGGTTTCATCCCGATATTTTTAAAGATCTCTTTTCTGCGCGGAGAAGCTGAAGCCAGAACTACTTTCTTTCCTTTAAGCAAATTTGCTAACATTTAACTATCCTTTAAAGTCTTGAATTTTATCATTAATTAAACTTTTCAAATCCCCTTACATTTGTCCATATCTTTTTTAAAAGAATTATTTTTGAGAGATTTAAATAAATTTCCTTGCCAAAGATATTGAGTATTTATAAGTTGAAATAAAATAAAATTACGGAGTATTAAAAATGGAAAAAAGAATTCACAATTTTAATGCTGGTCCTTCAGTATTACCAGTAGAAGTATTAAAAGATGTTCAAGCTAATTTATTAAATTACAAAGGTTACGGACTTTCAGTAATGGAAATGTCTCACCGTTCAGCAGAGTATCAAAAGATAATTGACGATGCAACTGCAATGCTTATTAAAATCATGGGTCTTGGCGATGATTATGAAGTTCTCTTCCT
>JBAYZI010000114.1:0-8825 GCA_041672585.1 Cloacimonadales bacterium (SeqCode) | reverse complement strand
TTCCTCTTGGGGAAGGTGAACAATTGGTAGCTGAAGAAGCTAAAATGTCCTCCTTGGAAATCGGTTCTTTAATTCGTGTCATCAGACAGCCTAACTTTGGCGAGATCGGCAGAATTACTGAATTACCCGAAATCCTTACTAAAGTTGAATCAGAAACTATGGTTAGAGTTCTAAAAGTTAAGCTCAATAACGGTAAGGAGATTCTTACTCCTCGTGCTAATGTTGAGGTTATTGCAGAATAATCTAAATATATATATCAGGGCGGAAGTTTTTCCGCCCTTTTTGTTTGCCTTTGAAAGCTCTTAAATTCTCCTACCCTCTTTGTGTTTTAAAGGTTTTTGAGCAAGGGTAGCAGAAACAATTGACGGGGTTAGGTCTTAAAATAATACTTTAATTTTGCATAATTTACCCTTTTAGGATGCACTTCCCTGGGTAGTTAGAGGGTAACAGGATTAAATCTCGATAACCAATCCTGATACCTTCTATGGTGCCAAGAAGAAGTAAGAGCGGAGCTGTAATCTATGCTCCTCTTGTGGAGCAAAGATAAATGTCTCGATCAATATCGAAGAAGAAAAAGATGGTATAATCTTCTTTTCAAATCATTATGTGTTTATCAGGTAACTACGAGCATAAAAGATTTTTGTAATTTCTGCTCCATAGGAGCAATGCCTTTGTAGCAAATGACACAAAAAAGATCTCATCGCTCCGTTAGGTGCGAAACACTTCCATCTTTCTCTTTCATCCTACATTAGATAAAAAAATCACTAAATCCCAAAATATAGTTTGACATAATAAGCGATCTAATTATGTTAGTAATATCTAACTTATTAAGAGGTAAAATATGGAGAATGAAAAAAAGCTATCGCTTAAAGATGTTCCGATGGGGCAGAGGGTAGAGATTATAGGATATGCTAATGTTGATAAACAATACAGACAGAAGTTGTTTAGTATGGGCTTAATTAGGGGTGAATTTCTTAGAGTAACCAAAAAAGCACCTCTTGGCGATCCGATTGAAGTTTGTCTTAATGGGTCAAAAGTATCTCTTAGAAAAGAAGAAGCAAATGAATTAATAGTAGAGTTTATCGACTCTTGTAATAAACGCTGTCCAAATAGAGGCTTTGGTCATGGTGGCGGAGGCGGAGGAAAGAGGAAGTTTGGTTTTGGCAGAATATTTCAAAAATAAGAATTATAATATATAAATTATATAGAGAAAGGGCATTTATGCCCTTTTTTAGTTTCGAAAAGTCAGGGAAAACGGCGTATCTCCTTTTTTTCATAACTATTAAAGAAAATATTTGACAATTATCATGACCTATAAAAGGTAAACAAAACTATAAGAGTAGATTAATGAAGTCAAAATGTAATGAGATTATCAAGTTGTTGGGTTTAGAAGAGCATCCTTGCGAGGGTGGTTTCTTCAAAAGAACTTACACAGCTCAAGAGTGCAATAAGTTTGCTAAGTGGGAAACTGAACGACCTATAAGTTCGGCAATCTTCTATCTGTTTGGGGAAAATGCCCTATCCTATCCTCATTCTTTAAGGCAAGATGAGATATGGCATTTCTATAGTGGTGATTCAATTGAATTATTGCTGATTAAGCAGAATAAAGAGCCTGAGCTAATCATCATGGGCAGTGATATTTTGCAAGGTGAGAAGCCACAGGTTGTGATTACAGCCGGGACTATCTTTTGTGCTAAGTTAAGAGAGGGTGGAGATTATGGTCTAATCGGTGCAACTTTAGCCCCTGCTTTTGCTTATACTGATTACCAGGCTGTAGAGTGCTCTGCTTTGATCACTAAGTACCCTAAATTCAAAGATTTTCTCAACCATTTTAAACAAAAATAACTTACAGGAAGAAATATGTATAAATTATTTAAAAACGTGAATTTAGATAACACCCTAACAGATATTTTAGTTAAAGATAATATAATTCAGAAGATTGCACCTGGGCAGTCTGTGCCGGAAGCAGAAGTTTTTGATGCTAATGCTATGATTATCATTCCTTCTTTTGCTAATGCCCACACACACGCAGCTATGACTCTGATGCGTGGCTATGCTGATGATTTAGAGCTGTTTGATTGGCTCAGCAACTACATCTGGCCTCTGGAGGCTAAGCTTACTGAAGATGATGTTTATTGGGCTGCTCGGTTAGCCTGTTTGGAGATGATTAAGTGTGGGACAACTTGCTTTAACGATATGTATTGGCATTGTCAAGAAACAGCTCGTGCTGCCGAAGATGCCGGGATTAGAGCTGTTATTTCACAAGTCTTTATTGATCATAATGATGCTAAAGAGTCGCAAAGGCAGATAGCCAAAGCTGAAGAGTTCCTGGCTAAGCATGCTGATACTGAAAGAGTAAAATATGCTTTAGGACCTCACGCTATCTACACTGTTTCTCATGAATCTCTGAGGTGGATTGCTGAATATTCTCACAAACATAATAGATTAGTTCATATTCACATTGCTGAGACTAAAAAAGAAGTTGCTGATTCCTTGGAGAAGTTTGGCTTGACACCTGTCGAATATCTTGCTTCTCTTAATTTAATCAATAAGAATTCTCTCTTAGCTCATTGTGTTTGGCTGACTGATAATGAAGCTAGATTAATTTCGGAAGCCGGAGCAACTGTTCTGCACAACCCTGTTTCTAACTTAAAATTAGCTTCAGGATATTTCCCTTATGAACTATTAAAGAAGCATAATGTAAGAATTGCTATTGGAACTGATGGCTGTTCTTCCAATAATAATTTATCTTCTTTGGAAGAGATGAAGTTTGCAGCCCTTCTTCCTAAATATATTGAGATGAATCCGCAAACTTATCCGGCTGAAGAAGTATTTAGAGATGCAACTAAATCGGCTTTCGATGCTTTGCAAATAGATGCAGGTGAAATAAAAGAGGGGAAATTAGCAGATTTTGTTTTAATAAATAATAATAGCGTTTTCCTCACTCCTAATTATAATATTATATCAGACTTAGTTTATAGTGCTGATAGCTCAGTAGTAGATACTGTTGTGTGTAATGGGAAAATCATCATGAACCGTGGAGTTGTGGCTGATGAAGAGATAATTGTTAATAAAGTAAAAGAGATAAGAAATAATTTATTAAAGAGGTAAAGTATGTCCAAGAAAAGAATTACAAGTTTAATATCTACTGTGATTTTCTTTATTTTAGTTGTTCTTTTAAATTTGTATGCACCTTTCATTGCAAGTCAACGCTCTCTTATGGAGATAATTATAATGGGAGTTATTGTGAGTATAATCTACTATTTCGTAGTTTATTACTTGCTTGGAGCTTTGGGAAAAAGAGATAAAAAGAAGGATGAGAAATGAAAATCGCTTTAGCTGCCGACCATGGCGGATTTGAATTAAAAGAGATTATTAAAGAGTATTTGACTGCTGACTATGAAATTATCGATCTGGGAACTTACAATGAAGATTCAGTAAATTATCCGGACTATGGAATAAAAGCAGGGGAAGCAGTCGCTTCTAAACAAGCAGATTGTGGAATTATCTTCTGCGGAACCGGGATTGGAATAAGTATAGCTGCCAATAAAGTACCCGGAATAAGAGCAGCACTGTGCCATTGCGTAGAGTATGCAAAGCTATCCAGGCAACATAATAATGCTAATATCTTAGCTTTAGGGGGAAGATTCTTAGCCCCTGCAGAAGCTAAAGAAATTGTGAAAGCATGGTTAAACACCGAATTTGCCGGAGGCAGACATCAAACAAGAATTAATATAATAAATGAATATGAGAGGAAATTATGATGAAACACATCAAATCTTTTGACCCCGAATTATATGAAGCAATGAATGATGAGTTAATTCGTCAGACTGAGAACTTAGAACTTATCGCTTCTGAAAACTTCGCTTCTAGGGCTGTGTTAGAAGCTCAAGGTTCTGTTCTAACTAACAAATATGCAGAAGGCTACCCTTACAGAGTTTCCAAAAAAACAGGCAAACGTAGCTACAAACTTTATGGGCGTTATTACGGTGGTTGTGAAAATGTAGATATTGTCGAGATGCTTGCTATCGAAAGAGCTAAAGAGATCTTTGGAGCTGACCATGCTAATGTTCAACCGCATTCAGGTTCTCAAGCTAATATGGCTGCCTATTTTGCCCTTATTAAACCCGGTGATACAATTCTTACTTTAGAATTATCCCACGGTGGACATTTAACTCACGGACATCCACTATCATTCTCAGGTAAACTCTTTAATGTTGTTCATTACACTGTTGACCCAAAAACAGAAATGCTTGATTATGAGCAAATTCGTACTTTAGCTAAAGAACATAAACCTCAGTTAATCGTTGCCGGCGCTTCTGCTTACCCGCGTACTATTGATTTTAAAAAGTTTAAAGAAATCTGTGATGAAGTCGGGGCGAAATTCATGGTTGATATGGCTCACATTGCTGGCTTAGTGGCAACAGGTGTGCATGAAAGCCCTGTTCCTTATGCTGATGTTGTTACCTCCACTACTCATAAAACACTTAGAGGTCCACGTGGGGGGCTTATTCTTTGTAAAGAAGAGTATGCAGCAGATATAGATTCTAATGTCTTCCCCGGTGCTCAAGGCGGACCATTAGAACATGCTATCGCGGGAAAAGCAGTGGCATTCAAGGAAGCTCTCTCTCCCGATTTTAAAATATATCAGCAACAGGTCGTTAAGAATGCTATTAAATTAGCAGACGAGCTTATTAAGAGAGGCTTTAGATTAGTTTCAGGTGGAACTGATAACCATCTTATCTTAATTGACATGGGAACTGCTGATTCAGGCAACCCTTCCGGTAAAGCTATGGAAGAAGCATTAGACAAAGCAGGCATCACAGCTAATAAGAATACTATTCCTTTTGATACACGCTCTCCTTTTGTCGCTTCAGGAGTTAGAATTGGCACTGCAGCCGTTACTACTCGCGGAATGAAAGAAAAAGATATGGAAGTAATTGCCGAATTCATCAAAAGGGTATTTGATAATCACGCTAATGCAGAAGTTCTTGCTGAAATTAAAAAAGAGGTAAAACAATTCACTGTTGGCTTCCCTCTCTATCCGGAACTTCTAAAATAATAAAAATAAAAAGCTTAATAATCAAAAGGAAAAGTAGTAATTTCCGTTACTGCTTTTCCGATTATAATGATAATTTAATCACGATTAAAGTTGTGGAACGGTTATTGCATAGTATATATGTAGTTTCAAGAGTTAGTCACTCTGAAATCTTTAGCATTCTCCCCGGATGCTAAATTCTCTCAAATGTGCTTAGTGTGGGATTTACAGTTTAAAACAGTGTGGTGGTGTTTTAAACATAATGTAAATCCCTTTTTTCTTTTTAAGATTAATAGAACATTCATAATTCATTCAATTACAACAAGATAACAGAATTGTATAATCATAAATAACAAGTAAATATGCTGATTAGAGCCTATTTAATTCATTATACTCATTATTTCAATTCTTCTTCTGAACATCTCTAACTGCCCTGTTCACTATAATAAATAATCATATAATACGTTGGCATTCAGTTAACTAACTATGGTTATCAGTACTTCTATACCCTGGGCAAAGATTTCTTTTAAAAGTAAAATATTGAAATGCCCCCTGTTAGAGCCAGCCTAGCTAATTCTCAGTAATACGCTTCTTGTATAAAAGAATAAACCCATGGATAGTTGGAGCATTAGAAGATGAATACTCACCATGTACACTAAGTGGATGATTGTCCATATCGTTTACGAAAATTCGTTTACTATTCGCAAAAAATCAAAACTCTCTAAAAACAATCGATAATTAAATAGTCTATTAAATATAAATTTATTTTATTTAATAGTTTTAATTAGAGATAACAAAAGCTTGTTCTTAAAAAATAATATTTTGCTATTGACAAGATAAACAGTTGTTTCATATAATGACATAAATCTTGTATATATAAAGACTAAATAAAAGGAGAATATATTTATGAACAAGAAAATGCTAACCATATTAGCTTTTTTATTAGCGATGACCTCTATTTTTGCATTGGTTGCAGAAATTGGTGATGGTACAACAACAACAAGCTACTTCCCGTTTTACGGGCTTTACGATCATAGCTGGTCTAGCTATATCTTAACTTCCGACCAAATTGGAAATGCTATTGATATTGATCAACTACAATTTAACGTATCAAACAGCCCTGTTAATTATCAAACTACTGATCAAAAGGTTTATATGAAATTAACCACTGACAGTGAAGTTACTTCAACCTATCCTGATCCTGAAAACAACGGATTTACTTTGGTTTATAATGGCACAGTTACCTGGAACGGCGGTGGCTGGCAAGGTATAAACCTTAATGCTGAATTTAGTTATAACGGTACCTCTAACCTCCATATCGTCTGGGAGAATCATGACGGCTCCTACACATCTTCCTATCCAAACTTCTATAAAACTAATACTACTTCCAATACCGGATCTTACAAATATGCCGACTCTACTTTCCCTGCCATAAATGGATTATTAGCCCAATATTATCCTAATACTCGTTTAGGGTATTCTCCTGCAGGCGCTCCAACCATCCCTTCAATAGTTGCACCGGCTAATTATGCCACAAATGTTGAACTCACTACAGCTTTAGAATGGACTAATGGAAACTTTACAGATTTTATTAAGGTATATTTCTCCACAGAAGAAGCAGATGTTATTAATAATTCTGCAGATGCCTTAGTTTTTAATGGTGGTTTAGTTACTACTTTTTCACCAACCTTAGAAACTGCTTCAGTATATTATTGGAAAGTTGTAGGATCAAATTCTGCAACTGAATATATTGCAGAAACTCCAAGATTTGTTTTCTCAACTGTAATGCCTGAAGGTACAATCCAAATAGGTTATGGTGTTGCAATTAATCAAGGTCTTCCAATAGAGCCATACTTTAACTATTCATATAGTCAAACTATCTACCCTCAAGCAGATGTTAATAGTGAAGGTGATATCAGCACAGTTGCTTGGGAATACAACGGCAACAGCGTTTGGGGGCCTGATGCCATAAAAATTTATATGGGACACACTACTGAAACTACTTTTGCAACAACCAGTAGTTGGCTTGATGTTGCAGATTTGACTTTAGTCTATGATGGAAACATTGTCGTTCCAGCAGTAAGTAATTGGGTGCCAATTACTTTAGATACACCATTTAGCTATAACAATATTGCTAATCTTGTGATTGCTGTTGAAGAAAACAGTGATGGTTGTCATGCTTCTAATGATGATTTTTATTGTACAGTAGCAGAAGGGAATGTCTCTATTATGTATAGAAATGATAGTGTCAACCCGGATCCTCTTGCTCCTCCTATAGGAACATTAAAAGCATATTATCCTAATGTACTTTTATTAATGGACACTGAAGAAGATCCACCTGTTACACAATATCCAGCTCCAACTAATTTAGTTGCAGAAATTCAAGATGAGAATGATGTTCATCTTACCTGGAATAAACCAATTCTTCCTCAAGAAGAGGGCGAATGGATCTACCAAGGTAGTGGTGTATATGATGATGGTTTCGGTACCGGAACTGCTTTCACTTATACCGGTGTTGTCAGATACGATGCAACTGATCTTTCTAGCTACGGTGGAGCGAACTTAACAAAAGTTAAATTCTACCCTCGTAATGCTGCTGCAACCTATACTTTAAAAGTATGGACAGGCGGTTCATATGTCGGTGGTGTTTTTGTACCTGGTACAGAAGCTGTTTCTCAGGCTATTACTGATATTACAACTTTTGAATGGAACACTGTTGAATTAACTTCTAATGTTGCCTTAGTTGCTGCTGCAGAACTATGGATCGGAATTGAAGCAATTACTCCAAATGGCTATCCTCTCGGTGTTGATGCCGGACCTGCTGTTGTAGGTAAAGGCGATTTAATCTTCTTTAATAATGGTTGGAATCTAATTTCAAACTTAGGAAATAATAAAAACTTCCTTATCCAAGGGTATGTTGAAGGTGGAAGAATAATAAATAGAGATCCTATCGAAATCACTGCTTATAATGTCTATAGGAATAACTCAATTATTCAATCAATTATCAATCCTAATGATACCACTTTTGTTAATTTGAATGTTCCTGATGGAACTTATCTCTATAAGGTAACTGCTCTTTATGGAACAGTTGCTTCAGAACCAACTAATATCGTTAGCGTAGTCATTGATACTGCACCTCCGGTAATGAACCCTCCAACAAACTTCACAGCTGTGGTTGTTAATGAGAATAATGTTCAAATTAACTGGACTGCACCTAATGCTCGTGTGAGAAATCTTTCTAAAGAAGAACTACTTTTTGGCTGTGAAAGAGATAATGAATTCACTCGTGCTCTCACAGGTTATACTCTATACCGTAATAATGCTATCATAGCTGAAGTAGGCACAGGCGTTACTTCCTTCTTAGATGAAGATTTAGCTTTTGGTACTTATGGTTATAAAGCTTTGGCTAACTATGATACCGGAAATTCAGTTTTTACTAACACAGTTCAAGTATCAATTATTGATACTTTCGTTGCTGATCCTCCAACAGCCCTTACAGCTACAGTTTCAGGTCAAGATGTTACTTTAAACTGGTTAGCTCCGGGTACTGTTCTTCCTGATGAAATTACTGAAGGCTTTGAAGAATCCTTCCCTCCTACAGGCTGGACAACTACAGTTAATAACACAACTCAAAGTTTCGCTCAATACGGAACCGTAGCTTTTACAACCGGTGATGTTGTTCCTACAGAAGGAGCTTTCCAAGCCGGTTTAATGTGGGATTATGCTCATCAAGATGAATGGTTAATCACACCTGAAATCTCTAATGTTTCTACTCTTACTTTCGACT
>JBAYZI010000113.1:0-8870 GCA_041672585.1 Cloacimonadales bacterium (SeqCode) | reverse complement strand
GCAACTGTTGGACAAGCTAAAAAGCTCATGAATAACCTTGTGAGCGAAATTAAAGAGTTTGTAAAAGGTGGAGAGTTTGAAAAAATTCATAGAAATGAAACTCGAACACGAGATAGAGATGAATTAAGTCGTTAGAAGCTCATATTTGCGTTTTAAGGCGTTTTAAATCAATTCGAGTATATTTATACCTGTTTGGTCTTTTCGTCGGCATAAGCGTTAAAAATGGCAATAGAAAAAGCAGCAAGGGCGAACGTAGTGAGTGCATTTACCCTTGCAGCTTTTTTTGTTGTCATTTAGCTTTTGCATAGACGACGGAAAGCCAACAGGTGTGAATGTTTAGCTACTTTTCAGAGGCATGATCAAACGCATTGCGTTTGTGGGTGTGGGCAACGCCCGCGGTTTTATTAGTTTTTAGGAATTGGGAAGCAAACTGGGGGGAGATTTTGAAAAAATCGACCAACTCATGGGGGCACTACGACACCCCCCATGTGTCCATTGTCCAAATAGATAAAAAGATTAAATGTCTTGTAAATACCTTTATATGAACGTTTTAAGCACCTATTTCGAGGTGAAAAAAAGTTTTTTGTAAAATCTTGTATTCCTGTCGTATGTATAATATAATTACAGTGTAAAAGAGATTTTGAAGAGAATTGAGGTGTATTTTGTGGTTGAAGTTGAGAAGAAAAAAGTGACTTTATCTTTACCTGTTGAATCGAATGACAAACTAGAAAAAATGGCACAAAAATATGGAATGACTAAATCAGGTTTGGTTACATTTTTAATTAATCAAGCTGATGATAAGGGGACTATTTTTAAATAAAAAAAGCCCTGCTAGGAAGATAGCAAGGGCTCGCAAGATTTGGTTTTCTTTGATTTCGCAACTCAAGTTTATCAAATTTTCCCTTGTTTTCCTAGTAGAGTAACTAGGAAGGTGTAGAAAAATATGGAAAATGAAAATAGAACAGATTGGACATTGCCTAGAAAGAATTTAAATCCAAAAACTAAACAGCCTTATAAGCGAGGTCGTAACTGGTGGATTGTTGTTTATCCTGAAAGTTTGCCAGAGAATTGGAAAGAGATTATTTCAACTGAACCTGTGGCAATTAGTCCATTACATGATAAAGATGTTAATGCAGACGGAACAAAGAAAAAGCCGCATTATCATATAGTTTTTAATTACAAGGGCAATAAATCATTTGAACAAATGGACGAAATGGCAAGAGCTTTAAGGGCACCGATTCCTGAAAGAATAAGTGGTTTAACTGGTGCTGTTAGATATTTAACGCATATGGATAATCCTGAAAAGTATCAATACGATAATACAGAAATACAAGTGTTTGGTGGATTTGACCTTGAAAGTTGTTTAGCGTTATCTACTGGTGATAAAAGACAAGCGTTAAAAGAAATGCTTGGTTTTATTTCGGATAACAATATTATGCATTTAAAAGATTTTGCTGATTATTGTATGTCTGACCGAGCTCCTGCTGGTTGGTTCGAATTGCTAACAGAGAGGAATACTCTTTTTATAAAAGAGTACATAAAATCGAATTGGCAAAAAGAAAACCAAGTTTATAAAGAGTGAGGAATTAAATAAAAAATATGCCCCCTGCTGAAAAGCCAAGGGGGTTATTTTTTTGTGTTTTAAGAGTTGGATTACATGAGCCAACTCTTTGTTTTTTGTATCAGCTAATTGCACCATAAGGGTGCGCTGATACTCGGCTCAAAAGAGCCGAATAAGCCGTCTGCAAGACCCCTCGGCGAGCCCACCTTTACGAAGTAAAGTATAGTGGGTTATACTTTACATGGAAGGTGTGTCCGTACATATCAAGAAAGGAGTTGTTATTTATGTCAATGATTGTTGCTAGAATGCAGAAAATGAAAGCTGAAAATTTAGTAGGAATTGGAAACCATAATCAAAGAAAAACAAAAAATCATTCTAATCCTGATATAGATACTTCTCTTTCAAAACTGAATTACGATTTAGTAGATCGTACTCAAAATTATAAAACTGATATTGAAAATTTTATAAATGAAAATAAAACTACTACCAGGGCAGTTAGAAAAGATGCAGTTTTAGTTAATGAATGGATTATTTCAAGTGATAAAGATTTTTTTGATAATCTAACTGAAAGTGAAATAGAGAATTTTTTTGAAAGGTCAAAAGATTATTTTGCTGAAAAATTTGGAGAGAAAAATATTCGATATGCAACTGTTCATTTAGATGAAAGCACTCCACATATGCATATGGGTATTGTTCCCTTTGATAAAGATAATAAATTAAGTGCTAAGAGAGTTTTTAATCGACAAGCTCTTCGTGATGTTCAAGAAGAATTGCCTAAGTACTTACAAGATTTTCAATTTGAAATTGAAAGAGGACAAAAAGGATCTGAAAGAAAAAATTTAACTGTTCCAGAATTTAAAAAATTAAAAGAAGAAGAAAGAGAAATAAAAAAAGAATTAGAAATAAAAAAAGATGAATTAATGGTATTCACTTAGGAATTAAATTGCAGTGAATGAGAAATTAAATTGCAGTTTAGACAAAAAGACCCTGTTGAGGAATTAAATTGCAGTTTAGCTCTAACAATTAGAAATTAAATTGCAGTTTAGGACTCCTCAACAGTTATTTTTTTGTTATGAAATGATCAGTTTTTTTGTAGTTTAATAATCAAATCCTTACACTCTAAAAGTTCTTTTAACCTGGTAAATAATTCTTGATTAAGTTCTTGATTTTTAGTTGAAAGGAGAGAGTATTCTTTTTCAGATTGATCAATGCTTTTTTTTAAGTCATTATAGACCCTCTCCAGCTGATCATATCGCTTCTTTAGACTTAACAACTCACTATTATCCTCTTGCTTATCCTCTGGCTCCTTACCGGCTGATAAAAACATCTCTCCTGTACCGGTTAATAGCCAATTTATATTTATTTTATAAGTCTGACTAATATTTATAAGCACATCTGATGAAGGTGTAATAATATTTTTTTCAATTTGAGACACAGCTGACTGCGTAAGCCTTAACTTAGCAGAAAACGCTGTTTGGTTTAGCTTTAGCTCTGTCCTAATTTCCTTAAAACGCAATCCTATGGACATATTATACTCCTAAATATAAGTAAACTTATAAATACTTCTTGACATTATTAGTTAGACTAATATTACTTGTTCTAACTTAGAATAAATACGAGGTTCTGTCAATGAAAAAGATTGAAAAAACGAAAGTAGCTGAGCGAATGCGGGTGTATAGGGCGATAAATCGTCTTTCACAAAGTGAGCTTGGTGAGTTGTGTGGATTAACCCAGAGGACAGTATCTTTAATAGAGAGTGAAGAGTTCGAAAGAGTATCATTAGAGACTATTACGAAGGTTGAGGACTATGTGGCTCACAACTAAGGATGCTGCTAAGGAATTAGGTGTGTCAATAAGGACCATTAGAAGACGGATTTCTAACAATGAATTCCAGACTAAATATGAGATGATTGATACCGAATCCAATAGCACTAAAATTTTATATTTATGGCTTGGATGGGCAGAGTGCCAAGACGGTTTGGAGCAGAGTGCCAAACTGAATCCCCCGAAATCCAACCATTAACCCTTCCTCCAATTTTATCAGAATACGGTCCTGATTTTTTCATTAAGCGAACCTCTGGTTCAATGCGAGATAAGTTAATTGAGACATATTCTACATTAGGAAGAGAGGAGAAGGGACAAGTTTTGAGTTATGTTCGTCAGTTCATGAGTGAGCGAACCTGGTACAGTTGGGTAAGCCGATATAGCACTCGTGGCAATCTTAAGCGAAAGACCCGAGCCGATAAGGGTCAGAGTCGTAAAGAGCTTCCTACTTTCATGCAGGAGTTATTACAGGCGATACTTATTTCTAGTCCGCAGTGGAATATTCAGAAGGCTTATGAGGACATGAAGCTTTTGGCGGTTAATGGTGAGTTACTGGATCCTAAGACCGGTGAGGTTTATGAAGATGTCAGTGAGTATTTGGTTCGTGATTGGTTAAAGAGTTCGATAGTTCGTGATAGGTGGTATTTCAGGTGGTATCCTAAGACTCGACGCAATCTTTACACAAGTATGAGCCATGCCAGAGGGATAAATCCACCTAACACGGTTTGGATGATAGATGATCATGATCAGGATGTATTGGTATGGAGTAAGGACAAGGATGGTAATGACAGGCAGATTCGCCCTAAGGTGATTCGTTGTTTGGATCCTGAAACTAATATGATAACCGGTTGGTGTATGACAGATGACACTTATGGTTCAGTTGAGATAAAGACAGCAATCATAGATGGAATAGTCAGGCATCGTTGTATTCCTAAGCAGATCTATTTAGAGTGTGATAAGCGAATGCGGGAAAGCGGATTGCTGGAAGCATTGGAGAAGTTAGGGATTGATGTTATTGGAAGTCCCTATAATCCAACAGCTAAGGTTAATGTAGAGCGTAGTTTTGGTAATGACAGGATGGAGCTTGATAGCAAGTATGATTCTTATATTAACCATAATACGGTTGAGCGTCCTGATGATGCAGACAAGCGAGTTTTCACAAACTATGAGGAGTATTTCCAGGATTATACAGATTATGTAGAGCATTGGAACACCCAGAGACTAAGTATCTTCCGGGGTAAGGTAAAGATGACTCCTGTAGATATGTGGAATGCTTGGATAAAGCGAGGGTGGAAACCTGAGATGATTCCGGCTAATGTGCTTGAGCATTTACCATATTGGTTTGGCAAGAAGGAAGTAAGAGTAGTTCAGGGTGGTAGAGTGAGATTCACTATAGAGGGTGAGCAGTTCTATTATCTGGGTGAATGTTTGATGCAACTTCCTAATGGCACTCCTGTAGATATTCGCAGGAAGTTCAATGATCCTCGTGAAGGCTATTGTTATATAGGTAATGAGAATTTAGGTAAGATAGCAATTCAGGAGAAGGTAGGTTATGGATTCTTAGAGTATTCACAACCGGAAGCAGTTGAGATGGTGAAAGGATTTAATCTGATGCGAACCAGAGTACTGCGGGTTAATGAAGAAGAGTTACCATTTATCAAGAGCTATTTAAAGCGAATTGAAGAGCTTAGCAAATCAGATATTAAAGATGCAACTATGTTAATTCCTAACAAAATAATCAAATTCATCACAGAACAGACCGGTTCGGCTTTAGAAGTAACTGAAAAGATGCGTACTGAAGAAGTTAAGGTGCTGAAGGTAAAGAGCCAATTAACCAGGAAGATGGATAAGAACGTTAATGAGCTTGATGATGAGATTAGTTTGATGTTGGGGAAGATGGGGGAGTGAGGAATTAACAATTAAGAGTTAAGAACCACCCCGTCAGTGAAAGGGCGTATGCAATACGCCCCTACGAGGGGAATTAAGAAAGAGATATTTGAACAGATTCCTATGTTGCGTAAAGCTATGTAGGACGAGATAGAGTGATTATGAGTGAGAAAGAAAGAGTTAGGAGTTAGGAGTGAGGAGTGAGGAGTTAAGAAACACCCCGTCTGCTTCGCATCCACCCCTCTTTTTTGAATACATTTTCAAAAGGCAAATGAAAGCGGGGAATTAAGAGGCAGTAATACATATAAATAAGGAGTAAGCAATGGAATTAGAAGCAATATTAAAAGAATGGGAAGATGAAGTAAGTGATTTATATAAGTTACTTCAGGAGAATGAGGAAGAGAAGAAGGCGATTAACAGGAAACTGAAGGAGAGCCAATTGGGTGAACAGCGATTGGAGTTAACCCAGCGAATTAAGAAGATTAAGAACTTAATAGAGCAGAGGAGATTTGAGATTTCCGGGTTAAAGAAAGCAGAACAGAGAATTAAAGGTAATGTGAAGGTTAAGAGACAACTAACTATAGGAGCAAGCTAAGGCTATGTTATGCAGATATTGTAAGGGAAAAATGCGGGTTCTTAAAACCGAGAGTGATGAAAACGGAGTAATTCGGATACGCAGATGCGTGGATTGTGGAATGTTAATGACCACTTATGAGAAAAACAGCCAGGAGCGAGCTAATGGAAAGAAAAGCAGCTATAAGACTAATCTGGCACAAAAGTAAATTCTTAGGTTGGGATTCTGCAGAGCTTCATCAGCAGATAGGCAAGCTTAAGATGGTACGATTTGATAGGATTAGCTGTTGTTCAGGGCGGGAGTTATCTCTCATCCTGAACCAGCTGTTTAATGTACAAGCTTTTGTGGAAGATAGCAAAGCAGTGAAATACTTGAAGTATTTGAGTAAACAAGATGGTAACAGAGAGAAACTTATAGGATTAATTAAACACTGGGATAAGCAGAGTGTTTACCAACTGAACAATAAACAATTAGGATTTGCGATAGGTTATTTATTAAATGAAGCCTATGGTTTATGAGTTGAAGAGAAGAACCACCCCGTCTTGGAAATACCAAGCCACCCCTCCACAGAGGGGAATAAAGAAAGGAGTAGAATCATGTTGATTTTAGCAATAGTAGCAGTAGTTTTCGCTGTTTTGTTTGTCATAACAGTTATTAATTCATTGGGCAGAGTGAGTGATTTAGAGGAAGAGAATCATTTTTTAAGAGCTGAGAAGTATGAGTTAAATCAAAAGAATGATAAACTGATATTACAAATGAGGAAGTTTCAGGAGCAGATTTTAAAGATTAGGAATAGCAGAGTTAGTGCTTATGATAGGCAGATTAAGAATTAGGAATTGCGAATTAGAAAGAAATAACCATTTTCGTGATGTCAGGAAAATGGTTACGAAGCGATTAAAGGCTATAAAGTGTAGAGCAATACACTAAATAGACAATTCAAGGAAATAACAAATAAGTCAAGGAAAAAGGAGAAAGAGATGATTATACAATTAGTTAGTCATAAGGGTAAAAGCCTGGAAGTTGAAATTGTCCAGATTGGTTATGGTGATAAGATGTTTGAAGTATCCACTCCAGAGGGGATTGCTGAGTGGAAAAGAAGCCCATGTTATCAGGAATGGATTCAGCCTGAGCAAGAAAGAGGTAAACAGTGTGAAAAGCATATTGAATCTGCTCTTTATTTAAAGATGAAAAATCCTCCTGAACAATTAGTGAGAGAACTTCAGGGGATGGGTAGTCCATCAAAAATCCGTCTTGAAAAGCCAGTAAGTATTGATTGGGATCATATCCTTGCTGAATAACGAAATTAGTCAAATTAGTTAAAAAGGTTTTAAGAATCTTCCTTACACGAGGGAGCTTTTGCATATAATTAACATCCATATTATCCTCCAACGGAATTATTTAGCAAAATATGCCATTGGGGGAGATATGGTCAAGAAGAAATTAACAATTAAGAGACCACCCCGTCCGGGAATACCGGACACCCCTCCATAGAGGGGAATTAAAAGCGAGGAAACAATGGCAAGAGTAATTAAGAAAGGTCGCAGTGAGTATTGGGTTGATGGAGAAGGTTATGAAGTCCCCATTAAATACATAAGCAAAGAGGATCAGGAGCGTGATGCCTTGGTCTCTAAAGTGATTGATGATGTGGTAGCTTTGAGTAAGCATATTGGTGAGTTTCGTGGTGATGTTTTCCGAGTGGTAGATAATCACTTAGTGAAGGAAGCTCATAAATATAATGAAGAGTGGAAAGGCAACGCTTGGATTTATGATTTCAGCAAAGAGAAGATGATTGAGGTTAAGATTAACAAGCGATTAGCTTTTGATGAGCGACTTCAGTTAGCCAAAACCAAGATAGACAACTATATTAAGGGTTTAGTCAAGCAATCAGGTAAAGAGATAGTGATGTTGATTAACAAGGCTTTTAATGTGGATAAACGCGGTAATGTGGATGTTCAGCAGATATTGGGATTACGACAGCTGAAAATAGATCATCCTGATTGGTTGGAAGCAATGGCACTGATTGATGAAGCTACCCAAATTGAATCTACTAAGAAGTATCTTAACTTTAAGGTGAAAGATGAAAGCGGTGAATGGCAGACGGTTAGCTTGAATTTTTCGGCACTTTAAGAGTTAGGAGTTGAAGAACGAAAGGTAGGGGCGAATCAATATTCGCCCTTCTTTTGTTAAGAAAGAAGAGACCACCCCGTCAGTGAAAGGGCGTATGCAATACGCCCCTACGACGGGAATGAAGAGGAAGGAATATGACCAACAGAGAATTATATATAAAAGCAGTAGAGTTAGTAGGTAAAGAGGTAATGGAGGTCAAACAGAGGCAGTTTCTGCAACGCTTACTCAAAAAATCAACCTCCGGAGTAAAGGTTAAACGCCCTGCCAATGAAACATATCAAGAGATAGTAACTTATCTGAACACTGTTACAGGCAAGCAATATCGTTGGGACACTCCGGATACAAAGGCTGTAATCAGAGCTCGTTTGAATGAAGGGTTCACTCCGGATGAGTTTAAGCGGGTGATAGATATCAAATCGAAGCAGTGGCTGGTAAATGAGCAATTCAAATATCTTCGACCGAGCACGCTGTTTGGTTCCAAGTTTGAGGGTTATTTGCAAGAGTGGATAATCTTTAAGAAGAAGGAAGAGCAGGATAAAGCTCAATATCAAAGAGCTGTGAGAAGGGAGAAGGGGATTCCGGATGAACAAGAAGACCCGGAAGAGGCAAGAAAGCAGAAAGAGTGGCAAGAGTTGAGTAAGAAGATGTTAGCACTTGCAACTGATTCAGATTATAAAGCTTTTTTTAAAGAATTAAGTCCTATGTTTCAGCCCATGGCATACAAAAAAGGTTTGCAAGACAACCTGATTAAGAATTTGTATGTGCAATGGTTGCGGGAGAAGAAGAACAATTAGCAATTAGCAATGAGCAATTAGCAATTGAAGAAAAAGACCCCTAACACATAGTATGTAGGGTGTGCCCCTTGTGGGTACCCTCTTAATACAGAGTTTTAAGAGA
>JBAYZI010000112.1:0-8942 GCA_041672585.1 Cloacimonadales bacterium (SeqCode) | reverse complement strand
AACTGTGGAAAACAATGAAATAGATGAAGCTTCTGGATTAGTTGCTAGCAGACAGAATCCGGGAGTGCTGTGGACTCATAATGATTCAGGTGGAAACAACTTTATTTATGCCATGAATGAATTAGCTCAAAACCTTGGTACCTATACTATTAACGGAGCTGTAAATAGAGACTGGGAAGATATAGCAATCGGAAAGAATCCTACTTCTGGAGTGGCTGAAATCTATCTTGCTGATATTGGTGATAATCGTTTAACTAACACTATTAAGCAGATTTATGTTGTCTCAGAACCTGAGGTTTTCCCTACCCAAACTCTTGAAGCAGTAGAATTAACGTTATTGCACACAATCTCTTTTACTTATCCTGATAATATTAATTATGATGCGGAAACTCTTCTCTTTGATCAAAGAAGTAGTACCTTCTATGTCATTACTAAAAGACACCCCGGAGCTGAAGAGAACTATGATAAAATCTTCTCTATTGCGTATTCTGTTACTGATGAAATTCAAGTGGCTACTTTTGTAGGAAATGTGGAGCTACCTTTAGATGAAATAGTTCATTATGGAGCAACAGGTGGCGATATTTCGCCTGATGGGAACTTCATCTTAATAAAAAACTATCAGAATATATATATGTGGGAAAGAAAGAATTTAACTATTCAAGACGCACTTATTCAGCCAGCTTTGGAAGTTCCTTATATTATGGAACCACAGGGAGAAGCAGTTGCTTGGCGGTATGATGGTAATGGCTATTTTACCGTCAGTGAAGAGTATGGGGAGATCCCGGCTGTTTTGTACTTTTACTCTAAGAAAGGTTGGCGAAAGACATCTCCCCTACCTATAAAAAAGAGTGAATATAATAGCAGTGATGGTCTATTATATGGGATTATTTATAATGAAGGAGTAGCTGATGGACTTTGGAGAAGTAGTGATAACGGTATTTCTTGGACTCAATTAGAGGAGCTTCATTATCTCAAAGATATAGGAATTGACTCTGGAGGAGTTGTTTTTCTCGCTTATGAATCTACAGTTATTCCAGAGCAGTGGGAAAGAATATCCGGTTACTATGATGATAGTTTGTTCGATTTTAGTACCGGTTTAGAAGATAAAATTATTAATAAAGTAGTGAATAATAGTATGTTGGAAATAGATACTATTCTAATTTGCACTAATACCGGAGTTTATTACCTTAATGATTATCAGGCTGTTGCGAATGAAGAAGAAGATATTGCTGCCCTTCCCCAGCTTGCTGTTTTTCCTAATCCCTTTAAGCAGGAAGCGACAATTACGAGTAAAACAGAAAAGATAATCTCCGTGCAGGTCTATAATTTAAAAGGGCAGAAAGTAGATAGCTTCTTTGCCAATAATAAAAAAGGGAGTGATCAAGTGGTTTGGAAACCTCTTAAATCAATCCCTAACGGTATCTATTTTTTAAAGATTAAAACTCCGGAAGCTGTAATAACTTCCAAAGTAATCAAATTAGATTAACTATTTAGCTACTTCAATTCTCACATTATTTCTACCGAACTTAACACCTCTGTCAAACTTACTCATAAGAGGTTCGTCGTAAGTGCTTTCAACTTCGAAAAATGAGAAGCTCTCTTTTAATTCGATTTTACCAATATTTAAACGCGGTGCGACTTTAAGATCATTCAAAATACCGATTAATTTAGGTACTGTTAAATCTTGAGCTGTGCCGATATTCATAAAGTAGCGAGTAAAGCCCTGTTCAGGTTTTCTTCCGCCTCTTCTATCAGAACCACTTCTTTCGCCACCTCTGTCACTGCTATTATGTCGTGAATCGCCTCTGTCGCTGCGTCGTGAATCACCTCTATCACTGCGTCTTGAGTCATTTCTGTCTCTCCCGCCCCTGTCTCTACCACCTCTGCCACGCGGATTATCATCATAGTCATCTTGTCCTCTACGATAATTGATATCTGCAGCATCTTTGTAATAGTCTAAGAATTGATTAAATTCTACAGCCACAAAACGCTTAATTAACTCTTCACGCTCTAACGGAGCAAGCTTCTTGAAAATAACATCCATGAAAGGATCAATATCTTCATCATTAACTTCTACTTGTTCCACATGATCAATAAGATTAAAAAGCTGTCTTTCACAAATTTCTCTACCGGAAGGGAGTTCTTTGAACTCTAAAGGTCTTCCTAATCTACGCTCAACAAATTGCAGTTTCCTGCCATCTTTACTATGAGCAATAGTTATACAAATACCTGTTTTACCTGCTCTGCCTGTTCTTCCACTTCTATGGATATAAACATCATCTTCATCAGGTAAACCGTAATTAATCACATGAGTCAAATCATCAATATCTATGCCACGCGCAGCTACGTCGGTTGCGACTAACATCTGGATATGCTTATTTCTGAACTTAGCCATTACTGATTCTCTCATTCCTTGTGATAAATCACCATGGATTGAATCTGCACTATAGCCATCAAATTGAAGCTTTTCAGCTATCTCTTGAGTCTCATTTTTGGTTCTGCAAAACACAATACCGTAGATATTAGGATTCATGTCGGCAACCCTTTTTAAAGCTAGATATTTATCTCTGGCTCTCACAGTATAGACATGATGAGAAACTGTATCTATTCCTACATTCTTAGTTCCTGCGGAGATTTCCTGTGGTTCATTCAAATATTTCTTAGAAATTTGTTGAATTTCACGCGGCATTGTTGCAGAAAAAAGTAATGTTTGTTTATCTTTAGGAGTGTTAGCCAAAATAGAGTCTAACTCCTCTTTAAATCCCATATTAAGCATTTCATCTGCTTCATCTAAGACTAACCATTTTACATTGGAAACATCTAAGCTTCCGCGCTTAACAAAGTCATTTACACGACCCGCTGTTCCTACCACTATATTGGCTCCCCTTCTCAAATCTCGTTGTTGATTTGAGATACTCGCACCACCATATACAGCAACTATATTGACACCACTCATGTTAGTAGCAAAGCTGGTCAAATCTCTAGTTATCTGTAAACATAGCTCTCTTGTGGGACATAAGATAAAAGCTTGAACTGATTTCGATGATGTATCTAACATCTGTAACAAAGGTAGTCCAAAAGCAGCTGTCTTTCCTGTTCCTGTTTGAGCTAACGCAATTAAATCTTGTTTGTTTTCCAAAATAAATGGAATAACCTTCTCCTGAATTGGAGTAGGACTAACAAAATTATGTGTCTCCAAGGCTGACTGAAGCTCTTTGTTCAGTGCCATTTCTTTAAAGTAGATCATAGTCTCCCTTTAATTTTTTTGAATTTTTGTACTCAATAAAGTGTCATTTTACAAAGTAATTGTAGGTTTTAAACTCAATTGTACAAATCTTTTCCAATTTTCTCAATACCCAATCAATGTCAAGGATGAATAAATATATTTTTAACAATTTTGTGTTAAGGAGAAAATTCTTACCCTAATTGAACCCATTTTGCCTAATTTTAAAAAACATCAAAGAAAATCCTTGTCAAGATAACATATTTAGCAATTGCTGACTTATTAAATATAATTTAGGTGGAAATTTAATGTTAAAAGAACATAAATTAGCAGATAAGAACATACCAAGGCTGTTGTTTAAACTAACGCTTCCTGCCGCAATTGGCATGATTGTTCAGGCACTGTATAATATTGTAGATACTATCTTTATTGGTCATGCTATTGGACCTGAAGGTATTGCCGGATTATCAATTGTTTTCCCTGTGCAACTGATAGTGCTGGGATTTGGGCAGATGCTCGGCATGGGTGGTGCATCAATAATCTCGCGAGCGTTGGGTGCTAATGATTTAGATAAAGCCAATCGTACCTTTGGTAACCAAATCTTCTCAGTTCTCTTGTTTGCTGTCTTAATAATGACCCCGGGACTACTTTTCCCCCGCCAGATTCTTTCCCTCTTTGGGGCAACAGAAGCTATTATGTCCTACTCTTTAAGCTATTATAGAATCATTGTGTTTAGTGCCGGGCTCTTTATGTTTGCAATGATGACCAACAATGTGTTGAGAGCTGAAGGACACGCTAAGCTGGCGATGAATAACATGCTTATCTCTGCCGGATTAAATATTATCTTAGATGCAGTATTTATTCTTTGGTTTAAAATGGGAGTTCAAGGTGCTGCTTTAGCTACTGTTCTTGCCCAATTAATAGTCGTCTTCTATCTAATTTACCACTTTACTAAAGGACAAAGTTTCTTTAGAATTAACTTAGCTGATTTAAAGCCCAAGTTTGCTATTCTAAAAGAGATGTATGGAGTTGGCTTAGCTGCTTTTGTGCGTCAGGTTTCGGGAAGTTTCATAGTCATAATTATGAATAATAAATTAGGATACTTTGATGCAACCGGACTTTATATTGCTGTTTATGGTATTATTAATAGATTGCTCTCTATCTTCTTTATGCCTATGTTTGGAATTGGACAGGGCTTACAACCGGTACTTGGCTTTAATTATGGAGCAAAAAGAATGGACTTGGCAAGAAAAGCTGCCGGTTTAGCCTTTACTTGGGCAATAGGAATCTCAGTTATTGCCTTCATAGTTATTCAGATCTTCCCAGGCTTATTGATGCGACTTTTTACTTCGGACTCACAAGTTATAGAACAGGGAATTCATGCAATGAGAAGAATCGGCATGTTGTTCCCAATTATTGGAGTTCAGATTATTGGTTCAATCTTCTTCCAAGCTATTGGCTATAAAACAGAATCTCTAATCCTTTCACTATCCAGACAAATCTTGTTCTTTATCCCTACTTTCTATATAATGAGCTATTACTTTGGCGTTAATGGAGTGTGGCTAACCTTCCCTATTGCTGACTTCCTCGCTTTTGTGGTTACATCAATTCTGGTGCTTAATCAGTTGAAGAAATGGACGATTGAAGAGAACGGAAAGAAAATACATAGAACACAGATAACACAAGATAAGACAGATTAAGACGGATAAGAAAAAGAAAGATTAAGACTAATACGGAGACTCTTCCACTGGGAACGCACTCATCCCTGAGTGCATCAGTGCTGTAAGCAATGAGAATCTTAATTCACCTCTTCCTTGTCCTCTTCCTGTCCCATCTCTACGTCCCGTGCCTTGAACTTTAGTAAGGGTTTTTTATCGCTTGGTTTGTCAGAACAATTTCCAGTTCCTCTTCCTGTTTGAGGTCCTTTTCCATCCGGACCTGTTCCATCTCTTTTTGGCATAATAGCCTCCGGTATTTTGTACGAAGTAAAGCATACTACTCTCAATTCGTTCAGGTTATAAATTCGTGCTAAAGTTCTTTATACTATTTTCTTTTTAATATAAGGAACAAGTAGTAGAGTTGTAACTGTTGAAATTGCAACCATTAGCAGATAGTTATTAAAAGCATGGTTATATATTCTCGTTTATTCATTTACTGACTTATATTTAGATAATATAATGAATTTTGATCAGATGTCAACAAGAGTTTCATAATGCTAATATAGGGTTTTCCTGACCTGAATAGTTTGAGGGATTTAGGGCTTCCTAAAATCCTCTACCCTTTTGTTGTAGAGACGCAACATTTTGCATCTAATTTGTCTGGGGGCTTTTAAAGGTCGCCGTATTGTAGTTTTACTTCGTGCAAATTCGTGTGAAAGGTCTTTATCTTCCTGTTCAGTCCTAAATAGTTTGACTGTTTTTTCTATTAATCCCTTTCAGGGATAAGTCTTTTTTTGTGTCTGCACCTGTGGTTAATTCTTGAAATACAAGAATTCAACACACAGGCTAAACTATTGATCCCCAAGGGGATTTAAGAGGTCTCACAACCGATATCAGCCTATTAAACAATTAAACAAATCAACGATTCAACAGTTCAACATGCATTTAATTCGTGTAATTCGTTTTAATTCGTGCAAATTCGTGTGAAAGGTCTTTTTCTTCAATTGCTAATTGCTAATCGCTAATTGCTAATTGTTAGAGGTATTCTTCCTCATACTTCTCAATATCAAACTTCCTTTTCAGTCCATTATAATTCATGTACCTCACCTTCCCAAAGATATCTCTCTCTTTCCAAGCAGTATCATGATTACCAAAGCACCAGGCAACACCGACAAAAGCATTAGGGTCTCTCCCATCTAACTCATACTTATTATTAAGATAAAGCATATTAGCATGGGCTTCTTGGGGGGTCAGACTCCACTCAATAATCTTCTTGCCCCAGTACATTCTGAGATAGTTATGCATATAGCCTGTATTGACCATTTGCAGTTGGGCAGCATTCCAAGCTGGGTCATGGGTTTGGGCTTGTTCCAATTCGTCTAAACTATAAACATAGTCCCGGTTATCCATGAGGTGAAACTCTAAAGAGGTTTTAGCCCAATTAGGATTGATATAATCATAGTTATCATAATTAGGGTTGTAGTAACAGAAGTTAATGGCTAACTCTTTTCGGACTATTAGTTGCTCAATAAAAGCACTCTTCGAATCTTGAAAAGCTCCTGATTCTTCTATTTTATGGGCTATTTCGAGAGGTGAGATCTGTCCAAAATGCAGATAAGGACTCAACTCTGAATAGTTAGTATTAACTAAATCTTTAGAGTGCAGATGATAGTTTGTTAGTTTGTAGTGAAGGAAGTCTTCCACTTTTTCAAGAGCAGAAGAATAGCCTCCGGGTAGAGAAGCGACTGCTTTAACGGAAGCATCGACGAGTTTAAGAACATCTTGTGGCGTGATAGATGTGTAAGAGCTAAGGTATTCGCCCTGATAGATTTCCGGTAAGAAGGGAATCAGATAATCATCTAAACGCTTCATTATTTTAGGTCTGATAGTTCTTGCCATATACTCTTGTTTATCGGAAGCAACTTCCACAGGCACCACAATATCACTTTCTAAACAGATAAAAGGTTTATTGATTCTCTTAGCTATAATATCTCGCCATTCTCTTTGAACTCTGAGATAGCCAAAATCACCAATCACCACAGCTGCTTTCTCACTGTATTCAACTACTTTAGAAACCATGTCTCCCTGTTCGAATAGTAAGCGGATATTCTTCTGTTTAAGCTCTTGCTCCACCTCTAACAGCCCTTCAATCATGAAGGTAAAGTGGCGTTGATTAGCTTCGGGGAAGTTAGTATCAAACACAAATAGGACAAGTAGAGGCTGGTTTTGGGCATTGGTTTGTTGAATAGCATACTCTAAGGCGTGATTATAATTAGCTCTTTGACTTTGTTGCATCCAATAAAGAATATAGTCCCCGGAAGTGGAGACTATATCTTTATAAATTCTAATTCTGTCTGTGAACATAGGCTAATCAAACAGTGTTTTATGCAACACTTCAGGTTCAAGTCTGAACTTAGATCCTTTACCTTCAAAAAAGGCATGATCTCTTATAAAATGCACCTGAAGCGGAGTCCATGTAACAGTGCTATTATTCTTATTATTAGTAACTCTGATTGTTGCTTTACCAAATCTTCCCGCTTTAGGAAAAGGACTTAATAAGATGCCACGATAGGACTTATACTCAACTTCATAATGTTTATCAATAATTATTGAACCATCGTAGGAGAGAAAAGACTTCTCCATAAAATAGGTCATGCGTGTGGCTATTTCTTCCAACGAACGCGGAAGAGTATTCACCACTTTCATATCTTCAGCAATAATATCTCTGAAAGTGCGTTTATCTGTACCGAGAAACCCATCACTTGTGAGGATTCCCGGCTTCATTTTATCTTGTATAATTATATCATTGGGACTTAATTTCATACTTTTCTCCTAAAAAGAGTCATAATAGATTTTGTCTTCAGGAATACCTAATCCTGTCAGACTTTTAGTAATAGCAGCGATCATACCGGGCGAACCACAGAGATAGGCTTCGGTATTCTTGGGATCACGAATTGCATCCGGGAAGAAAGGCATAAGCCAACCGGTGCGTCCCTGCCAATTATCTTCAGGTACCGAGTGAGAGAGAATTGGGTAATAAGTGAAATCCGGAAATACTTTAGAGAATGATTCTATATACTCTGTCAAATAGAGATCTTTAGTTGTTTTAGCACCAAAGAAGTAGCTCATTTTGCGCTTGCTGCCTTTTTCCTGTAAATCCTCTAACATTGATTTAATCGGGGCTTTACCTGAACCACCTGCAACAAAGATAATGTCTGCTTGAGTATCTCTGATGAAGAAATCTCCGTAAGGTCCTGTAATCTCAACTTCCTGCCCTAGCTTGAGGAAATCATGCACCCAGGTGGTACAAATACCGTCAGGAACTTTTCTAATTATTAATTGCAGCTCTTTATTGCTTGGTTTAGAAGAGATAGAATAGGCTCTGGTTACAGTTTCGCGAATCTTTCCGTAACGCGGTGAACGGATTTGCACATACTGTCCGGCTTTAAAATCTATAGCCTTTGGTTCAAGCAAATCAAAGCTTACGCCTTTAATATCATAAGTATAATCTTCTATTTTAGCTACTTTAGCTTTGAATTTCCTGATATTAAAAATCTCTTCCGGAATCTCAATTCGAATATTGTTTTTGACTTTAACCTGACATGCCAAGCGGTTATTCTCGGCTAGCTCTTTAGCTGTAAAGAAAGGCTTTTCGGTAGGTAAAACAGGTCCACCTCCGTCAGTTACTATACATTTACAAGCTCCGCAAGTACCTCTACCTCCACATGCTGAGGGAATAAAGATATTCTCATCTGCAAGTGAAGTTAACAAGGAGCTTCCGCCTTTTACAACTACTTTGCGTTTGCCATTAATATCTATTTCACAATCGCCATAATTCTGTAGAACTGCTTTAGCCACGACAATTAGTAATGAAAGAACAGCACTTATACTTGTCAGAATCAATATTTCATATAGTATTTTTGAATAATCCATGCTTCTCCCTACTGAACATTAACAATGCCGGAGAATCCCATAAAGGCTAATGCCATGATTCCCGTAATTAATAAACTCATACCCGCACCTTGCAATCCGGTAGGAATAAACCTCTCTTTCAAGCGTGA
>JBAYZI010000111.1:0-9045 GCA_041672585.1 Cloacimonadales bacterium (SeqCode) | reverse complement strand
GATAATAGTGGTAATATCGCTTCAGATTGGGAGCAATTAGGGGAAACCTTCACTTCTGATTTCGATACCTCTAATGAGAATGCTCAGTTACGCTCTTATCAGAATAAGTTAATCTTCTCCTATCGCGCTGATGAAGCGTATAAACTGTTTATCATAGACCCTGTAAATTTAGATGAGACTGTAGCCTATACTCTTCCTTTTAGCCCCGGTGTTTATCAACAAGAGTTCTTAATTGGCAATAGATTCTACTACATTCATGATGATAACAGTAATTTGGTAATGTATTGCTATGATTTAGAAAACTATTTTGCTCAAGTGTGGGTGAAGGTTATTGCTGATAATGTTAGAAGTAACTTTGCCATTAAGAAGTTGAATAATAGATTTGTGATAGTTTATCCTCAAGGTGAAGAAGGAAGCGAAAAGGTTTATTTGAGAACTGTGAGCTTCCGCGGAAATAGTGACCAATATGAAGAGGGCTATGCTCTGCCTTTAAATTGGGCAAGACAATATGCACCCTCTATTACTATAGCAGATAATAACTCTGTCTATGTGAACAGAATAGAAAACAACTCTAAGAATATCCCCGGTGTTTTTACTGATCTTATTGATTTATCCTACTTTGTTCCGAATAGCTCTGAAGATGTGGCTCCTATGGTTGCTCAGGTTTCCAACTACCCAAATCCGTTTAACCCGGAAACTACCATATCTTATGCTGTTCCACAAACCGGGAAAGTTAAAATTGATGTTTATAATATTAAAGGACAGAAAGTTAAAACTCTTGTGAATGAACATAGAACAGCCGGACAACATAGTGTTGTGTGGAACGGAACTGATAATGATAATAAGCAGGTCTCTTCCGGAGTTTATCTCTATAAAATGAAAAGTGGGAAGTTTAGTACTACCAATAAGATGATTTTGATGAAATAGTATGGACTGTAGGCATCCTTGCCTGCAGAAGAAGAAGGCAGGCTGAATATAGCCTGATGGATGCAAGGGTGCATCCATTCCATAGGCATTAATCCCCAACGGGGGATACATGGTTTAGCCCGGGATCGCATTTTGCTTGCAGAATTGACCCCGGGCTAATTTATTTAATCCTTGCAGGATTTAAGACATTCCATACCATCTACAACTACACAAAAAAGAGTATCTTAGGCATCATTTCCTCTGCACCTTCTCTAATTCTCCAATATAAATTCGAAAACTGAACGAAGAAGTAGAGAAGAATACAAGGAGACCCAAAGCAGATTGGAGCTGTTTTTGTATTGATCCCCTTCAGGGCTCTTTTCTTCTCTTTCTCACCATAATTCTTCCCTTATTAGAAAATAAACCTTGACGCTTTTACGCTGTGTATGTTTTGTGTATATACAGTATGCACAGTAGCTACGATAATATATATATATACCCTAATTAGTAAGGAGTAGTAATGATTATTCTTATAAGTAATAGTTCAGAATTACCGATTTACCAGCAGATAGCTGAACAGATCAAAGAGCAGATCATGAGTAAAAATCTGACAGAAGGAGATTTGTTGCCTTCCATAAGGAGTTTAGCTCGTGAATTAAAGATTAGCGTAATTACCACTAAGAAAGCTTATTCTGAGTTAGAGAAAGAACGATTTGTGGAAAGTGTTCCCGGAAAAGGCACTTTTGTTGCCAAAGCAAATTTAGAATATCTAACCGAGATGCGTTTAAAGAAAATTGAAGAGAATTTACTTAGTGCACTTGATGATGCAAAAACTATCAATCTCAAGAGAGAAGAATTAATCAAAATGTTAATAACTTTGGACGAGGAGCTATAAATGGACAACATCTTAGAAATCAATGATTTAGTAAAAGAGTACAAAGGTTTTACTTTAGGCGAAATATCTGTTTCTTTAGAAAAAGGTTCAATCTTGGGTATTGTCGGACCTAACGGAGCAGGTAAAACAACCCTGATTAAAACAATTTTAGGCATGGCAATTAAGAAGTCCGGAGATCTTACGGTCTTTGGTAAGGATTTAGATACTTCCGGAGTGGAAATAAGGGATAAAATTGGTTTTATAAATAATGACAACCCGATTAAAGGTACTCTCACTGCTAAAAAATTGGGAGATATGTACGGCAAATTCTACAGCAAATGGGATAAGAAGAAGTACTTTGAATACTTAGATAGATTTGAAATTCCCTGGTCTAAACACCTCATGAAATTATCACAAGGAATGCAGATGAAGGTTTCCCTCGCTTTTGCTCTTTCCCATGAAGCGGAGTTGCTGATTCTTGATGAACCTACCTCCGGACTTGACCCCATCTTTCGTGAAGAGATTTTGGATATCTTCTTAGAGGAGATTGAAGATTCCCAAAAGAGTATTATTATTTCTACTCATATAACTTCCGATTTAGATAAATGTGCTGATTATCTGCTGGTGATGAATCATGGTAAAAAGCTTCTTTATGGAAGCAAGGATGAGATTCTGGAGAGTCATAAACTTGTAAAAGGGGACAGTGCTGTTTTATCAGAAGAGAATAAAGCTCTGTTTATCAATACTAAGAATAACAAGTTTGGTTTTGAAGGATTAACTAATAGGGTTGATGAAGTAACCAAAATAATGGGCAAAAACCATATTATTGAAAAACCAAGAGTTGAAGATATTATGGTTTTTTATTGTAAGAAGTAGGTGAATTATGTTTAATATTGCCATGAAGTTCTTTCGCAATAAAGGAATCCTGTTCTACTCCTTTTTGCTTGTCCCGTTTATTTTCATTTTGCTTGGTAACAGAAACCTGGTATATATTTCATTTATCTCAGTAGCACTTAGCTTTACCATTACATATGATGACTTTGCCTTTATTGTTGCCCTTCCGGTTAGTAGAAAGTCGATAGTAAAAGGTAATTATTTAGCTTATCTGCTCTTGATTTTGATACATTTGACTTATTTAGGAATAATCTTATATGTGATCAAGAATTATTTCCACTTAGAAACAGACGATTCTTTTTCACTGCTGGGCTTTCTCTATTCTATCAACCTTTTAGCTATATTTTCACTAATTATCCCCCTTACCTTGCGGTCAAAGCTGAGTAATAACACTCTCATTATTAGATTTTTCCCCGTAACCGGGTTTCTCTTGATGTTACCATTCATCTCCGATTTTGAATTTCTTAATAGTATTAACATATTAGTTCATTTCGGTATAACCATAATTATTGTCCTGCTATCTTTTCTGGAAGGATATCGAGATTCACTCAAAACAATAGCCAAGATAGATTTTTAGGAGCTTCTTATGTATCTGGAATTAGTCAAACATTATCTAACTAAAACAATGTTTATATTTGTCATAATACTTGCTGGAATCTGGGTTTTTTCTTTAGGAATGTTAGAGGGAAGTTTACTTAAAACTATTCCTATGTCATCATATTTTACCTGTTTTATGTATTTTTCAATTACTGCCGGTACCCATAAAATGTTCTCTTCTCTACCGGTGAGTAGAAACAAGCTTATTCTCGCAGACTACACAGCCTACACTATTCTACTTTTGTTTAACTATCTGATAATCTTTGGTACTTTTTATCTGCTTAAACTAATGCTTCATAATGATAATCTAACAAATATGAAAATATCCCCTTTGAGCGTAATGACTATCACTTTTAGTTTTTCATTATTAGCCAAATGTATGTTTGATTTAATCACTTCCCAAACTGCAAAAGTGATACTTACTTTTGTAATATTTTTCTTGGGATTATTCGCTGTTGTTCTCGGAGCTGCTTTATTTAGAAAGTTTACAGGCTATTCACCGGAATACATTCTCTATCCTTTAGCAATAATTATTATTAGTATAACATTGTTTGTAACTAAATGGAAGTTCCCGCGTTTAGATTTTTAGAACATAGTAATGTATCCTCTCACTACCTAAATTGACCAGCCTTAGTCGCATTGGACTGGTCTTTTTTTTTCACACTCGCTTTTTTATCCCCTCTTTTTGTCTCTTCTTCATTTTTCCTCTTAAGGCTAGCACCGGGAAAGCTTCATTTATTCCTACTAAAATACCCTAATCTCAATAAAATCTATTTACAAATAAAAGGAAATATTTAAGCTGTACTTTAGAGAAAGATGGAGGCATTATGTTAAGAAGGTTTATGGCTTTTTACAAACCACATAAATTACTGTTTTACATAGATATAGTTGCTGCTATTTTAGCTTCGTTATTGAGTATAGTCTTCCCGACCATAACCAGGAAATTAGTAGGGGAAACCATTCCCAACAAAGACATTAGAATGATCATAATCTTCTTTGCTGTCTTACTTATAATTTGGATTTTGAAAGCAATTCTTAGTTATATCAGGGTTAAGTGGGGGCATATTTTAGGTGTCAGAATGGAAGCTGATATGCGGGCTATGATTTTTAGGCATTTGCAGAAGTTATCGTTTACCTATTATGATAACACAAAAACCGGGCATATTATGTCGCGGATTACCAATGATTTAAATACTATTGCCGAAGTAGCTCATCACGCACCTGAAGATTTGATTATCTCTCTCTTCACCATTATTGGGTCATTTATTATGATGTTCAGATTCAACACAACTCTGGCGTGGTTTGCCTTGATTCCCTTGCCTTTTATGGTGGTTTGGGGATTAACTTTAGGCAAGAGAATGAAGTCCGGTTTTAGACTTGTCAGAAAGAAGATTGCTGATATGAACAGCTCTGTAGAGAATTCTGTGCAGGGTATTAGAGAAGTTAAATCTTATGCTAATGAAGATGTGGAGATTGCCAAATTTGGTGATGTAAATCTTCATTTCAAGAGAGCCAAAGAGAAGATGTATGGTTTGATGTCTGTATTTCATACCGGTATGGGATTCCTTACAGATATCTATTATGGGGTGGTCCTTGGTGGGGCAACTTGGTTGATTTTGCAAGATAAACTTCCCGTAGCTGACCTGCTTGCCTTTATTCTCTATATCAATTTTATTCTTAATCCTATCAACAGATTAATCAACTTTGTTGAACAATATCAACAGGGTGCTACAGCTTTTGAAAGATTTACCGAGATTATGGATATTGAACCTGATATTAATGATGTTCCCAACCCTGTAAAGGTAAAACATGTAGCAGGTGAGATTATTTTAGAAGATCTTTATTTCAAGTATAAGGGAAGTCCGGATCTAATCTTAGAAAACATTAACATGAAGATAAAACCCGGTACAACCGTGGCTTTGGTTGGTGAATCAGGAGCAGGTAAATCTACTTTAGTTGCTTTACTGCCCAGATTCTATGAACCTCTGCAAGGTAGAATTCTAATAGATGGAAACAATGTCAGCCAGCTTAAACAGCAGTTCCTGAGAGAGAATATCGGGATTGTGCAGCAAAATGTTTTCCTCTTTGATACCACTATTAAAGATAATATTCTTTATGGAAAACCTGATGCTTTAGATGAAGAGGTAGTAGAAGCTGCTCGTAAAGCTAATATTTTAGACTTTATTCTCACTCTTCCTGATGGCTTTGAAACTATGGTAGGGGAGAGAGGGGTTAGGCTTTCCGGTGGACAGAAGCAGAGAGTTTCTATTGCTCGTGTCTTCTTAAAAAACCCGGCAATTCTTATCTTTGATGAAGCAACTTCCTCACTTGATACAGAGTCAGAAGTCTATATTCAGGAAGCTATGAATGAGCTAAGTGTTGGCAGAACCACGCTGATTATTGCTCATAGACTCTCCACTGTGGCGAATGCTGACTACACTTATGTGATGAAGAATGGGCAGATAGTAGAGGAAGGTAAGCATAAAGATTTAGTGGCAGACCAAGGATACTACTATTCGCTCTGTGCCAGAATGAATACGATAGATTAGGGTAGATTATAAATGTTAAAGTCGCTATATCTTTATCCAAACTCTGCGCTTGATGTTTAGGACAGGACATTCCCTGAAAGGGTTTAATAAAAACAGTTGGCAGTAAACCCAAATATAACTATTTAAAATTAATAATAAAATATCTAAAAGGTAAATTTATGCTAAATATATCTCCGGAGAAAGAGAGAAAACTGGCAATAGGCTGGATGCTAATTTCTGCTTTCAGCTTTGCTATTATGGGTGCTTTTGTGAAGGTTACTACAGAAGTTCCGCTCATGGAAAAGGTCTTCTTTAGAAACCTGGTAACTTTCGTCTTAATGTTAGTCGTAATTATCAAGAAGAGAGAGAATCCTTTTGCTCAAGGTAGAGTAACTAAATATCTGATACTTCGTGCGTTGGCAGGGCTAACAGCAGTAATCATGTACTTTTACGCTATTGCTAATATGACTTTAGCTGATTCGACAATACTAAATAAACTTTCTCCTTTCTTTGTAATTATCTTTGCCGGAATATTCTTAAAAGAGGGGATTAATACCAAGAAAATACTAGTAGTTATCTTTGCTTTCCTGGGTGCAATTATGATTATAAAACCCCAATTTAATCTCTCCATCTTCCCCGCTTTAGCAGGCTTCTTTTCAGCTGTCTTTGCCGGTATAGCCTATGTAGTAGTGAGATATCTCAAGGGTAAAGCTTCCACTGCCATGATTGTCTTCTACTTCTCTACCATTTCTGTAATCGGAACACTTCCTGCTCTGTATAATAACTTTGTAGTCCCTTCTTTTACGACATTGCTGCTTCTCATAGGAATCGGTGTCTTTGCCGGAATTGGTCAAATAACCCTCACCAAAGCTTACCATTTAGCACCTGCGTCCGAGATATCTATCTATAGTTACACAACTATCTTATTTGCTACAATTATTGGAATATTTTTAGGTGATTCTTTCCCTGATACTTATTCATTAATCGGAGGAATTATAATTTTCCTAACTGCTTACTACAATTATAAAAAGAGATAAATATAGAGTAACTCAAAGCCTGAAAATTGCCTCTCATAAAAATCGTCTCTTATTTGGCATGTAACTTGCATTTACATAACTTATAACGATGATTTATTATTTATAAAATAGAGGGGAAATTATGAAAAAAGTATTAACAATGATGCTTCTTGCTTTTACAGGCATTCTCTTTAGTCAAGGAACCTTGCCGGCTTGTTACCCAACAAACCAAGAGATTGCTGCTAAGATTTTAGCATACCAAGAGAACTATCCGGAAATTTGTAAAGTTGAAATTGCCGGCTATTCTCAACAAGAAAATATGCCAATCTATATAGTGAAACTTTCTCACAATGTGGATGTGGACGATGATTCCAAGCCAGTAATCTTACTTAGCTCAACTATTCATGCTGAAGAGGTGCTGGGTGTACCGATTACTTTGAAAACTATTGATGAAATTCTCAAAAAGAGAAATGTTCCACCCCATTATAATTGGCTACAACAATTACAAATATATGTGATTCCTATGCTTAACCCTGAAGGTTATCAAGTCGTAACTGATGGTTTAGACACTTCCTACAGAAAGAATAAAAGAGATAATAATGAAAACGGCATTTTTGATTTTGTTCCCGGTGTAGGTAATGATTACGATGGCGTTGACCCAAATAGAAACTTCCCACTTAACTGGGTGCATGGAGATACTTTAGGTTCTACTGCAGGCTTAGAAATATATGATTATTATCGTGGACATGCTCCACTTTCAGAATCAGAAACAAATGTAATCTGGGATTTCGTGGAAGAGTATAAACCTGTTTATTCTATTCAATGGCACTCTTCCAGAACCGGAAATCTCTCTGAGAAAGTATATTATCCCTGGAATTGGGTAAATCTAAGACCTTCTCCGGACATTGATATCTCAGCTGAAATAGCGGAAGGTGTGGCAACCAATATCTTAAAAGAAGACCAATCCAACACTTATGAATTCTATCCCGGAACAGGCAGAAAGGGAAGTCAAGATCACTCCCTTTACCAAGCTTTTGGGACATTACAACTACTTATCGAATGTGGAACACTTAATCTGCAACCGGACTCTTTAGGTATGGCGTCTGTTGCTCAACAATGCTATAACGGCACCAAATGGTTGCTTAACAGAGCGTTGGCATCAAGTAATAGTACAAACTCTAACTCATTGTTAACAGGTGTAGTTACTAATGCAGCTACTACTGAACCGTTAGAAGCTGAAGTTGCTATTGTAGGAAGAAATCAGCGTTATTTAGCACCTCGCTTGAGTAAAGCAAGTTCAGGAAGATACTTTAGACCTCTTAAAAATGGTCAATATACTTTAGAAGTTAAGAAAGCAGGCTACTATACTCACACTGAGAATATTATTGTTTATAGCACCAAGACTACTAAGAATGTAGCGTTAACTCCGCTGCCTAATCCGAACTCCAACTTAACACTGAATATAACAGGTTTCTGGGGAGCTGGAAAGATTACTTTAGACTTCCCTAATATTAATAATCATCAGCAAGTAGTCGAGAATGTTACTTCTGATTCTCCTACAACTATCCCTGTAATTTCCGGTGAGATTGTTGTTACTTTTGAAAGTGAAGATAGATTCTACACTCAACAATTCACCATTCCTAATGGTCCTTATTTAATAGATATAGACTTAGCTAACTTCCAAGATCTCTTTACTGAGAACTTTGAAAATCTAGATAGTTGGACAGGTACAGAGAATTGGGCAACTACTACTTACACTGATGCTAATAATATTCAACAATCGTTTGTTTCAGATTCAAAACATTGGAACTTCACCTTTGATTCAGGCTATGATAATAATTTCTATGAAGCAAACTGTCGTTATCACCTGACAACTACAGAAGCAATTACCATTGACCCAAGCAAAATTAACTATATTGAATTAGAACATTGGTTGCATACTGAATGGGATTACGATAAGGCTATGGTTGTTATCACTCCTGACGGAAATGGCACAGATGCTGAACCAATTTGGGTTGAATCAGGACAGTTTGATTACTTACACAAGACATGGATTAAAATACCTGCGGATTATACCTCTGACCAAATCTACATTACTTTAAGATTGGAAGATGATAATGCAGAACCGCGTTTGGTTGATCCGGGTTGGAATATCAAGAAGATATCAGTCAAATCATTTGCTCCCAACGTTACTTCTAACGAAAATGGTAATGTTGCCCCGATTACTTCT
>JBAYZI010000110.1:0-9135 GCA_041672585.1 Cloacimonadales bacterium (SeqCode) | reverse complement strand
CTAATCTGACCATTACAGGAAGCTTAAACTTCTCTGAAAGTTCAAAACCATGCTTAGATGCATCATAACACTCTTGTTGGTCTGATGGTTCTATACAAGGAATAAGGGCAAAGTTCGCAAAAAAGCGTGAATCTTGCTCATTCTGAGATGAATGCATAGAAGGGTCATCAGCTACAGTAACTAATAAGCCACCGTTTGCACCGGTCATAGCTGAATTCATAAATGGATCAGCTGCTACATTAAGTCCTATGTGCTTCATGGTAACCATTGTTCTTTTGCCTGCAAAGGACATACCTACTGCTGATTCCATGGCTGTTTTTTCATTGGAAGCCCAAGTTCTATGTAAATTCTTTTCAATTGCGACTTTGTTCTTCTGGACATATTCAAGTATTTCGGTCGAAGGCGTTCCCGGGTATCCGTAGAAACCTGAGATACCAGCGTCGATTGCACCGTGTGCTAACGCTTCGTCACCGAGTAAAAGTAACTTCTTCATATTTACTCCTATTATTCATTATTTATTTATTCTACCAAGATATTAGAGTAAGCTATCTTAGGCAAGTGTTTTTTTCCTAAATAGTAAAATAAACTTTGTTTTGGTGTTGAATATGTATGTATTGTCAGTAAAATCATTTTTTAAATTGACAGAATTGACTATATTAAAAGTAATAAACAAAATATATAAAAACGAAGGAGAAAGTTATGAGTAAAATGCCATATGCAGAACCATATAAAATTAAGATGGTCGAAGCTATCAACCAAACAACGAAAGAAGAGAGAATTAAAGCAATCGAGGCTGCAGGTTACAACCTTTTTAATCTTCGCTCAAGTGATGTCTTAGTTGACCTTATAACAGATTCCGGTACCGGTTCTATGACTGATGTACAGTGGTCTGCTATGATGCTGGGTGATGAATCTTATGCCGGTTCAAATAGTTTCTATAAACTGAAAGATACTATTAAAAGAATTCTTGGCTTTGATTTCGTTCTCCCTACTCACCAAGGTAGAGCTGCAGAAAATGTTCTTTTCTCTGCTTTAGTAAAAGAGGGCGATGTAATCCCCGGTAACAGTCATTTTGACACAACCAAAGGTCATATTGAATATCGTAAAGCTTCTTGTGTTGATTGCACTATTGATGAAGCTTTTGACCCAACTTTGATTCATCCTTTTAAAGGAAATGCTAATATTCAGAAGTTAGAAGATACTATTAAAAAGAATCAAGGCAAAATCCCCTTTGTTATTATGACAGTTACTTGTAATAATGGTGGCGGACAACCTGTTTCTTTAGCTAACTTAAAAGAAGTCAGGGCTTTATGTACTAAATATAAACTACCTTTATTCTTTGACTCTGCTCGTTTTGCTGAGAATGCTTACTTCATCAAGAAAAGAGAAGCCGGTTATGCAGATAAAACTATCAAAGAAATCGTAGCTGAAATGTTTGCTCTTGCTGATGGTATGACCATGAGTGCCAAGAAAGATGCTATTGTTAATATCGGTGGCTTTATTGCAATGAGAAGTCAAGATTTATACAAGAAATGTTCAGTTTTTAATATCATGTTTGAAGGCTATCTCTCATACGGTGGAATGGCTGGCAGAGATATGGCTGCTCTCGCTGTGGGTTTAGATGAAAACACAGAATTCAATTATCTTGATGCACGTATTTCTCAAGTTGAATACTTAGGTAACAGATTAAAAGAAGAGGGCATTCCGGTAATGGAACCATTCGGTGGACATGCTATCTATGTTGATGCTCTAAGATTCTTACCTCATATCCCTCAATTGCAATATCCAGCTCAAGTTCTTGGAGTCGAGCTTTATATAGAAGCAGGCGTTAGAGGTGTGGAAATCGGTACTGTGCTTGCAGACAGAGATCCTGTAACTAGAGAAGAGAGAGTTCCTAAAACAGAACTTCTCAGATTAGCAGTTCCACGTCGTGTGTACACTAACAATCACATGGAAGTAATTGTTTGGGGTTGTAAGAAAGTATGGGAAAGAAGAAATGAACTTAAAGGACTTGAAATAGATTATGAAGCTCCAATTATGAGACACTTCACATCTACATTTAAAAAGAAATAAGATAATAAATAACGAATAGTTGTAGGGGTATCCCTTGTGGGTACCCCTCTTATTAACATAATATAAATTAAAATCATAATAAGAAGGATTTGTAAAATGATTAACTGTTATGAAGTATTAAAAGAGTTGGATTTTGAACATCTTGCCGGTTCTCCGGAAGAAGCTCAAGCCCGCGAGATAATCAAGAAACATTTAGATAAAGCTAAGATTCAGTATGAAGAACAACCATTCACCATGTATGGATTTGATACAGGTGATAGTCAGATTATTGCCGGCGATCTTAAAGTAGAAGCCTTACCCTACGGTTTAGTTGAATCTCAAACTATTGAAGGCGAATTGGTTTTTATCGATAATATAAAAATAGTAGAGCTTAATAAAGGTGCTTTTAAAGATAAGATTGTTATGTGCAAAGGTGGAAGTCGCAATGCCTTTGACAGCATGTATAAGCAAGGTGTAAAAGCCTTCATCCAAATCAGTTCCCCTGCTCAAGAAGCATCTAATATGTCTCACAGACAGAAAAGTGTGGAAACCGGTATGCTTTCTGCCGTTACTATTTCCTATGATAATGCTATCAAATTATTACCCAAAAATGGTTCTCACATTACTCTCAAGATTCAACAAGAAAGATTTGAAAGAACAGCCTATAATATCGTAGCAACTATTGGTGAAGCTAAGTTAGATCAGAATATTACCTATTTAACAGCTCATTATGACACTGTTGCTCGCTCTCATGGCTCTTCTGATAATGGTGCCGGAACCGTGGTTATCTTGAAAGCAGCTCAATACTTTGCCGAAAAGCATCCGGATAGACTACTCAAGGTTATCTTCTGTAGTGGGGAAGAGATGGGACTGCTCGGTTCTTCTGCCTATGTTGAGACTCATTTAGAAGAAGTAAAAGAGAATGGTGCTTTTGTCCTAAATGTCGATGTTGCGGGCGATTACTTTGGTTCTGATCTGATGATGGTTATCGGCACAAATGAATTAAAAGGCTATTTAAGTGGTATTTCTAAAGAAGCAGGTTACTGTTTTAATGATAGTGTTGATATTTATAGTTCAGATGCAATGCCTTTCTCTGTATATGAAGTTCCTTCTGTGAATCTTGCTCGCTTTGGTGGGAATGCATCGACTGTTATTCACACTATTAAAGATAATATGGATAATATTTATGCTCAGAACCTGGAATTCTATTATAATGCTACCGTTAATATTCTGGAAAGAGTCTTGTCTTCTAAAATATGGTTAATTGATAAGGCAATTGATGCTTCCCTAAAAACAAAGATTGAAAAATATATGTGGGGTTCCAGAAGAGTTGAACCAAAATTAGAGTGGGTTCCTGCTTACAGAAAGTAGTAAAATCGTAGCAATAATATGAAAATATAAATAAGTTAGTTGCTTACTAACAAAAAAGTAGTATCTTATTGTTGACAGATTAGCACTCTCTCAAGAACAGTGATAAGAAAAAATAATTAGAGGTAAATATGGAAAACAAAAAGAAAGAAGAAGAGATGAAAGAGACTCAATATCAAGATAATCTTTCAAGAATAAAGAATCGTATAGTTGTTATTAGTGGTAAGGGTGGAGTTGGTAAATCAACTACTGCTGTTAATATCGCTTATGGCTTAGCTTTCGCAGGCAAAACAGTCGGCGTAATAGATGTAGATGTTCACGGTCCTTCAATTGCTAAAATGATGGGTATTGAAGGCAAATTACTCCAAATGGATGAGAAGAGTGGCAGACCGGCACCGATCAGAGTGCATGACAACATGTTTGTTTTAACTATTGCTTCTTTAATGCCAAATCCTGATGATCCGTTAATCTGGAGAGGACCTCTTAAAATGGGGATTATCAAACAGTTCCTACAAGATATCGAATGGCCTGAAATAGACTATTTAGTAGTAGATTGCCCTCCGGGTACCGGCGATGAACCTCTTTCAATTATCCAATTATTAGGTAAAGTTGATGGCTCTGTAATCGTTTCTACTCCTCAAGATGTTGCCTTCTTAGATGCTCGTAAGACTATTAAATTCTCTGAAAAGATGAATGTTCCTATTCTTGGATTAGTTGAGAATATGGCTACTTTTGTCTGCCCTCATTGCAACAAACCAATTGACTTATTCACAGGCGAAGGTGCTAAGAAAGCTGCTGAAGACTTTGGTGTAGAGATACTTGGACATATCCCTGTAGATGTTAATATTCCTAAAACAACTGACAGTGGCAGACCATATATCTATGATTTTAGCAAAACAGCAGGTGGACAAGAATTCACTAAAGTTGTGCATAGAATAATTGAAAAAATAGAAAATGTAAAAATAAACTAATAAACTTAAATGATTAATTAAGAGAAAGAGGCGTGATTTATATAATTGCGTCTCTTTTTTAATAAACATGGTAATAAGGAAAGATAAATAATGATTTATGACGTTATTGTGGTCGGTGCCGGTGCTTCCGGGATGATTTGTGCGGGATATTTAGGAAAAGCAGGACTAAACACTCTTCTTATTGAAAAAAGAGATAACCCAGGCAGAAAATTGAGAATTACGGGTAAAGGCAGATGTAATATAACTAATAATTCAAGCAGTAAAGAGCATTTTGCTAATGTTGAACCAAAGCCCAAGTTTCTTAAAGGAGCCTACTCTAAGTTCTTTGTAGAAGAGACTATAGCTTTCTTCAATGCTCACGGTGTTCCGATAAAAGAGGAGAGAGGTGCCAGGGTTTTTCCTGAATCTGATACTGCTCAAGATGTAGTTGATTCCTTACACCGTTTCTGCATTGATAACAATGTTAAAATTAAACTTAAAACCGCCATTAAAAACATAATCAAACAGGGAAATATCTTCACTCTCACAGATGATTCTGCTAACAAATATAATGCTTCACAAGTCGTAATAGCTACCGGTGGATGTTCTTATCCTGTAACTGGTTCGACCGGAGATGGACAGAGATTTGCTCAAGCTTTGGGACATAAAGTCTCGGACTTAAAGCCAGGATTAGTACCTCTCAATACTAAAGGTAATTTAGCTCAAAGAATGCAAGGTGTTTCGCTTAAGAATGTTACTGCTTCTATTTGGCAGGATAACAAGAAGCTGGTTGAAGAGTTTGGCGAGATGATGTTTACTCATTTTGGCGTAACAGGTCCGATAATCCTCTCCTTAAGTAACAAAATATCTCATTTACCCATCTCAGATTTAGAGCTACGCATAGACCTTAAGCCTGCCTTAGATCATGCTAAATTAGAAGAAAGATTATTACGCGACTTTGATGAACATGGTAGAAAGCAGTTTGAATCTGTCTTGAAACTACTTCTCCCAAGCAAAATGATAGGCGTCTGTGCTGATGAATTAAAGATCCCGCTTGATACAATAGTTAACCAGATTAAAGCTAATCAGCGTAAAGAGTTGAGAATGTGGCTCAAACAACTTACTTTTCCACTGCAATCAACCAGATCTTTTACAGAAGCTATTATCACTATTGGGGGCGTAACCACGGATGAACTCAATAAGAATACCCTCGAATCAAAGCTAGTACCTAATCTCTACTTCTGCGGAGAAGTAATAGATTTACATGCCAATACCGGTGGGTTTAATCTGCAGATTGCTTTCTCTACCGGCTATACTGTGGCTGAGGGAATAAGAAAGAAATTAGCAATTAGTAATTAGTAATTAGCAATAAAAAAGACCTTCACACTAATTTGCACGAATTAAGACTAATTAACACGAATTAATTGCATGTTGTATCGTTGATTTGTTTAATTGTTTAGTCAGTTATTGCTGTTTTCGGAGCTGCAATGTTTGCTCTAGGACAGTAAAATTATTATTTACACAAGTTAATGATTAAAAACGACCATCTGGTCGTTTTTTCTTTTCCCCCAAAGATTTGAAAGTTAGGGAAACCGGTTTTTTATCAATTAAACAAATCAACAAATAAACTGAATAATTTATCTAAAGGCTCTTCTATACCATTTAATTACAAGAATTTCTTGACATCTTTGCCGTTTTTAAAAGGGTAAGCTTGAAAATAGGAGTAGCAATGACATTAAATGAAGAGAGATATAAAGATATTAACTACTGTGTCAAATGTGGACACAAAGTGGCAATAGCCACTGATAGAGAGGGCAAAGAGAGACCCACTTGCGCTAATTGCGGTTGGATTTTCTATAAGAATCCTGTTCCGGTAGTCTGTTGTTTGATTATTAATGACAAAGATGAAGTAGTCTTAATCAAGCGTAAATACCCGCCTTCTGTAGGTAAATGGGCATTCCCCAGTGGTTATTTAGAGATAGATCAAACTCCGGAGTCAGCAGCCGTTGCTGAGATGAAGGAAGAGACTAATTTAGATGGGGAAGTGGTTTATTTGTTAGGGCATAAGATGAGTCCTAATCCCTTTTATGAGAAAGTGGTATCTTTTGGCTTTTTAATGCGAGTTGTGGGAAGTGAGCTAAAGGCAGGGGACGATGCTGAAGATGCTAAATGGGTCTCTTTAGAAGAGATCAAACAGTTGCCCTTTATATCCCAAAATTATTACTTGAATATAGAGTTAGAGAGAAGAAAAGCGAAGAATAAATAATATAATAATAAAGAATTTATAGAGGATTTAATGGAAATTAATAAGATATATGAACCGAATATGATAGAGAAAAAGTGGTATCAAGAGTGGACCGATAAGGGGTATTTCACTCCGAAAATAGATGAAACAAAGAAACCTTTCACCATTCTTATTCCGCCTCCAAATGTAACCGGTATCTTGCACATGGGCCATGTTTTAAATAACACAATTCAAGATGTTCTGATTCGTTATAAGAGAATGACAGGTATTCCAACACTCTGGATTCCCGGCACTGACCATGCAGGTATTGCCACCCAAAATGTAGTTGAGAAGAATCTGCAAGCAGAAGGCACTAATCGTCATGAAATAGGCAGAGAAGCCTTAGTTGAAAGGATTTGGGAATTCAAAGAAGAGAAGGGCGGAATTATCATAGAGCAGCTCAAGAAACTTGGTTGTTCATGTGATTGGACGCGTGAGAGATTCACTATGGATGAAGGACTTTCCGAGGCTGTGAAAGATGTTTTCATTCATCTCTATGAAAAAGGTTTAATCTATCGTGGTAAAAGAATTATAAACTGGTGTCCACGTTGTGTTACTGCTTTGGCAAATGATGAAGTGGAGCACGAAGATGCAGCCGGCAAAATGTGGCATATTAAATACCCATTTGCTGAAGGTACAGGTTATATCGAGATTGCAACTACACGTCCGGAAACCATGTTAGGTGATGTCGCAGTTGCAGTTAACCCCAAAGATGAAAGATATCAGAACTTAATCGGTAAAGAAGTTGTGCTTCCTTACACAGGTCGAAATATTCCTATCATTGCTGATGATTATGTAGATAAAGAGTTTGGCAGTGGCTGTGTTAAAATCACTCCTGCTCATGATCCTAATGACTTTGAAGTAGGACTCAGGCATAATTTAGCTCAACTCTTAGTTATTGATGAACATGGTGTTATGAATGCAGAAGCAGGTGCAGACTTTGTCGGTTTAGATAGATATGCTTGCCGGAAGAAGATAGTTGAGAAGCTTCAAGCTGATGGACTTTTAATCAAAATCCAAGATCACGAACATGCAGTCGGACATTGCTATCGTTGCGATACTGTAATAGAGCCGTATCTCTCTGACCAATGGTTTGTTAGCATGAAAGAATTAGCAGAACCGGCAATTGAAGTTGTGAAGAATGGCACCGTGAAGTTCCAACCGGAGCGTTGGACAAAGGTCTATATGCGCTGGATGGAAAATGTCCGCGATTGGTGTATTTCTCGTCAGATTTGGTGGGGACATCGGATCCCTGCTTTCTATTGTGATGATTGTGGCGAGATTCATGTTACCAAAGAGCAAATTACTGAATGTAAGAAATGCGGAAGTAAGAATATCAGACAAGAAGAAGATGTTCTGGATACCTGGTTTTCATCTTGGTTATGGCCTTTCTCTACTTTAGGCTGGCCTGAGAAAACCAAAGATTTGGATTACTTCTTACCTACTAATGTTTTAGTTACCGGACACGAAATTATCTATCTTTGGGTAGCGCGGATGATAATGGCTACACTTGAGTTTGAACAAAAGATACCTTTTGATACCGTCTTTTTACATGGTATTGTCAGAGATGAAACCGGACGTAAAATGTCTAAATCTCTAGGTAATTCACCTGATCCAATTCATATTATTGATGAAGTTGGTGCAGATGCTTTAAGATTCAGCATGATTTTCAATACTCCTAAAGGACAAGACAGCTACTATTCTGCAGCTGTTTTAGAGACAGGCAGAAACTTTGCCAACAAGATTTGGAACGCTTTTAGATATATCATGATGAATGTTGAAAAGATAGAAGGCTTACCACAACCGGCAGAATTGAAGCTGGAATTAGCTGATAAATGGATTTATTCCAGACTAAACCAAGTTATTAAAGAAGTTTCAGAAAACTATGATAATCTTAGACATAACGATTCTGCCCAAATACTCATGCAATTCATTTGGAACGACTTCTGTTCTTGGTATATTGAGCTCTCTAAAGATAGAATCTATGATGATAATGATAAAGTAGGACAACTTACAGCCAAGTTTGTGCTTTTAGATGTTCTCCAAAACTCCATGCGACTTCTCCATCCACTAATGCCTTTCATTACAGAAGAGATTTGGCAAAATGTTAAAGAGTATTTCCCCATGGACGAAGAAGCTTTGATTATAGCCAAGTTCCCTCAACATAGTGAAGAGATGATTAATTTGGCTATCAATGATGATATGAGCTTTGTGCAAGAGACTATTACCGCTATACGCAACCTTAGGAAGCAAGTTAACCTTTCACCCGGTGTAGATATCGAAATCTTCATCAATGTCGCAGAGGATGCCCAAAAAGAGCTCTTTGCAGAGTACCAAAACTACTTTGCTAAGTTAGCTAAAGTTACCAAGATGAATATTAGTACAAACGGCGAAAAAGTCTCCGGTGCTATTGCGGCAGTTGTCAGAAATACAGAGATCTTCTTACCTCTTACCGGCTTAGTAGATTTAGATAAAGAGCGC